>DASTMJ010000272.1:0-9626 GCA_035714205.1 Flavisolibacter sp. | reverse complement strand
ATATATTAAAATTCCTTCTTCTTCAAACCTGAAAGGAACCGAAAGAATGCAACAGGTGAAAAAGATCTCGGATTTTGTTTTTATGGTGAAAGTGGATTAAAAAGTTTACATAAAAAGAAAGCCCTCAATTTATTGAGGGCTTTTTAATTTCAAGAGGTTAATCACTACTGAGCACCAGCCTCTGAAGGTTTAGGAATGCTCCATAAATTTTGAGGGTATGCTCCGCTTGCTACCAGCTCGCTTAACTTTTTTTGCACAACAGGTGCGTCTTCCTTATAAGTTACACCAAACCATTGCGATGAGGTTGGGATCACCTTAATCACTCCCAATCCTTTTTTAATAAATTGGTCGGCAGAGAATGGGATCAGGTATTCCGCTTTGATATTATTGATATTTTCTTCAAGAAAGGTTTTGAAACCCTTTTCAAGGAATGAAAAAACCGAAGGATGAAAACACCAGAAGTTCATGGATGCTTTTGATTCCTCGGGTAACTCCATTTTGCTGCCATCAGGTTCTTCGGAAATGATCTTTCCATTTTCCCGGTAAATTTTCAAACGTTCATAAATGGCTTCCAGGTTGTTTTTTGTGTCTACCTGCACTACACCACGGCTTACAGAACCATGTTCAGATAAAGTTTTAGCCAGTTCGTAACCTATAATTGCATAAACATCTTCTTTGCATTCATTCTGCAGGAAATTGTGTGCTTTTTGAAAGGAATCGCTGCCATAAAAGTCGTCTGCATTTATCACGGCAAATGGGGCATTTACTGTTTCGCTAGAACATAAAATTGCGTGCGATGTTCCCCAGGGTTTTGTTCTTTCTTCAGGTATTTCATACCCCTCCAGAAATTTATCCATTTCCTGGTATACATATTCCGTTTCAATTTTTCCCTGGAGCTTTGGTTCGAAAATTTCTTTGAAATCTTCCGCAAAATCTTTACGTATAATAAATACTACTTTCTTAAATCCTGCTTTGATCGCATCATAAATTGAATAGTCCATAATGGTTTCTCCGCTGGGGCCAAATTGTTGTATCTGTTTCATACTGCCATAACGGGAAGCCATTCCGGCGGCCATGATCACTAAGGTTGGTTTCATATACTTTTTTTAATCGGGCCCGAAATTAAATTAATTTAGATTTCAATAACTATGAAAGACATTTTTCACTTTGAATCCTGCACAACAGACCCGGTTTCATCTTTATATAAATTTCATACCACGGTAAATGTTTTACGTATTGACAAAATCCACCCAGATATATCCGGAAATAAATGGTTTAAATTAAAACATTATATCGAAGAGGTTAAAAACTCTACCAGAGGCAGCCTTGTAACATTTGGCGGCGCTTTTTCAAACCATATTGTAGCCACGGCCGCTGCTGCTCAATTGAACGATATTAAAAGTATCGGTATTATCAGGGGAGAAAAACCGAATGAATTATCGCATACCCTCAAAAAAGCAATCTCATTTGGCATGCAACTGTTTTTTGTCTCACGGGAAGAGTATAAACAAAAAAGGCTCCCCCCCGAATTGATGAACAAATATGATGAAAATGAACTTTACATTATTAATGAAGGAGGCTATGGAATTAAAGGTATGGCTGGCGCCAGTGAAATTTTAAAACTCGTAAATATTCAAGAGTACACACATATTGTTGCTGCGGTAGGAACAGGTACGATGCTGGCCGGCATAGTATCAGGGAGCTATCAGAATAAAATAACAGGGATACCTGTACTTAAAAATCATTTTAAATTAACGGATGATATCAATAGCCTCTTACCAGCTGAAAAGAAAAATCAATTTGAGTTAATACATGACTATCATTTTGGTGGTTATGCCAAACACAAACCGGCATTAATTGATTTTATGAACGAGTGGTTCAGGAAAACCGGTATACCTTCTGACTTTGTATATACCGGAAAATTATTTTATGCTGTAAATGATCTTTTAAAGAATTCTTATTTCCCAAGTGACAGCAGGATACTGGTAATTCACAGTGGTGGCCTGCAGGGTAACGAATCTTTAATGAAGGGAACATTAATATTTTAACATTAAGAACAACGAGCAATTATATTTGCACCGTATCTTTTTTTGTGAATAGTAATCGATATCTATGAAATTGATCAAGGTTTTGTTGTTTTCAGCCTTATTCTTCATTGCTGGTTTTTCCGTGAAGGCACAGGATACCTTACCCCGATTTTCAGTTCGTAATGCAGGTAACAATCGTGTTATTGTTGGTTGGGTGAATAATTATCCTGTTACAAAACAGATCAGCATTCAACGATCGCATGACAGCCTAAAAAATTATAAAACCATCATAAGTGTTACGGATCCTTCTGCCATTCAAAATGGTTTTGCCGATACCAAGGCTCCTAACGACCACATGTTTTATAGATTATTCGTTAACCTGGACAAAGGCGAGTTTTTCTTTACAAAACCCCAGCGTCCCTCTATAGATACCACCCATGCTTTCCAAACTACCATACCAAAAGAAATTAAAGAGAATAATACAAAACCGCTGGTGAAAAAACCAGATTTTGTTCCCTCCTATTACGTATATACAAACAGAGACGGTTATGTTTATATAAACCTACCAGATGCAGACCGCAAAAAATATCACATTAAGTTTTACGAGGAAAATGACGATTTTTTATTCGAACTCAAAAACATCAGGGAAAGTGGTCTGACGCTTGATAAATCTAATTTCATTCATGCCGGCTGGTTCAAGTTTGAACTTTACCACGAAGACCAACTGGTTGAAAAAAACAAATTTTATTTATCGAAAGATTTTTGAGTTTTGTTAATTGGTTTGATCAAAACATTAAAAACGGTTTCAAAATTTTTCTTAACACGTTTTTTTAGTTCATCCATGGATACTTCCCTGCCTAATTCTTCTTTAATGGATGTAACTTTTTTATTCTGAATCCCACAAGGAATGATATAATTAAAATAATTGAGGTCTGTATTCACATTCAATGCAAAACCATGCATAGTGATCCAGCGGCTGCAGCGCACACCCATGGCACAGATCTTTCTTTCTTTTCCGGGTATATGCGCATCTATCCAAACACCTGTTTCCCCGGCTGATCTCCCTGCGGAAATTCCATACTCAGCCAGAGTCAGGATGATCACTTCCTCCAGTTCTCTTAAATACCGGCCTATATCGGTATAAAATTTTTCAAGATCAAATATGGGATATCCAACTAATTGCTGTGGCCCATGAAAGGTGATATCTCCTCCCCTGTTTGTATGAAAAAATTCTATGCCCCTGGTTCTTCTTTCTTCCTCATTGATCAATACATGTTCGATCTTTCCGCTTTTCCCTAACGTATATACAGGTGGATGTTCAACAAATAACAAGTAATTGGTCGTATCGGGTTTCTCTTTCATTACACTATTATCGTTATCAATAAGCACCGGGCTGGCTATTGAAGCTTTGATCCTGATATTTTCCTGCAACAAAGTTTCCTGGTAGTCCCACACAGATTTATAATCCTTTTCACCCAGATCCTCAAATTCCACAATTTGTGTTTGCATATGCAAAAATACCAACTTTAGTCCCTTTATTTTTGCAGGTATGACTAACGATGAATTTAGCCGTGTAAATGAAGACCAGGCGGAGAACAGCGATGAACTTTACCAACGGTTTACGTTCAATATAGACAAAGGCCAGGAGCCATACCGCATTGATAAATTTTTAATGAACCGCATTGAAGGTGCAACCCGAAATAAACTGCAGCAGGCTATAAATTCAGGTTTGGTATTGGTAAATAACAAAGAGGTTAAGCAGAATTACAAAATAAAGCCATACGACCAGATTGTTGTGTACTCTGATCTTTCCCCGGAATCAACCGTAATTGTGCCTGAAAACATTCCGCTGAATATTGCATATGAAGATGATGATATTTTGCTGATTAATAAACCTGCCGGGCTGGTGGTACACCCTGGTAGCGGAAACTATAATGGCACTTTGCTAAATGGCGTTGCTTATTATCTGCAACAAAATAACCCGGACATCTCAGAAGAAACACTTCCCAGGTTTGGACTTGTGCACCGGATTGATAAAAATACAAGCGGGCTGCTGGTATTGGCAAAAAATGATAAGGCCATGCGTCATCTTGCTAAACAATTTTACGATCATACTGTTAAACGAAACTACATGGCATTGGTTTGGGGCGATGTAGAACAGGATGAAGGAACTATTGTGGCGCATGTAGGCCGTAACCTTCGCTACCGAAAACTTTTTGAGGCTTATCCGGAGGGAGACCACGGGAAGGATGCCATAACTCACTACAAAGTGCTGGAACGATTTAATTATGTGACCGTTGTTCAATGTACACTGGAAACTGGCCGAACACACCAGATAAGGGTACATATGAAATACATTGGCCACCCTTTATTTAATGATGATTTTTATGGCGGTGATAAAATTGTAAAGGGAACTATATTCAGTAAATACAAACAATTTGTTGATAATTGTTTTATGATCTGTCCAAGACAAGCCTTACACGCTAAAACCTTAGGATTTACACATCCTTCCACAGGCGAAGAAATGTATTTCGATTCGGAATTGCCAAATGATATGCGCCAAGTTATAGAAAAATGGAGAGGATATGTAAAAACAATAAGGAGTTGATGTAACTACAGAAAATTTATTTTTTTGAGGTGATCTGTTTGAAGACGCTGGTCTATAAACTGTGAAATCTGAAATCGGGAAAGGCTATTTTGGGTGAGAACTCACTGGTTATGATGGGTACGGAGGATGAAGTGTGCGACGCAACCATTACTGAATAGACCAGATACTGCTGATAGCATAAAAACTATCCCTTTGAAAAGTCGAACAAAGTGGCTGTGAATATTCCTCGCTCACGTTTTTTAAAAGCAACCTTCCAATTGCCGGTATAACGCAACACCTGCGGAACCAGCAGGTCTTCAAACTTTGTCATTTCCACCTCCATATGAACTTTGAAATCGTATAGCGGGGTGTTGTAACTGAGGTCGTAATTACGGCCAACTATTTCCATGGTTTTAGCATTGAACCAGGTAGTAATATTGTCAAATACAATTTTATTTTTTTGTGATGAGCTAAGATCTTGTTTGGGCAAAATTTTAAAAACATAACAGTTTTGTCCACTCATTTCTTCCATGTCAACCGAGTAAGAATAATATTGTGAAACCTCCGGATCAAAAATGTCAATTTTATCTCCAATAAAGGGTATGCCCGGAATTTTTTTGCCAGGGTTAAAGAACAACATTTTTAATTGTTCCTTATGTTTTTGAATACCCTTTTTACTGCGAACATCTCTCTCAGTTCCGGTAACAATATTGGTTTCGTTGCAAACTTTACCATTCGTAAAAAATAAGCTGGCATATAATTCGGCAGTATAGTAATTCAACTGCCCCTTATCAAACATGTCGCCTGTATATTTTTGCTCCAGTACTTCCATCGTACGACAATTGTCTGCCCGGTTTTGTTTTGTTTTGCTATACAGTGAAGCATTTACATTGCCATTTTTGTTTAGCATTTGTATGTTGTTGAAGGAAGTAAAATTCAAAACTCTCAGGTTGCGGAACGCTTTATAAAAACTTGTGTCATTTTTCACCCGTTGCAGAAATTGTATCACATTAAGATCATTGCGGATGACCACTTCACTCAAAATTGTTTCCTTACTTAACGTAATTACATCAACAGAATCTGTTTGTGCTACTGCAGCAGAATGAAAAAGCAATAAAAAAGGTATGATAAATTTTATCATACCTGCAAAATAAAGATTTGAAAAAAGAGTGTTGAAAAGTTTGTGTTATTATTCTCACTCTTTATGCATCGATATTATTGTTCTTTCCTACTTATTACTTTTTTTGTTTGTAAAGTTGTATTCGATCCTGTAGAGGTTGCAGGTTCGCCATTAACCGGACTCAATGATATAGTTTGCTGGGATTGACCATTGGCAGGTACCACAGATGTTCCTTTATTCATTTGTTGATTCTTTGCCTTTAAAAGCAATGCTTCCTTATGCCTTTGTCTTTGTTCTAGCTCCAATGCAAATCTTTTTAATGCCCGTTCTCTATTTGAACCCTGAGATTGGGCGTTAACAGCGGTACCTCCTAATAACAACATCAGGATAAAAATGAAATGAATTTTATTTATGGTTTTCATAAGAAAAGGTTGAATTCGTTATTTAATGCTGACCAATACTTTTATTTTTCCAACTTCGTTACCGGTAAAATCCTGCAAGGCCTTACCAATTACCTGTCCCACTTTTACTTTATCCGGATCGGCTTTCATGGCAACCCCTGGAATTGAGGAAGTCACCAACAGATCACCTCTTTTAATAGCACCACCCTCCAGGCAAACTTTTGTTGGAATAACACCAATCACACCCATTGGTACCATTTCATCCAATTGGTCCTGTTCGGCATTTTGTTCGGTTAATAATAAACCTGGCTTCGTAGCATACACACCTGCAACTAAAGTGGAATAAGGTGTTGCAGATTTTTCAACTTTACGATCAGAAGATTGAGAAATGATCAGGACATCGCCTGGTTCATATGAGTTTGTTTCACCTTCCACATCAAAAAATTCAGCTACGTCCGCTCCGCTCATTTGGGTTCCGCCATTAAAAAATCCTTTACCAGTATGGTCAATCCTGGCTACGTTTGTGCCATTCACCTTAAAAACTGCCGTATTACCTGTGGATGCTTCCAGTTCACCTTCCAATGCGGTACCGCCATCAATGGCTGATGTGCCTTTCAAACCTGGCCCACCAGCAAAATTAACACCATGTACCCCGGCATCAGTTGTACCAAAAGCAACACCTAATACACCAATACCACCTCCGTTATTCAAACCAATCACTCCTGCATTTCCATAATATCCAGTGTTTGGAGAAAATGTCATTCCCATCAAAC
Organism: Flavisolibacter sp.; assembly: GCA_035714205.1. GTDB lineage: Bacteria > Bacteroidota > Bacteroidia > Chitinophagales > Chitinophagaceae > Flavisolibacter. The sequence continues at coordinate 2,718 of DASTMJ010000272.1, read as the reverse complement.
CATGGTTGTTGTAGCTTTCAGTATAGATTCCTGCTCCTGCGCCTGAATTGGTAACAAAAAGTCCATCACTCCAATTAGTTACATCAGAAATAAAAAAGGCTCCCGCATTTCCATCAAGTGTACTTGAATAAACTCCGGTTCCGGTAGTTACATCGGCTTTCAATCCAAATCCACCATTTGCTGCCTGGCCTAATACGCCGGCTCCACCTGATGTTGAATTTCCATAAACAGCGTTACCACTGCTAGCAGCACCATGTAATGCATTCCCAGAGCCTGTATTACTGATAGAAAACAAAGTGGAAGAAGATGAAAGCGAAGATGTATATGGCAGGGTGAGCGAACCACCTGAACCAGTATTGTCAGTAGCCGGTGCCCATTGGGTTCCATCAAATTTTAATACCTGCCCTGATGTAGGTACAGTAGCGCTTACAGTTACTCCTTTAATTTTATTTACCGTTGGGTTCGGGTATGTTCCCGAAAGATCACCACCGGCAGTGCCGATTGGTGGTAATGCAGTTGGAATAACTCCTGACGCAATTTTTACCGATGTAACACTACCATCTGCCAGTTTTGGAGTAGTTACATTAGCGTCAATAATTTTAGCAGTACTTACAGCTCCGTCAGCAAGTTTTGTTGTTGTTACAACACCATTGTTAATTGCTGGATTTGGATAGGTACCGGTCAAATCTCCGCCTGCTGTTCCAGAAGGTGGTAGAGTAGTTGGAATTACACCAGCAGCCAGTTTAGCTGTAGTAACACTTCCATCAGCTAGTTTTGGTGTAGTTACATTGGCATCAATAATCTTTGTTGTGCTTACCGCTCCATCAGCCAATTTCGTGGTTGTCACGACACCCGCAGCAATTGTGGGTGCAGGGTAAGAACCTGTAAGATCGCCACCGGCGGTACCATTTGGAGGAAGTGAAGTCGGGATCACTCCTGCAGCTAATTTGCCAGATGTAATTGAAGCGTCTGCAATTTTTGAAGTTGTAACTGCATTGTCTGCAAGCTTGGCGTTGGTCACATTGGCATCAATGATTTTAATTGTACTTACAGAGCCATCGGCAAGTTTTGTTGTTGTTACGGTACCACTGTTAATAGTTGGATTGGGATATGTTCCGGTAAGATCGCCCCCAGCTGGTCCCGTTGGGTTAGAACCTCCAATTACACCAGCCGCTAATTTTTCAGCAGTAATAGATCCATCCATCACTTTTGCAGTTGTAATGGCACCATCAGCAATCTTTGCTGTTGTAATAGCATTGTTGGCCACAGCAGGTGCGGGATAAGTTCCCGCCAGATCCCCACCAGCTGCACCCGATGGAGGTAAAGTTGTTGGGATAACACCTGCAGCTATTTTAGCAGATGTTACACTACCATCTGCCAGCTTTGGTGTGGTTACATTGGCATCAATAATTTTTGTTGTACTTACCGCACCATCGGCAAGTTTTGTTGTTGTTACTGCGCCACTGTTAATCATTGGATTCGGATAAGTACCGGTTAAATCACCCCCTGCAGTACCAGTTGGAGGCAAGGTTGTTGGTATAATACCGGCAGCTAATTTAATAGACGTAATACTTCCGTCCTGCACCTTGGAAGTTCCAACGGCATTGTCCGCAAGTTTTGTATTGTCTACTGTAGCTGTTCCTAAGGTTGGATTGGGATATGTCCCGGTAAGATCACCACCCGCAGTGCCGCTTGGTGGTAATGAAGATGGTATAACACCAGGTGCCAGTTTAGCAGAAGTTACAGCCCCATCAGCAATTTTCGCGGTTGTTACAGCGCTGCTGTTAATGTTTGGATTGGGATACGAACCTGTTAAATCTCCACCAGCCGTTCCCGTTGGAGGTAAACTCACAGGAATAACACCGGCAGCTAGTTTTGCAGATGTCACACTTCCATCTGCCAGCTTTGGTGTAGTAACATTAGCATCAATAATTTTTGTTGTACTTACCGCACCATCGGCAAGTTTAGTGGTAGTTACGGCTCCACTGTTAATGTTTGGATTGGGATACGAACCGGTTAAATCTCCACCAGCCGTTCCCGTTGGAGGTAAAGTTGTTGGGATAACACCGGCAGCTATTTTAGCGGATGTTACACTACCATCTGCTAGCTTTGGTGTGGTTACATTGGCATCAATAATTTTTGTTGTACTTACCGCACCATCTGCAAGTTTTGTTGTAGTTACAGCGCCACTGTTAATTGTTGGATTCGGATATGAACCCGTTAAATCTCCACCTGCAGTACCTGAAGGAGGCAAAGAATTTGGTATAACCCCTGCTGCCAGCTTTGCTGCAGTTACAGAACCATCTAAAATCTTAGTAGTTGTTACCGCATTATCAGTCAGTTTTGTATTATTAATGGTATTTGCGGCAATTGTCGGATTCGGATAATTACCGGTTAAATCACCCCCTGCAGAACCAGTTGGAGGCAGGGTTGTTGGTATAATACCGGCAGCCAATTTTATGGAAGTAATACTTCCGTCCTGCACTTTGGAAGTTCCAACGGCATTGTCCGCAAGTTTTGTATTGTCTACTGTTGCTGTTCCTAAGGTTGGATTAGGGTATGTCCCGGTAAGATCACCACCTGCAGGTCCTGTTGGGTTAGAGCTTCCAATTATACCAGCTGCTAATTTTTCAGCAGTAATTGATCCGTCCTGGATTTTAGCAGTACTTACAGAATTGTCTGCAAGTTTGGGATTAGTAACAGCACCATCAGCAATTT
>DASTMJ010000271.1:0-6060 GCA_035714205.1 Flavisolibacter sp. | reverse complement strand
AATCATTTCTTTCTGCAAAACCAAAAGCTTTTCTGCAAATGACCTGGTTGTCTTTTTTTATTTTGATGACCGCCCCGGGAATCAATTTATTATCTACAGCACCCTGCAGGATGCTGTCTACAGTTTTCGTAAGTACCTCCTGCCTGGCAGGATGCTGCGCCTGCAACACTAAAGTGAAAAAAATGGAAAGCCACGAAAGAGGAATTATTTTTTTCCGCATCAATTTGATTTGATTAAAAATACTGCAAACGAAGAACCCGGGTATTTTTTAGAATGGCTGTTCCGTTTGTTGGTGTTCGCCTGGCTCTTGTGAGTTGCTGCACCAATAACCGGAGTCAATGATTTTTTCTCCGGGTCTGCTGTCTCCACTAGTTTTTTTCCGCCAGGTATTGTGTCCCCACAAACTTTTTTCTGCCACGGCTTGTGTCCTCACAAGCCACTTTTGATCATCAACCATACCTCGATAGCGGCTGCTGATTAAAGACTTTTTCTGCAACAGCTCCCGCCAGGGCTGTTCTCCCAACTAGCTTATTCCGCCAGGGCTTGGGTCCTCACAAACTTTTTTCTGCCACGGAATTTTCTGCCAAGGCTTGTGTCCTCACAAGCCACTTTTGATCATCAACCATTCCTCGATAGCGACTACAGATTAAAGGCTTTCCTGCAATGGCGCCCCGCCAGGGCTGTTGTCACTACAAACCACTTTACTTTCTAACGGCCAGTACTTATTTTAGTATAGCATGCTTCAAAACGGGCTATACTTCTACACGGCCACTATTCACCAATGGCAACAACTAATAAAAGATTTCAATTTAGAGCCCGTTGTAGCTCATTGCTTGTCTTATTTATACCACAAAGGTTGCATCAGGGTTTATGGTTTTGTTATCATGCCCAATCACATTCACCTGGTTTGGGAACTACTTGAAAATAATGGCAATGAAAGCGCTGTAGCCAGTTTCATGAAATTTACGGCACACAAGTTCCAGGAAATCTTAAAACAAAAAGCCCCACACCATTTACCTCACTATAGGGTTGACTGGCACAGCCGTAATTATAACTTCTGGCAAACTAAAGCTGATTGGTTCTTATTAAACCAATCAGCTACAATAGAGCAAAAACTAAACTATATACATTTAAACCCTATGAGAGGCAAGTGGAATCTTGTTGCCGATCCCTGTGATTACTATTATTCTTCCTGCAGGTTTTACGAAAAAGGCATCAATGATTTTGATTTCTTACAAGATTATAGGGATTGGTACAGACGATGAAACTGCGGCTCGTGAGGACACGAGCCTTGGCGGTGAAACTTGTAAGCCTGCTTCACCGCCGGGATTATGGTAATCTCATACATTATGTAGCGGCTTGTGAGGATACAATGTCCCGCCCCATCACCGATCTATCCTCGCAAAGATTTTAAAACGATGCGTAACTAAACTTTTGTCCGCCAATGGAAGCCTCGTACATCAGGCCCTTTTTTTCCTGCGTGAACACCATTACGCCATCCCTGTATTTAACGTTCGCCGAAGCACCCTTGGTTGCCGCTACCGCTGAAGCCTGGGCCGCAAATTCAAAATTATCTTGCTTAAACCGTTCCAGTGCAGCTTCGTTTTCAAAAAAAATAACCTCCCGGTAAGCCTGGCCACCAAGCTGGAAACCGATACTCAATTGTTTCATCTTAGCACTGCCAATGGGGGCTCCGTTTTGAAAAACAATCCCGTTACCAGCCGCGCCGCCAATACCAATAGCACCTTTCCCTATATTGGGAAAAATGACGTATGCATATGCATTCTCAAATAAACTTTGCATCAGGCTATCACTCTTCACAAACTCAGCCTGCGCCTCTTTACTGTCTTCAATAAGTTTGTTCTCTTTTGAATTCTGCGAAAAAACAGTAACGGATAGCAATAGTCCTGCCAGTAAGAGAGGGATCATCATCCCTGGAAAATTGTTCTTTTTCATGGTTGTTTTTTAAATTTTCTGTTGTGGAACAGGCATGGTCAATGTATCTCTACAAAGATTCTGCCAGCATAAGACCGTTCTTTATTCAACTATATCTAACTTACCGGACAGAAGGGCAATTAACTTCCGGTACATCGGCAACCTTTTTCCGGTAGCGTTTATTTTATGACGGGTTTAAGAAATGAACAACCTGCTAAACTACATTAGGACATTAACCAGCTTTTCCGAACAAAGCTGGGCTGCATTGGACAACTGCCTGGAAGAAATAGAATTTCAGAAAAACGAACCTTTATTAAAAGAAGGACAAATCTGCAATTCAATTTTTTTCATTAGTTCCGGACTTTGTAAATCATTCTACAACCTCGACGGGAAAGAAATCAATACTGCTTTTTATTTTGAGAATGATTTTGCAACGAACATCAAAAGCCTGACTACATCTTCAAGATCGGAGTACACCATAAAGGCTTATGAGAAAACAAAAGTATTGCGATTTGACAAGGTAAAACTTTTATCAGCTTACAGCCAATCTCACGAAATTGAGTCTTTTGGAAGAAAGGTTTTAGAACTGGTTATAACAAAACAGGAAGAACATTCTTCCTCTTTCAAACTATTGCCTCCCAAACAACGATTTGACACCTTAATATCCCAACACCCTGACTTTTTACAAAGAGTATCCCTCACCCAGATAGCCTCGTATTTAGGCATTAGCCGGGAAACGCTGAGCAGGTTTCGGGCCCTGAAGTAAATTTTGTGATTTTTGACGCAGGTTGGTTTCGGGGCTGATTTCCAGCTTTGCAATATTGATCATTAAAACAATTTGCAAAAATGAAAAATTCGATTGTAGTTAAAAACTTTATTGACCAAATTTGGAACAATAAAGCATTTGAAAAATTAGATAGTTTTTTACATCCTGATTTCCGAGATATTTCTTTACCACCAACATTTGCTCCTGGTAAAGAAGGAACAAAAAAATGGATTATCAGCACAGGCCTTTCTTTTGAACATCGAACCATCGTTGAAGACCTGGTAAGTGAAGGCAGCAAAAGCATTGTAAAAATAAAAATGCATTTGAAGCATACAGGTGTTTGGCGGGATATTGAACCAACCGGGCTGGAATTGTTTGCTATTGGCTACAGGTTCTTTAAGTTTAAAGACGGAAAAATTATCGGGCACAGTGCACTCATTGACGGACAAACCATAGAGAGTCAGCTAAAAGGGGCAGCTCACGGGTGTAAGATTGCCAGGTAAAGGCCACAGCCTACACCTTCCTATTGCGTGTTATTGTGTATATCTTAGGTCAGTCCTAATATAAACTGGCATGACAACAAAGTTGGAGAGTAAGTAACTTGTAATGATTCTGAACAACAAAGGTGTAATCCAGGTAAATGTGTCGACATAAATTTATGCAACAATAATCAACAATTATGCAATCGAAAGCCAAAACTCCGGATGACTATATAGCTGAATTGCCTGCGGATAGAAAAGAAGCCATCATACAATTGCGCAGGGAAATCTTGAAAAACCTCCCGGAAGGTTTTAAGGAAGTGATGGGTTACGGAATGTTGGGTTACGTGGTTCCCCATTCCATTTACCCCGCGGGTTATCATTGTACACCTTCAGATCCCCTGCCTTTTGCCGGTTTAGCCAGCCAGAAGAATTTTATCGCATTTTATCATATGGGCATTTATATGGATCCGGAGCTCCTGGAATGGTTCGTGAAAGAATACCCGAAACATACCGACGCCAAACTGGACATGGGAAAAAGTTGTATCCGTTTTAAAAACCCCGGAAAGATCCCTTTTAAATTGTTTGGAGAGCTGATGAGCAAAATGACGGTGAAGGATTGGATCGGGAAGTATGAGTCGATGCTAAAGAAATCCAAAACAAAAAAATAGAGCGGTCCCCCGGGCCGCATCCCGGGAGTAAACACCTGGTCGCCTTCTACAGGGGTCTAAACCTATGGATGAAAAAGACAGGCGGCCGGGGGAAATTAGTTCATGCATGAATGAGCTAATTAAGCAGGAACAGATATGGTGGCAGTTAAAGACCTGAAAAGACTGCAATGAAAAAAAATAACAATTATAAAATCAATTGAATGAAATCCTGGTTTTTAATTTTTGCTATTGTTTTGAATGTTTTGAAACTATCAGCTCAAATCAAAACAACCGGCCAATTTATTGACTCGCTTTTCAGGTCCGTTAACAACACATTGTCTCCCGGTATTGCAATTACTATTCTTCAAAACGGGAAAACAGTTACAAAGAAAGCCTACGGCATGGCTAACCTGGAGCATGAAATTGCGTTTACACATAACACACCTGTGCGGCTTGGTTATTCCGGGGCTAGAGAGTTTATGTGCGCAGGTCTTGCATTAATGGAAGCAGAAGGTCTGTTAAGGTTTGATGATAAAGTGAAAACCTATTTTCCAAAATTACCGCAGTGGAGTAATAATGTTACCATTCAGAATCTGCTGAACCACAGCAGTGGTTTTGATGATGAATGGGCAACCATGCTACTGATGCAGGCTGATATGAATAACCGGGTAGATAAAGAACAATTGCTGACTTTTCTATATAATCAACCCAGGCCGCAGGTTGAACCGGGAAAAGGATATATGTATTCCAATTCAGATTTTGCATTGCTGCGGATGATCATGGAAATTGCATCTGAAAAAAACTTGCCTGACTATTTAAAACAGAAACTTTTTGAGCCATTAGGAATGAAAGCAACTTTCATGAATGATTATCTTGACCAGATCATCCCCGGCCTGGCAGACAAATACTATGGCAGTGGAAAGTATTTTAAACAGGTTGGTGTAAAAACTTCGCCTGGTGGCAACTATAGAATTGTTACCACAGCTTCCGATTTAGAAAAATGGGCAATAGCGTTAGAAGATTCTGCATCTGTTGTAGCAAAAGCATTTCATCGCTTGTATAAAAATGCACGCCCTATTCCGGTGCTTTCTCCCGAAGTACATTATGTATTCGGACATGAATGGCAGAAAATTGAAAACACAACTATCATTCGGCATGGTGGTGTGAATCATGATTTTTATATGACCCGTATTCCGGCACAAAAAATAACCATTATTGGTTTGGGTAATGTACACGACAATATGGTAATGGCGATGAGCATTGCGGATACATTGTTGAATAAAAAAGCAGGCACTAAAAGTATTGCCCCTGCCGTATCCGGTAATCCTGTGAAAATTGGGAAAAATGAACTTGCAAAATATGCCGGTCGTTATTCTCAGCAAATACCTGTTGGCCACAGCAGCCACTTCCCTAATATCAGGTTTTACGATATTAAACAGGTAGATGACAGTCTTCATTTTTATTATACTTCCAGCGAGTATTTCACGATGATTCCTGTTGGTGAAAATTTATTTAAGGAACCTGATTTCGGCACAATCATTCAAATCACAAAAGCCTCGAAAGATTCAGTTATGAAAATGCAGGCATGGTCTGCCGACGGAAGTGTAATGAATTTCACAAAAGTGAAAACGGTTGTCAATAATTCAAAAGATTACCTGGAGCAATTTACAGGCGAATATCACAGCAGGCATCTTGATTTTTATTGCAGGATCGTTCTCAATGAGAATAATCAACTGATCATACGACGTCCAACAATTTCTGATAAACTATTAATACCCGACGGAGAAAATAAGTTCCTTTTTGAAATGGAAGCTGTTGGAGACAGGTGGTATGTTGTTGCTCAGTTTACCAAAAATGAAAAAGGAGAGGTAGATGGAATTAACATGCAGCATGTTCGTATGATGCATCATCGTTTTGATAAAGTGAAAAAATAAAACTTATGGAAAGAGCTTGTATGATTTTTTGCTTTAACATCCGTCCGGGATCTTCGCCGTTAGCCATGTGATTCTTTTCCGGCCATAACTTGTCCTCACAAGCTACCTTCAACACCCACTTTCCAGCCATAGCTTGTGTCCTCACAAGCTGCCTTCAACACCCACCATCCAGCCATAGCTTGTGTCCCCTTAAGCTACCTTCAACACCCACCCTCCAGCCATAGTTTATGTCCTCACAAGCTACATTCAACAACCACCTTCCAGCCATAGCTTGTGTCAGCACAAGCTACCTTCAA
>DASTMJ010000270.1:0-1835 GCA_035714205.1 Flavisolibacter sp. | reverse complement strand
GCCTTGGCGGGGTTTTTTATTGGTATTTTGTTTACTCTAATTTTGCCACCTGGTCATGAAGTCGGGTTTTGTCAACATATTTGGAAAGCCTAATGCAGGAAAAAGCACCTTGCTTAACGCATTAATGGGTGAGAAGCTTGCAATTGTTTCTCCAAAAGTGCAAACTACCCGTCACCGTATTAAAGGCATTTTAACTACCTCGGATTACCAGATCATTATTTCTGATACACCGGGTATAATTGATCCCAAATACAAGCTTCATGAAAAAATGATGATGGCGGTAAAAAGTGCGTTGGAAGATGCAGATCTTGCATTGCTGTTGGTTGATATTAGAGATAACTGGCAGGAAGCCGATGCGCTTTTTGCATCACTTCGATTAAAAGCAACAACGCTGGTAGTTATAAATAAGATTGATGGTGTTGATGCAGCCAAAGTAAAAGAAGCAGAAAGCTTTTTCCAGGAAAAAAAATATTGCACGGTTGCAGTAGGTGTTTCGGCCTTGAAGGGAATGAATGTTGACCTCTTATTAAAAAGAATTTTGGAGTTATTACCCGAGGGTGAACCGTTTTATGCAGAAGATGAAATTTCAGACCTGCCAACAAAATTTTTTGTCGCCGAGATCATCAGGGAAAAAATCTTTTCCCTGTTTGAAGATGAAATTCCTTACCACACCACGGTTATTGTAAACGAATTCAAACAAAAATCAACCCTGGTTAAAATAAGAGCAGAGATCATTGTACAACGTGAATCACAGAAGGCAATAATAATTGGTGAGCAGGGAAAGATGATCAAACAGATAGGCTCATTGGCGCGGCTGGAAATTGAAAAGTTCATTGAACAAAAGGTTTTTTTAGAACTTTTTGTAAAAGTGAGACCAAAATGGCGTGAGAACGAATTGCATTTGAGAGAATATGGATATTAATGTTTTCATTTAAGTTTTGTCAATTTTTTTTGGTTAAACTATATTGACAATAGCAAATTAATAAATAACGGAATGGCATTTACAGTAGCAATAGTAGGGAGGCCCAACGTAGGTAAAAGCACTTTTTTCAATCGGCTTTTGGAACAACGTAAAGCAATAGTTGAAGATACACCTGGTGTTACCCGCGACAGGCAATATGGAATAGCCGACTGGAACGGAAAGAACTTTTATGTAATTGATACCGGGGGATTTGTGCCCGATACTGAAGATATTTTTGAGAGGGAGATCCGAAAGCAGGTGCAGGTAGCCGTTGAAGAAGCAAGCGTGGTTTTATTTGTTGTGGATGCCGCCACCGGTATGACTGATCTTGATGACGCGATGGCTGACGTGTTAAGGCGTTCTACCAAACCGGTATTCCTGGTTGTAAATAAGGTAGATAATAACGAAAGGTTGCTGGAAGCCTCTGAGTTTTATAGTCTTGGTTTTGATCCTATCTTTTTTATATCAGCCATTAGTGGCAGTGGAACCGGTGATCTTCTTGATGCCGTAACTGCTTTGATAAAAGATGATTCGGAATTTGAAGAAGAACAAGGTTTACCAAAATTTGCCATAATTGGCCAGCCAAATGTGGGTAAATCCTCTCTGCTGAACGCTTTGATAGGAGAGGAAAGGACCATCGTAAGCGAAATTGCCGGCACAACCCGTGATACCATTCATACCCGTTATAAACTTTTCCAAAAGGATTTTATTTTGATTGACACTGCAGGTATACGCCGCAAGGCCAAGGTTCATGAGGATCTGGAATTTTATTCGGTAATACGGGCCATTAAAGCTTTGGATGAAGCAGATGTTTGTCTTTTATTGCTGGATGCAGAAAAAGGAATAACTGCACAGGATCTTACCATATTTAGCC
>DASTMJ010000269.1:0-8429 GCA_035714205.1 Flavisolibacter sp. | reverse complement strand
AAAAATACTTTCCCTGTTTTATGGCCTGGTTTGTTACCTGGCCTTCTTTGGCACTTTTCTTTACGCCATAGGCTTTGTGGGTAATTTATTTGTACCCAAATCTATTGACGGGCCTGCGGAAGTGCCCTTATTTACTGCCCTCCTGGTAAATGCATCGCTGTTATTGCTGTTTGCCCTGCAACACAGCATCATGGCCAGGCCTGCTTTTAAAAGCTGGTGGACCAGGATCGTTCCTTCGCACCTGGAGCGCAGCACCTACGTGGTGCTGGCCAGTGCCTGCCTTTTGCTTATGATGTGGCAATGGCAACCTGTTGGCGGCCTGGTGTGGTCAGTAGAAAACGAGGTGATTAAAAACCTGCTGCTGGTTAGCTTTCTTGGGGGATGGCTGATTGTTTTGATCAGCACCTTTTTGATCAATCATTTTGATCTTTTTGGCCTGCGGCAGGTTTGGTTGTACTTTCTTGGTAAACCGTATACCCAACTGCCGTTCAGGGTACCTGTTTTTTACGGGTTTGTACGCCATCCATTATACCTGGGTTTTTTGATCGCCTTCTGGAGCACACCGGTGATGACGGTGGCGCATTTCCTGTTTGCTTTGCTTACAACAGGTTATATTCTTACTGCCATACAGCTGGAAGAGCGGGATCTGCAAAATCATTTTGGAGAAAAATATGCTGCTTATAAAAAGCGGGTTCCGATGATCATTCCTTCCAGGAGAAAAAAATAAACCGGCTTTGGGCGGTTATGCATGCCGTTGTTGCAGGAAGGCTGCAGCACGGCATTTGCATTTTTTGTAGCGTTCCCAGGTAACCATTGCGGAGGTCATTGCGAGGAGGTACGACTAAGCAATCCTATACTTAAGAACGGTTCTAATCAGGAGATTGCTTCGCTTAGCTCCCCCCTTCGCCATGCTTCGGAGGGCAGGCGCAATAACGTTTAAACAGGAGATTGCGTCACCTCTTTTGCAATGACATGATATACAATTCTGCCGGCTTATTAACCTTTTGCTATTGTATGGAATTATTTCGTGGGTTATTTACCATACAGTCCCTTCCATTCAAAAATGGTGATGGGAAGTTTACCATACACCCACATGCATCAACTATGGCTCTACTATGCCCCGGCCATACCCCAGCCCCTTATGAAATATACTCTATCCCTACCGGTTCCCTACAGCAAATTGGGATATAGAACGCATTTGCCTGCATAAAGCGGTAGGTGCCGCACGGGGGTTTGAATAGCAGATTTACGGAAACCAGACTTGCAGTACGGTTGTTGTTAACAACGTGATGAGCTCTAACGTACATGTGCATCCGTTTTTACCGGACTGTTTAGTAATTACAATCAACTCATGTTTTACTTAGAGGCAGAAATCAAGTGAGGTACAGTTCTTAGGTGCAGTTGCGTATGCTGTAGAAGAAATGTTGGTTAGTTTTGGCATCACCCCAAAAGGAAACCCCGCCTTCGTGGCTTCGTCGGGCAGGGAAGAAAACAGCCCACAAATCCGGATGCTTTAGTTGCCGGTTAGATATTGATTACTGGTTGAACCCGGGACCTGCACAAGTAATGAAACACTAATTGCAAAAGGGGCCAGGTCTAAGATACCTTTGCCATTACATACATTTCGCTTAGTGTGGGTGTGGCGCTGCCCCCCTTGTTTTCCAGGGTAATGGCAAAAGCTTCTGCAGCATCAAAATTATTCATCTTTTGAGCCTGCAATTTTGTATCACTCAATAAACCGGCGCTTACGGGCTGGCCATTGACTATGGCCCATAACTGGTACTGTTTGTTAGCGGGAGCCTGCGGGAGGGAAACATCCAGGAGAAAAACTTCATCGGTTTTACGGTTCCAGAAGACTTCTGCCACTGCCTGGGGTTTACCGGGCAGATTGGTGAGTTCTATTTTTGCAAAATCTTTATTATATAAAATTTCCAGGTTTTGCCGGTAGGCCTGTAGTTGCTGCTGTTGTAAAACGTACGCATTGTTTAATGTATCCACTCTTTGAGTGAGTATAGCTATATCTGACCGGCGCTGCTGGTTGATACTTGCCATGTACAAAACAGCGCCTATACAAAGAGCCAGGGCTATCAGAGAAGCTGCTAACCAAAGGGGCCGCACATATCCTTTTTGCATGGGGATCACCCGGCTGGTATTTGTTTCTTCTTTTTGAGGGTTAATGGTTGGCGTTGGAGAGTGAACCGGAATTTCCCTGTTTTTGTTTTCTTCTGCTTTCAACTGCTTCAAACGAGTCATTAATTCATTCTTTACCGAAGGAGGTGGTACTGCTGCAGATGCAGATGCAAGGTTTTCCAGGGTTATACTCAGCTGGTCTATTTCCGCTTTCACTTCAGGGAATAGGATGGCCAGCTGTTCAATTTTGTAGGCATCTTCTGGTGACAGCATGCCCAAAACATACAGCTCAAGCTCTCCGGATGATATGATACAACTCAGGTCCACTTATACTTTTGTTCCCAATAGTTTTCGTACTTGAATAAGGGTGCTTCGAATCCTGGTTTTTACAGTTCCCAAAGGAAGCTGTAAGATTTTCGCAATTTCATCCTGGGTATATCCCTGGATATAGGCCAGGTTCAATAACTTCCTGCTTTCTTCGGGCAGGCTGCTTATAATTTTTTTCAAACCTACGTCATCAACCCGGTTCATTGCGTGGTCTGCATTATTATATACGTTTTCTGAAAGCCCTACAGTTTTAGCACTGTTGTTAAAATCTTTGGATCGTACCCGGTCAATTGCCGTATTGCGGGCAATATTTAATAACCAGGTATACAAGCGGCCTTTTTGAGGATTGTATGACCGGATATTTTGCCAGGCTTTGATAAATGTTTCCTGGAGCACATCTTCCGCCACCTCCTGTTGCGTAACAACCTGGAGGATGATGCCAAACAGAGCATTTGAATAGTGATCATACAGGTAACTATATGCCTGCTCATCGTGTTGTTGCAAGCCAAGTAAGAGTGTGTCTTCCGTATATGTGCTGGTTCCGGGCAAGGTTTACAAAGTACGTTTTTTTATTTCCTGAAAATGTAAATCCAGGGGTTGAATTTCTATAACTATAACCACCAAACAATCCAGGCTTGTTTTTGTTGAGCGACGGTAGTAAATACTCGAAAAAAAACTAAACAGCAATTTTTTTTGATCTTTTAAATCCGACACCTAATAAGTTTCGTAGATAGCTCGTAAATAAATTTCTTGCCTGTAAACTTTTAATCATCAATTATGGAAATGATCACATCCCAAGCTGCCGGCCCGTTAACGGACCGCAATCACCGAGGCCAGTTTTCAAGAAGAAAGTTTTTAAGTTATGCCGGTATCTTAGGTGCTACCGTAACGGTTGGGGGCCTGGCAACCGGCTGTGATAAGGACGATACAGATAATAATGGAGTTGACCTGGGAACCGGTGATGTTGGCATTCTCAACTATGCCTATGCCCTGGAACAACTGGAGGCTGCATTTTATAAACAGGTTACAGATATGCCTTATTCAGGCATGACCTCTGCAGAAGCCAGCTTTTTTGCAGATATAAGGGACCACGAGATTGCTCACCGCGAATTTTTTAAATCGGCGCTTGGTAATAATGCTATACAGGCACTGGAAATGAATTTCAGTTCTGTCAATTTCAGCAGCCGGGACAGCGTGCTGGCAACGGCCAAGGCTTTTGAAGACCTGGGAGTATCGGCTTATAATGGCGCCGGCCGCTTCCTGGTTAATCCCACATATTTACTTCTGGCAGGAAAGATTGTTTCAGTTGAAGCCAGGCATGCCGCTGCCATCAGGGATATCATCAGCTACAATTCATTTGCAGATGAAACGGTTGTGGATAACAACGGGCTGGATCGAAGCCTTATGCCCGCAGAAGTATTATCTATTGCAGGCACTTATTATAAAACAAAAATTAACGCTTCCAACTTACCTAAATAATTAAAAGCGCAGTTATGAATATTCTTAACCTGTTTAACGAAATTGAAAAAGCTGACCCTGAAATTTACGAACGGGTAAACGACAGGCGGGATGCCTTTAAACATTTTGGAAGTTTTTCTTCGAAAGTTATTTTAGCTTCCCTGCCATTTGCCTTTGGATCAGTTTTTAAAAAGGCCTACGGACAAACAACACCTTCTTCTGTATTAGACGTACTTAATTATGCTTTGACGCTGGAATACCTGGAAGCTGAGTTTTATACAACTGCAGTGGCCAGCCAGGGCCTGATACCGGGTAGTGATAATGCAGGAATTGTTACCATCAGGGATCATGAAAATGCACATGTAGTTTTCTTAAAAACGGCTATTGAAAGTGCAGGTGGAACGCCTGTTTCAAAACCTGAATTTGATTTTACAGCCGGTGGGATGTATGGTAATGTGTTTTCCAACTATGATAGTTTTTTAGCGGTGGCACAGGCTTTTGAAGATACAGGTGTGAGGGCTTACAAAGGTCAGGCAGCCAATCTTATGAGTAATAAAGATGTGCTAACGGCTGCTTTAAATATCCACTCTGTTGAAGCAAGACATGCGGCTCACATCCGGCGCATACGGGGTGCCGGGGGCGCAGCTGTAAAACCCTGGATCACAGGAAAAGAAACCGGTGGTATTCCTTCTGTTCAAACAGTTTATAATGGCGAGGAAATTACTACGCAGGCTACTATTGAAATAACGGGCATCAACGGGTTTTCAATTTCGGGCAATGCAGCTTCGGAGTCATTTGATGAACCCCTGGAAAAAGAGGATGTACTGGCTATTATAAAACCTTTTATCAAATAAATTAAATCCGGCTACTTCCTGTTTGAATCTACAGGGAACTCAAAGTGTTTGGCGTATATGCAAGATTTTTTATCTCTTTAAAATACAACTATATGAAACAGCTAATGAAACAAAAAACAATCGGTTTTTTTCTTGGATCTTTTATGGTTTTGTCACTAAGCAATTGTACCAAATCGGCCACCAGTCATGATGAAGAGATGGCCGTTAATGCCAAGATGAATGGCTCATCATTAAACCTGAAAAAAGAATTTAAAGCCTCGCTCAGTTCTTTGAACAATTCCGGCGTTAGCGGCATGGCAACGTTATGGCTGGAAGGTAATAAGCTCACTGTAAAAATTGAAGCTTCGGGTTTGGAGGAAAACAAGATCCACCCGCAACATATTCATGGTTTTAAAATGGATAACAGGAATTCAACCTGTCCGACCATGGCAGCCGATGTGAACGGAGATGGTTTGGTTGATCTTGCAGAAGGACTGCCCTCCTATGGTCCTGTGCTTCTTGACCTGGCACCCACGCCCATTGCTGACGAGGAGGGTAATATAACGTATATGCAAACATTTGAAATCAGCAAAGACCTGTTGCCTTTACAAAACAGGGCCATTGTTTTGCACGGCCTTACTGTAAATAATGAATATATGGCAACGCTTCCGGTGGCCTGCGGACAAATACAATCATGGTAGTACAAATTCATTAAAAGTTGAGGTTATATCCAGCGTCCGTGCCCTATGTTTACAAAAGGATGCTCCTGCATAGATGATACCTCCATTGTCAACCGTAATACCAAAGGAATTAATAAAGGATACGATCTGTGTTCTGATGATACCCGCCATCGATATCGTCAATATTATAACTACCTGGCATAAACGTTTTCAGAAACACCATGCAGAAAGCAAAGCAAGCAAACAGGTGATGGCATTCATTTCATTACCTGCTTGCTTTAGTGCTTTTGGTGCGCCTGATGATGCAGGGTAAACCTGCCTTTGCATCATGAAGTTCTTAAATAGTATCTGTACCGGCTTTAACCATTCCATTAGTTTTCATTTCGTAAGTTTGTTTTATGGCAGGTAAGGCTACAGATATGATATCAACGACAATCAACCGGTACCGTATGGTATTGGATACACGTGATTGTTTCACCTGCTCCTTCAAAGAGTTTCTTCCGTTCAATTCGGAGATGTTTTATTTCTCCAGCTTCAAAGTTTTTAAAACGATCAGCCCCGCCTGATCCATTCTTACGGGCAGGGGATATTTCCATTCAATGCGATAGGGGAGTCAATGGCTTTTGAGGTCAGTTTGCACCATGCTGTTCCAGGTTTTTTGTAGTTGGCTGATCATAAAAACAATTGAATAAGTCCGGTGGTTCGTGTCCAGGCCAGGAGCTGTTTCATTCTTTTTGGTTGACCTAAAGACGTACTCCCTCTTTTATAAACCAAATTATGTATCATGTTACACAAGGAAAAATATACTGCCGTTAGTAGCAGTATACTGTTTACGTTGGTCCTGTTAAACGTAATTATTTTAAACCTCGCTTTTATAAATTATAGTGGCTGGTATTGGTTACTGATTGTTACGGTGCCCCTGCTTTTATTGGCCATTTATGATGTGCAACAAAAGAAGCATGCACTGCTGCGTAACTACCCTTTGATCGGTCGTTTGCGGTATTTGCTGGAAGGCATCCGGCCGGAACTGCGCCAGTATTTTTTTGAGACCGATTTAGATGGCAAGCCATTTAACAGGAGGCAGCGATCGGTGGTTTACCAAAGGGCCAAGAATGAAAAACAAACGGTTGCTTTTGGCATGCAGGCCGATCCATCAGCCCCGGGTTATGAATGGGTGAGCCACTCTTTGTTTCCAACCAGCCTTGAGCTTAAGGATATGCGGGTTTGGATTGGTAACAGCCAGTGTACACAGCCCTACCATGCCAGCATTTATAATATTGGCGCCATGAGTTATGGTGCGTTAAGTAAAACGGCCATTATGGCTTTAAATGAGGGTGCTGCACTTGGTGGCTTTGCACATAACACCGGGGAGGGTGGCATCAGTGATTATCATTTAAAAGGCGGGGACCTGATCTGGCAAATAGGAACGGGGTATTTTGGATGCAGGAAAGAGAACGGAAGATTTAGCCCCGAAGCATTTAAACAAAAGGCATCATCCCCGATGGTGAAGATGATTGAGCTAAAGCTTTCGCAGGGCGCCAAGCCGGGGCATGGCGGCATACTGCCTGCAGCCAAAAACACGGTGGAGATTGCAGCCATCAGGCATGTAATGCCCCATACCACCGTACACTCACCTGCCAGTCATACCGAGTTTGATTCAGCTGAGGGCATGATGCATTTTATACAATTTCTCCGCCGATTATCCGGTGGAAAGCCTGTTGGTTTCAAGCTGTGCATCGGGGACAGGCAGGAGTTCATCAATATTTGTAAGGCCATACAATCGACGGGTATTGTTCCGGATTTTATTTCCGTTGATGGTGCTGAAGGAGGAACAGGGGCGGCACCGCTGGAATTTACCGACCACCTGGGTATGCCTCTGCATGAGGCGATTGCATTTGTAAAGCAGGTTTTGGATGAGTATACATTATCGGGCCAGGTAAAAATTATTGCAGCTGGAAAGATCATTACAGGTTTTGATATTTTAAAAGCACTGGCTCTTGGCGCCTCGGCCTGTTATAGTGCAAGGGGGATGATGTTTGCTTTGGGATGTATACAGGCTTTGCAGTGCGACAGTGGCCGGTGCCCCGTGGGTGTGGCCACTCAAAACCCGGGTTTGTATAAGGCTTTGGATCCTGCAGATAAGAAGGTAAGGGTTGCCAGTTTTCATACCAATACCCTGGTGGCGACGAAGGAGATGATGGAAGCCTGTGGGTTTAAAGATGCCGGCGATGTGCGGCCTTCGCGGTTCTTCAGGAGACTGGATGAACAAACTACCAAAAGCTTTGAAGAGATCTATTTTACTACAAACCACAAAAATCGGAAACCATTTTTACAGCAGTTGAATTAATCATGAAAGGAAAGCCGGTTTTTTCATTGTATTAATGTTGTTATTCCACGCTTTTGCCTTGATGCAAAAGGTGGAGCCAAAAAATCAAGGACAATCAAATGCCTTAGTTGCCAAGTGGATATTATTGTTTTTTTGGTCTTGGCGATCCCTCCTTCGTCGGGATTCGGCTGATTGTCCGGGCCAGCGCCACTGCAGCACACTAAAACTTTTTAACTGATCTTAGGAGGCTGGAGGCTTTATCATTTTTGACTTTCTTAATTGGTCTTGAACAGTCCTTGTTTTAATACGGCGTAGTTAAGGTGAAACATTTCCTACTGATTGTTTCTGCATGTAATTAGTGCTTTTATCACCTGATGTTTTCGTTTACATGCAGAAACAAGGTGAGTTACAGTTATTAGGTGCGGTTGTGTATGGTGTAGAAGAAATGTTTGTTCCTTTTGGCATCGCCCCAAAAGGAACCAAAAAGTCTAGGCCAATTCAATGGCTCCGCCTGAATTGTCCGGGCCAGCGCCACTGCAGCACACTAAAACTTTTTAACTGATCTTAGGTGTCAGCAGTCTTTATCATTTTTGGCTTACTCAATCTATTTTGAAAAGTCCTTGTTTTAATATGGCGTAGTTAAGGTGAAACATTTCCTACTGATTGTTTCTGCAT
>DASTMJ010000268.1:0-8409 GCA_035714205.1 Flavisolibacter sp. | reverse complement strand
CATAATCAATCTGGTGTTTTACTGTAATGGTGCTGATGATAAGTATGATGGCGAAAGTAAACTGTAATATCACCAGCACTTTACGTGGAGTGATCAACGCCTTTGAAGAACGGAACACACCCTTTAATACACGTACAGGTTGAAACGAGGAAAGAAAAAATGCAGGGTAACTGCCTGCCACAATTCCGGTAACCAATACAAAGGCAAATGCCAGCAACCAGTGCTTAATGTTGCCGTATTCAATAAAAAGTTGTTTATCGGTCAGCTTATTAAAACCGGGCAGGCTAAGCTGCACCAGCAACACGGCAAGTATACCGGCAAGAAAAGCATATAAAATAGATTCACCTATGAACTGGCCGACCAATGCACCTTTTTGTGCACCAACAACTTTACGAATACCTACTTCTTTGGCTCTTTTTTCACTGCGGGCCGTGCTCAGGTTCATAAAATTGATGCAGGCGATCAGCAATATGAATACGGCAATGATACCGAACAACCGCACAAATTCGATACGACCACCATCTTCAACACCTTCTTTAAAGCTGGAGTACAACCTCCATTTGGTGATGGGATAAATAAACATTTCCCATTTAGATTCTTCGGGCTGGTAACGGCCCTTTAATGTTTTTAATTTGGGAGCAATAGATGCAAGCGATGCATTTTGTTTCAACAGCACGTAAGTACGGGTTGAATTATTACCCCAGTTCTCATCATCCTCGCCAACAGATCTCAAATACGACCAGGGCAATAAATATTCAAAATTGAAACGGGTATTGTTTGGCAGATCTTTTAATATACCGGTAACGGTGAAATTATCTTTATTATCCAGTTTGATCACCTTTCCCATCGGGTCCTCATCACCATAGATCTTCTCAGCCAGTTTTTCAGTGAGCACAATAGAATGCATGTCTTTCAAAACTGTTGACGCATTTCCCTTCAGCAATGGAAAGCTGAACATATTCAGAAAATTGGAATCAACGATGTTACCTCTTACCGTCAGTCGCTTGTCTCCAATGCTGAATAAATAATTGCTTGGCCAGTTAACACGGGTGGCCTGTTCTACTTCGGGAAAATCACGTTCCAGCGTACGGGCCAGCACCTTGGGAGTAGTATTCCATGCCTGCAATTTTCCGCTGAACTCTGCCCGGTTCCATGCTTCATATATACGTTCTTTCTTTTCATGAAACTGGTCGTAGCTTACTTCGTTTTGTATCCACAATAAAATAAGAATGGCAGCCGCCATACCAATAGCCAGTCCTGATATATTGATGAAAGAAAATGCCTTATTACGAAGCATATTCCTGAAAGCAATTTTAAAATAATTCTTTAGCATGACGTTGTTTATTCAGTTCTTAAATTTTTAACCGGGTTTGATGTAGCCGCTTTTATAGCCTGGAAACTTATGGTTACAAAAGCGATGATGGCAGCAACAATACCTGCAACCAAAAAGATCCACCAGGGTATTGTAATACGATAAGCAAACTCCTGCAACCACTGATTCATGGCATACCAGGCAACGGGGAAGGCGATGACCGCTGCAATGGCAACAAGTTTTAAAAAGTCCTTTGATAACAAGGCAACAATTGTAGATACGTTAGCGCCTAAAATCTTACGGATGCCAATTTCTTTTACTCTTTGAGAAATGGTAAAAGCCGATAGTCCAAACAATCCAAGACCCGCAATAAAGATGGCTATGAATGAAAAAATAGTAAAAATGCTTTCCTGTCTTTGTTCAGAACTGTAAAGACGGGCAAAATTGTCATCCAGGAACGTATAATCAAATGGAATATCGGGCAGAAATTGTTTCCATGTTGACTCTACATGTGCAATGGCAGCCGGCACACTACCGGATATCTTAACAGATAATCTTCCGAAATTACTGGCGGTTCTTGGATTCAGTAAAATCAACGGAAGGATACGCTGGTGAAGCGATTCAAAATGGAAATCATTAAACACCCCGATCAATTCACCCTTTCTTCCACCGTATTGAAATTGTTTACCAATAGCTTCTTCATTTGACTTTAATCCCAATACACTCACTGCAGCTTCATTAATCAAAAATGAAGCAGTATCTGTTCCATAACTTTTTGAAAAATTGCGTCCCTTAACCATCCCTACACCATAGGTTGGAATAAAATCTTCATCGGCCAAAACAAATTTGATATCGGCTTGTGTAGGTGCTAAAGAATCGCCACGGTTGATCTGCGAACCCATGGCATCCAGCAATCTGCCCGAAGGAATACGGGAGGAACGTGTTACACCTTTGATGTTTGAGTTGTCAAGCAAAACCGTTTTAAACGATTCGTACTTGTCATTCAGTCCTCCATTATAACTTAATGTAATTACCTGGTCCTTATTAAAGCCCAGCGATTTTTTTTGCATGAACCTGAGTTGCTGAAATACAACGGCAGTACAAACTATAAGAATAATGGAAATAGAAAATTGGATAACAACAAGAGCTTTTCTGAGTGATAAACTTTTACCACCAACATTCATGATGCCTTTCAGTACTTTTATGGGCTGGAAAGAAGAAAGAAACAAAGCGGGATAAATGCCGGATAAAATTCCTACCACAAAAGGCACAAATAAAATGGGCAATAAAACCTGCCACCTAACTAATGATTCCATGCTTAAATGCTGGCCCGACACCTGGTTCAGCCAGGGTAAACACAACCATGTAAGCGCAAAAGCAAGTATGGTAGCGATCCAGCACAATAAAATGGATTCGCACAGAAACTGCAGTACCAGTTCTTTTTTTTGTGCACCTGCTACTTTGCGGATACCAATTTCTTTTCCACGCAAAACAGATCTTGCCGTAGAAAGGTTCATGTAATTGATACAGGCAATGAGTAAAATAAAAAGCCCTATGGCTGAAAAAATATAAACACGTTTAATATCACCATTCTCCTCGGCCTCATCATCCTTATGAGAATAGAGGTGTATATCAGTTAGTTTTCGAAGGGAGAGTGTTGTGTATTGCGACGGTTTGATAGCACCATCATCATCTGGTATATGGCGGTTTAAAAATGCAGGAAACTGCGCTTCCAGTTTTTGGGGATCGTAATGAGGCGGTAATAATACATAAGTGAAAAATGCATTGTTACCCCAGTTGGTCCTTAAATTATTTTCACCATAAACAGCACTATCCTTTAACGTGTTGAACGAGATCATGATCTCGGGGTGAAAATGAGAGTTGCCGGGAAAGGATTTATACACCCCTGTTACTTTCAGATCAAATGTATTATCGGCCCTAATGACTTTATTAAGCGGATCTTCATTTCCAAAATATTTTTTGGCCATTTCTTCGCTTAACATCACCGAATAGGGTTCCAGTAAAGCCCTGGCAGCATTGCCCTTTGTTACGTCTACCTTAAAAACATCAAACAGGTGTTCGTCGGCAAAATAAGAGTTTTGTTCATTGAACTTTTTCTCCTCGTAACGGAAGGCCAGCGCACTGTTTTGTAACAAACGGGTAACCTGTTTGATCTCTTTGAAATCGTTTTGCAGCAAAGGACCGGCAGGCGGAGCAACTGCTGACAACTGTAGGTTGACATTACCGGTTTGCGGATTTAAAAAAGTTCTTTCTACCCTGTATATATTGTCAGCCTGGGGATGATAACGATCGAAAGACAATTCATTAATGATATAGGAAAGTATCAATAAACAACAGGTCAATCCCACTGTTAAACCAAACAGGTTGATGAAAGAAATAAATTTATATTTCATCAAATTACGAACGGCAATCTTCAGGTAATTTTTAAACATGGAAACGATTTTTTAAGTCCGGAATCTAATTTTACAGCAACGGTTTCTTTAGAACATCGATTATGGTCGTATCACCGCATCTTCCAGCAGCACCACATCTTACTCGCTCCTTAACGTTTTTACCGGGCTGCTTAAAGCAGCTTTTGATGCATTTAGGCTTACGGTTACCAAAGCAATCACCAGGGTAATCAAACCAACCAAAAAGAAAGTAGCCAGGTCTATGTCGGTACGGTAGGCAAAGTTTTGCAACCATTTATTCATACCCCACCAGGCTACGGGTATTGCAACCACAAAGGCCATAAATACCAGTACTAAAAATTCCCTGGACATCAACATCAATAAATTTTGCACGGTTGCACCCAATACTTTGCGAATGCCAATTTCTTTTTTTCTTCTTTCAATAGAGGAGGCTACTAAACCAAATAAACCCAGGCAACAAATAAATATGGCTAGACCTGCGAAGATCACAGACAAAGAACCTATCAATTGTTCATTGATAAATTTCTGGTTGAACACTTCATCCACAAACCTGAATTCGAAAGGATATTCAACGCTGTATTTTTTGTAGGTGCTTTCAATAACAGCCATAGCTTTTTTAACATCCGCATTTTGCTGCAGGCGAACATTCAACCTGCCCGACCACCTGTCTTCATAACTAACCATCAGGGGATCTGCATTTATGTAAGGAGAAGTGATCACCATGTTATCAATAACACCAACAATGGTTCTTTCCCTGCCTGCCCAATTTATTTTAGAACCTACAGGGTCCTTCAAACCCATGATCTTTATGGCTTCTCTGTTGAACATTACCGCATTGCTATCACCGGCACGAAAATCCCTTCCTTCAAGAATTTTTGTCTCCATGGTTTTTGCAAAATCTTCGTTGGCAAACAAGAATCCAATAACAAGATTATTGCTGGGAGGTGCGCCTCTCCAGCTAATGCCCGAGGTGGCCATAAAAATATCGGTCATCGGTCCAGATGTGCGGTTGACCGCAGCCACCAGGCCGGTAGATAATAAATCATTTTTTAAGGCAGGAAAACTTTTGTCAATATCAGGAGATGAATTCACCATAAGCAAATTGCCCTGGTTATATCCCATATCCCTGCCTTTTACAAACTGCAGCTGCTTAAAAATGATCAATGTTGCTGAAATAAGAATGATAGACGCAATGAATTGAGAAATGACCAATAACTTACGGGGAAGCAAGGTCTGCTTACCTGGCAGAAAAGTTCCTTTCAACACTTTTACCGGGCTAAATCCTGACAAATAAAAAGCAGGATAACTTCCGGCCAGCAAACCGGTTACCAGAATCATCCCGGCTACCAGTACCCAGCTTGAAATTTCTTTATAAGGGATCAGCAGGTCTTCATTCAAAAGAACGCTGAACGATGGAAGTACAAGGTATACAATGCCCGCTGCCAATATAAAAGCGGTCAGTGACAGCAATAATGATTCTGAAATAAATTGCCACAACAATTGTATTCTTTGTGAGCCTAATGTTTTACGAATGCCCACTTCCTTCGCCCTTTTTTCGCTGCGGGCGGTAGAAAGATTCATAAAGTTTACACAGGCAATGATCAGGATTATTATAGCAATCCAGGTAAAAAGGTTTACATATTCAATACGGCCACCGGTGTTGATGCCGTTTTCAAAATCACCATACAACCTCCATTTGTTCATAGGATGAAGTATGATATTCCCTCGGGTGGTTGGGTTCTCTCCTTCTGTATGTTCCTGTACCAGTTTAAGTACCTTTTTTTCAAGCGCTGGTATATTTGCACCTGCCACCGTTTTGAAAAAGACCCGGTTACCACAATTCACCCAATCATTCTCCGATTCTTGTACACGGGGGTCCGAAGGGTTAAAAAACCTGATGCCTTCAAAGGTCAATGTTGAATTTCGTGAAGGGTCTTTAATAACGGCTTTTACAAAAGCTGTCCTGTTGTTATCTAATTCAACCGGTTGATCAACTACATTAGTATTACCAAACAATGCCTTTGCAGTACTTTCTGTTAACACAACGGCATCCGGGTTAGCTACCGCAGTTGCTGTGTTCCCGGCTAATGTTTCAAAACTAAATACATCAAAAAAATCAGGTGATACAGTGATCGTATTTTTATTGATGCGTTTGTCCCCAACCGTGAATAAGGTGGTCTCTCCAAAAGATACGGTCGTTGCTTTTTCAACTTCAGGGAAATTGGCCTTGGCAGTTTTTGGCAATGGATACATCATGTCGGGCCCCGTGTTGATCTCACCATTGAAATCACGGTTGCTCATAACATGATAAACGGTATCATAATTTTTATTGTTTTTATCCCAGGCTCTTTCATTGTACACCCACAAAAAAATCAATAACGTGCAGGCCATTCCAATGGTGAGACCCGCAATATTGATGGCAGCAAATGCTTTATTTTTCCAGATGTTGCGACAGGCAAGTTTTATATACAGGTTGTTCATTACACAGTTTTTGAAAAATGAGTCTCATGTGCATTTTTCAAACCTTTAGGCCATGATGTTTTCCATCACCGTTTGCCCATCCAGCATGCGGATGATACGGTGACTGTAACGGGCATCATGTTCGGAGTGTGTAACCATTACAATGGTTGTTCCTTGTTCATTGAGGTCAGTTAACAACTGCATAACTTCATTACCGTTGGATGAATCCAGGTTACCTGTAGGCTCATCCGCCAGTATCAGTTTTGGATTGTTCACAACCG
Organism: Flavisolibacter sp.; assembly: GCA_035714205.1. Taxonomy (GTDB): domain Bacteria; phylum Bacteroidota; class Bacteroidia; order Chitinophagales; family Chitinophagaceae; genus Flavisolibacter. The sequence continues at coordinate 1,924 of DASTMJ010000268.1, read as the reverse complement.
CACGGGCTACAGCCACACGTTGTTGCTGACCGCCTGAAAGTTGTTGCGGGTAATGGTTGCGGCGGTGCATGATCTGCATTTTGTCCAGCACATCTTCTACCCTGCTTTTACGTTCCGAAGGTTTTATACCCAGGTAAATAAGAGGAAGTTCTACGTTCTCATAAACAGTCAGTTCGTCAATCAGGTTAAAACTCTGGAACACAAAACCAATATTACGCTTGCGCAGGTCCGCTCTTTTACGTTCGTTAAAGTCGGCCACTTCAATTCCATTAAACAAAAAACTTCCGCTATCAGGGTCGTCAAGTAAACCAAGTATATTTAATAAGGTTGATTTTCCGCAGCCGGAAGGTCCCATGATGGCTACAAATTCTCCATCGTTCACATGAAGGGATAGTTTATTCAACGCCACCGTTTCCACATCTTCTGTACGGTAAATTTTTTCGAGGTTTTTGATCTTTATCATTGTTTTTTGTTTAATATGGACAGTTAGAATTAATTAAAATTGACAACTAAGGTTGAGGGCAGTATCTGGTAAGTAGCCACTTCAATCTTTTTTTCATGCTGCGCAATTTTCGTTTTTCCGAAGCAGGCATTAATGCAATGAGCACCAATAAGCGGGATCATTAAAAAAAAGAGTTTCATAACAAGTGGTTTTGACGTTTTTAATTAGTTTGGTTTTGATAAGATAACAGATAGTGGCTTAAAGCTATTTTTTCAACACCAGCTCCTGCATGGTGCCATAATTCTCATAGCTGGAAGTAACAACCTTATCACCCGGCTGCAATCCACTTAATACTTCATAATATTCGGGATTCTGGCGCCCCAGCTGTACATCTACTTTATAAGCGGTTTTACCATCGTTAGATACTTTAAAAACCCAGTTACCTCCGGTTTGCTGGTAAAAACCACCCTTTGCAAGTAAAATAGCTTGTGTTTCATCACTCAGGGCTAAACGGATCTGCATGGTTTGTCCCCTGCGAATGCCATCCGGAACATCACCCTCAAATTCCATATCAACCTGGAAACGACCCGCATTTACCTGGGTATATACTTTATTGATCTTTAATTTGTAGGTTTTACCGGCAAAAGAAGTTTCACCCATCTGGCCAATAAATACACGTGAAATATAATGTTCATCCACATCTACACGTACCTTGTAACCGTTCAGCACATCTATCTGGCCCAAACGTTCGCCTTTGTTTTTGCTTTGTCCTACCTCGGCATCCAAAGAGGTCAACTGTCCGTTAATGGGAGCACGAACAATAAGATCACCAACCTTTTTGCGCATTACATTTAAGGCTGTCTGTGAACCCCTGAAAGATTGCTCGGCCTGAGATACCTGTTGTGCATTGGACGACTTATCCTGGTTTACAATCTGGTCGGTCAGTTTCTTTTTCTCAAGCTGGTAGTTATAATTGTTTTCCGATTGTTTGAACTCCTGCAGGCCAATAGCTTTCTGATCGTATAAATATTTATTCAGATCGTAAACTCTTTTGGCTTCTTTCAAAGTATTATCTACATCGGTTAACTGGTTCAGTTTTGTGGTAGTATTTTGCTGGGCGGCGTTGCGGGCAATCTGCATTTGGGTGAGCAGGTTGTATACAGATGTTTGCTGGTTTACCAGGCTCAGTTCAAGATCGGTATTGGAAAGACGTAAAATGGGCTGACCTTTTTTTACAATAGCCCCGTCTTCTACCAGTTTTTCCTCCACTCTACCACCTTCCACGGCATCCAGGTAAATGGTGGTTAATGGAAGTACCACGCCATTCACTGGGATGATGTCCTGGTAAGCTCCTTTTTTTACTTCGCTGATGGTAATCCGCTCGGAATCAACATTCAGTTTAGACTTACCGGTAGTAGAATAGATACTACCAGCTATTAATATGGCAAGGGCCGTTATCCCGCCAATGGTCAGGATCTTTTT
>DASTMJ010000267.1:0-10798 GCA_035714205.1 Flavisolibacter sp. | reverse complement strand
CCCTGGACGAGATGGCGCAGGAACTGATCAGCCTGGGTTTTGAATACCTCGTAATTTCCGATCATTCCAAAGCAGCCTATTATGCCAATGGTTTATCGGAACAACGCATAAGAGAACAACACAGGTATATAGATGAACTAAATAAAAAACTGGCTCCTTTCAAAATTTTTAAAAGTATCGAATGCGATATCCTGAACGATGGAACCTTGGATTATGAAAATAAGATACTATCCACGTTTGATCTTGTAATTACATCGGTACACAGCAATCTTGATATGGATGAAGAAAAGGCAATGAAACGGTTGCTGGGAGCAATTACCAATCCTTATACCACTATTATGGGACATATGACCGGTAGATTATTGCTAAGAAGAAAAGGATTTCCTGTGGATCATAAAACCATTATTGATGCCTGTGCTGAACATAAAGTTGCGATAGAGATCAATGCCAACCCAAACCGTTTAGATATGGACTGGCGTTGGATTGATTATGCGCTTTCAAAAAATGTATTGCTATCTATTAACCCCGATGCCCATACCACGGAAGAATTTCACAATATCAGGTATGGTGTGCTGGTTGCCCAAAAAGGTGGCCTCACAAAACAAAAAAACCTGAGTAGCTTTTCTTTAAATGAATTTGAAACATTCCTTAGCGAAAGAAAAAAATGGAAAGGCATTAACTGATAATCGGTAGCTGAACAAAGAAAGTAGTTCCTTTCCCTTCTTCTGTTTCAAACCATATATTTCCTTTTGCCTGTTCAACAATACTCTTACACATAGCCAAACCAAGACCTGTGCCGGAAGTTTTTGTAGTAAAGTTGGGCGTAAAGATTTTTGATCTCATTTCTTCCGGGATGCCCTCACCATTATCTTTTATGGTGATTATGATACTGTGCCCTCTCCTTTCTTCATGAATCTGTAAAAGACATTTACTGCGGCCATAACAGGCGTCAACAGCATTGGCAAGCAAATTGGTGAACAGGCGGTTCATATGCGTTTTATCCGCTTTTAAAATGATGCTTCCTTCTACCTTGCTCCAGTCAATATTTACCGAAGGATTGGCTTTATATAATTCCACAAGAGAGCCGATCACCTGGTGAAGATCAACCAATTCAATGGTCCGGTTTCCAATATTTGCAAACTGCGAAAAATCAGCAGCAATCTTGGAAAGATGATCAATCTGTTCTATCAATGTATTGGCAACATTGGTCGTCAGTTCTTTTACGTCGGTATGATTGGTGTTGATAGCTTTTTGCAGGTACTGGATGCTGAGTTTCATTGGCGTAAGAGGATTTTTAATTTCATGCGCCACCTGTCTTGCCATTTCTCTCCAGGCTCCTTCCCTTTCACTTTTTGCCAAGGCATCAGCACTTTTTTCAAGTTCGTGTACCATCTTATTATACTGCTTCACCAGTTCACCTATTTCATCATTTTTTTTCCACACAATTTCTTCATTGGTTTTCCCAAGGGTGATGTCCCGCATTTTATCACCAATAACCGAAAAGGACCTGGTTATTTTATTGGTGATGAACAGGGCAATGGTACCGGCAATAAGAAATATAAAAGCATTCAGGTTGATGATCGTAACCAAAAAATTAGAGATCTCCTGTTTTAGGTCTAACTGCGAGGAGAAATAAGGAACATTCAAATATTTTTGCACAGCTCCGTTTTCATCCCGTACCGCCGTATAAATACTTAAATATTGTAGCGAACTCACATTTTCTTCCTGCACCCGCAATACCTGCCGCAAACGATTTAAATGATAATAGGCACGGGGATGCATTTTTGTGCTGAGAATTCCTTTATTATAAACCGTTTCATCTGAGGTTACTTCCAGGTTGCCATCCAGGTCGTAGATATTAACATCAACATTATGGATGTCTGCAACCTCTTTAACCAGCCTGCGTAAATTGGTTGTGGAATCAAATGTGGCAAGAGAATCACTGTAGCTTAAGCCTTTTAATGGCTTCTCCATTTCCTTTAACATGATTCCCGCCGTTCTGCTTAGCCTGTCCTCATTGTTACGGTTATAACGGGAAATGAAAAAGGATATGGTGGCAGCCCCGATAATCAAAAACGATAAGACACTGATGAAGATGACAGTGCCATGAATTTGAGAGCGGATGTTTACCTGTGCAAAAAGATTAAACGACCGCCAGTCTTTAGCCAGCAGCAACAACATGGAAATAAATTGCAGGAAGCCAACCATAAACAAAAAGGCACAAAATAAATAAGAGAATAAAGTAATGCTCTCCAGCAGGGTTTCCCGCTTTTTGGCAACTACAACAATTTTTTGAGTACTGGCTTTATACCAGAGTTCATCATAGTCACCATTTACTTTTGACTGGTATTCTCCTTTTGGGATCTGGTCATTATTGATCCTGATCTGGAAGGGATATTTATTTGATGATTTAGTCAGTAATTTTTTATCATAAACCGCATAGGAATATTGAGATGAACTTTCAGGATCCGTTCTGTTTACCGAACGAAATAATTCCGGGTAAAGTGCATCAGAATTTACATATTGCCTTGGTGTTGATACAAGGAAGAATGTGCCCAAAACCCTGGAGCTGTCTTTTATTTGCCTCCTGGTCAAATACGTGAAATCATCATATGAACTTTCATGGTAAAAAAGGTCGGGTACAGGTGTTGATTTACTTTGTAAGGTAAAAATGGTATTTAGCTCTTCGTATGAGGTCGGCTCATTATTATTAATAGGCCGGTTTAAAGAGTCAAACACATAAAAACGGGTATCATAATTATTACTATAACCAAGAAGATTGGAACTTATGATACTATCACGCAGGTAAATGTTTTCGCTTACATTTTTAAACCGGTCAAAATTATTTACCAAAAAACGATTGTTCAGGTACGTGATGGCTATTCTCATTTGTCGCTCACCCGAGGGATCGGTGAGTTGATCATATTTTTCTGCAATGCTTTTTCGTGTAAGCAACTCATTAGCCCGGTTACCTTGCAAAATGATTACGGCTAATGATGCTGAGAAAACAAAGATCCAGAACAATACACCTGCAACCGTTGCACTAAACCTGTTGATCAAAAACTTTTCCTGGCTAACCAGCAATGTGTAAATAAGCAACCATAAAAGCACAGGAAGATGAAATAATACGATTTCGTTACCGGAGCGCACCGTTAAATAAATAAGACCTGTAGCTGCAATTAAAAAATAAATGTAGATCTGCTGGTCTTTAAATGCCGGGTATATAACCCGGAACAAGAGCCTGCTGAAATAATAATAGGATACACAAAGCAAGGCCAGTACAATCAGCCCCACTACGGTATACATGTCCAGGCTAAAAAAATCTGTTACATTAAAAGATATCTTGGAGTTAGCCACCAGCCCTTTTACTACGTTGGCCAGTTGAAAAGTTGAAAAGATCAAAACAACTATGGCAATAATTGCTCCTGCATAAGCCCATTTACCTTTTAGAAAATGTGGTTTATCATCACCCGGCCCAAAATTGAACCATGCGAATAAAACAATCCAGCAGGTAATAATAGTATTGATCAAAAGATCGCCTAGGGAGCGGTTCACCCAATCATTGGCGTAAATACCAGGATCAAACAAGTTAAACTGGCGCAAAGAAAACAGCTGTGGATAAACATAAAGTGCGACTCGGAAAAGCACCAGTACAGCGGTAAGAAATAAAACTCCTTTAAAGGCACGGGTTCTTTTTACAATCGTCTCCGCAACAAGGTGAATATAAGCCAGTAAAAAAATAAGTGCGCATAACCGTAGTATCATGGTAATGGAATCCGTTACACCAAGGTTGGTATGCGCCACTCTTTTGATATAGAATAATGGCTGATTGTTAGCGGAACGAATGGAAAATGACGTGGGGGTTTCTGAAAGGGATATTTTTTTTATGGCGTTTTCATCATGTACAAACTGGGTAGGTAAATACGCCGTAGGCAAAAAATATTGCTCCAGCACCGGTATAAGAGTATAAGCAACTATGTTATTGCTCATCCCATCTAAAACAAGAGTTCTTTTAATGATAACATAATACCCGTTGGTGAGTTTCTGAAAAAAGGTACCGTCGTTTAAACTAAAGTCAGCTTCTGGCGGTAAGATTTTATGATTATTCCAGTATAAAAGATTCTGTCCCGAAATAGTTTCAACAAAGAGGAAAAAGCCATATTTTTTATTTTCTATCTTTCTGAACTCATCCAGCGATTCGGTACGCAACACCAGTTTTCGCATCAGGTTAGAATCTTCCAGCAACCGGTATGCATCTTTCTCTTGTTTTTGTACATAACGCTCCAGTTGTTTACGCTGGTAATCAATGGAGGGCTGAATTCTAAAATAATAATTACTAACAAAAGACAAGAGAAACAGGGATGCAGCAATGATCAATAAGCTGCGCCTGGGCAGGTGTGTATGTAATGGTGAAAGGCTCAATCTTTGGTTCGTTTGATTTCATTCCAAATGGCATCCATTTCGGGCAATGTCATTTCATCCAGTTTTTTTCCATTACCCATTGCCTTTTCTTCCATTTGCGTAAAACGCTGAATAAATTTTTTATTAGTGATTTCCAGGGCGTTCTCAGCATCAATGTTCAAAAACCGTGCAAAGTTCACCAATGAAAAAAGTACATCGCCAAACTCCTCCTGCATTTTTTGTTGATCCTTAAGTGAAATGGCTTCCTTCAACTCAGCTTCTTCTTCTTCCACTTTTTCCCAAACCTGTTCTTTGTTTTCCCATTCAAAACCTACCTGTTTTGCCTTTTCCTGCAACCGCATGGCTTTAACAAGAGAGGGTAACGTTTTGGGTACACCGGATAAAACCGATTTTTTACCTTCTTTCAGTTTTAATTTTTCCCAGTTGCGTTTTACATCTTCGTCATTGGAAACACTGACATCACCATAAATATGCGGATGCCTGTCAATTAGTTTTTTTGAAATGCCTTCTATTACTTCAGTGATGGTAAAATGTTCCTGTTCCGTTGCTATTTTAGAATAGAACAGAATGTGAAGCAAAAGATCGCCTAACTCCTCTTTGATAGCTTTCCAATTCTCTTCGGTTATGGCATCGGCTAGTTCATATGTTTCTTCCAGCGTCATTTGCCTGAGCGATTGGATGGTTTGCTTTTTATCCCACGGACATCTTTCCCTGAGGTCATCCATAATAGACACCAAACGTGAAAAAGCTTCAGAGTGCTGCATAATCAACAATTAAAAAAGAAATGATAGTAAAAGAAACACGATGAATAAAATAACTAAAACAAACACACCTAAAAAGTTCAGTAGCAGAAATTTACCAAAAGTTTTAAACCACCCCTGTCCATAAAAATTTTTCATACCCTGGAACAGGTAAATTACCCACCATAACAACAAAATATTTGTCATCCACTTCAAAAAAACCCAGCCGAGTTTTGCTGATAGTACATTGATAACAATGGTCAGCAACATTAAAATGAAACTGAAAATGTAATGATACAAGGTAAATACGGCATGATCACTATAAAAAATATTCTTATTTCGTATATATAGCAGTTTTAGTAACAATGCAAACAATGGAAGTGAAATAAATAACAGGTAAGGTAGCTTATGCAGGAATTCTATTAAAAGATCAGCCAGCCATTTACTTGTATCATCTCCATACGAACGCTTTTTTTCTTCCAGGGAAGCTTTCAGTTTTCTTTCAAACCACGATCGTTCTGAAAGATTTGTATTAAAATCGGAAGAATCTGTTACAGGCTGCATAAGCCATCTTTCTCCTTCAAGGAGAATACTAAAACTATCACTGTAAACACTGTCTGTTTTTTTAAGTTTGATCCTCTTTGTTGTATCCAGCAATAAAGCAAGTTTGTAATTCAATAAGCTATCTGAAGGGTTCTGCTGAAGTTGGAATTTAATTGCTGCGGCTTTCGAATACCGTTCCAGCCGTGTCATACTTTTTTTATCAGTAGAATCGAAAATTTTCGAAACATCTTCAATAGAAAAAAACACAAGGAAAAATACAGCCGATGTAAATAAATACATCCGTATGGGATCAAGATAACTGTTACGTTTTCCTTTTATATATTCCTTTGGAACAAAGCCAGGCCTGAAAATCAGGTAACGCAGTGTATCAAAGAATTTCCCGTCAAAATGGAAAATATCATAAATAAAATGCCGGATTAGTCCCCAAAAGTTTTGTTTGGGTATAATATTTTCCTGGCCGCAAACATGGCAATAACGTCCCCTGACAAGATTTCCACAGTTTAAGCAGTCTTTTTCTTTTCGTTCTGGTTGATGCGACACGCAAAATTTTTCTTAAAAATAGGTACAAAAATTACACTTTACCGATTGTATGCTGTATTCACAAAAGCATTAATTATTTTTGGAGATAAACCATATCACGAATACAAGAGTTAATAAGGCTTTTGTATTCACTATCGAAAAACAATTCTTCATGAAACATCTGTTGGCTTCTTTGATACTGCTGCTTACCCTGCCCTGTTTTGCACAACATTACTATAAAGATATTATTGGCACTAAAGAAACATCTGCTATGCTGAAAGCATATCAAACCAACAAGGTTAGCCGTGTGGTTTTGAATAGCTATGATGAAAACAATACCCGCAGCGAAGATTTTTTTGTTGAGCAATATTTTTCATCTGCGGCACAAACCCTGAAAACCGTTGCCCGTTCAGGTATGTCAAAGCAATCTATGCTTTTATCTTTAATTGATGGTAATGGACATGTTATTAAAACGGTGGACAGCAGTGATTTTGCCACTACTACCACAATCTATTCTTATTCACCTGAAGGAAACCTGCTCTCTGTAAACTCATCTTCCACCGATTCGGCCAAAAAAACAACCGAAACAGAACAACACCTTTGGCAGTATCAGGACAATGCAATTTGGAGAATGCTCCGTATTAAGAACAAAGTTGATACAACTTACGTAGATTTTAAAAAAGATGAATCAGGTAATATTATTGAAGAACAGGAAACACGTAAAGGGGTGAAAGCAGAACCTTTTTATTATTACTATGATGCCAATAACCGCCTGACTGATATTGTGCGGTACAATCAAAAAGCAAAACGTTTACTACCGGAATACATGTTTGAATATTCATCCTCCAACCAGGTTATTCAAAAAATTACAGTTCCTTCCAACAGCGATCGATACCTGATCTGGCGTTATCAATACAACAACCAGGGATTGAAGACCAAAGAAGCGATTTATAATAAACAAAAGGAGTTAACAGGCAAGATCGAATACCAGTATTCGTTTGGATCTTAAATCATTTTCAACTGACTCCATAAATCCTTTCAGCCCCCAGAGGGTGAAAGGATTTATTGTATAATGCCTTGCTTAAAAAAAACAGGGTAAAAACAAAAAACCCCTGCCAATAAATTGACAAGGGTTTTTAAAGCTAGTGCCCCGGATCGGACTTGAACCGATACGACCGTTGCGGGTCACAGGATTTTAAGTCCTGCGTGTCTACCAATTCCACCACCAGGGCTCCAAAAAAAATCCATCCTCAGCGGATGGATTTTCTGAGCGGAAGACCGGGCTCGAACCGGCCACCCCGACCTTGGCAAGGTCGTGCTCTACCAAATGAGCTACTTCCGCGTTATATAAGAACTTTAAGGGGTTGCAAAAATAAGTATTGAAACTATTGCAGCAAAAAATTTTCTTTATTTAGGCGTAGTATATTTTGGTGTATACTGGGTGCTCTCCTGTATCACTACTTTTTCAGGCTTACTATTTACATATCGTTGGTTATATAACCTGTAACAACTGCCAAAGAAAAAAGCCATCAAACAGAAAACAGACAAATAAAATATAAAAGCAGATGAAGAAACCCAGTTATGAGTAAAGTCGCGGTCCTGAACTTTCTCTAATTCCTCATGATATTCTTCCTGACGATAGTCCATAGTGAAATTTTGTGGTGCAAAAATAATGGATGAACGCAAATTGTTAAAAGAATTAAACGCCTTTTTCAATTTCTTTCTGCACAACCTGGCTAAAGAACCTCTTCTTGTTTAAAAAATATTGCTGAACAATACTTCCATTATACACTCCATCAAGCCTTTTTAACGGCTTCCTGCCATCTACACCCTTTTTTTTGATAAATAGTACCCAGTAAAAAAAAGCCAGGTGTGCTTTTATCACCGCCCTGAAATAGCCAAAATCTCCCTGTAATAAAACCTTCAGGGCAGAAACCTGGTCAAGCGCAAGCCGGAAGGGTACTTTCCACCATTTTTCTTTCCAGGGGAGGTTTTTGGCCAGCATAATGATATTGTTCCGGTAGTTTAAAAAAGTTTTTTTAGAAGCCCCTTTTGGCAGCGTACCACCACCCACATGATAAACAATGGACTGAGGACAACAGAACAATTTATAGCCGGCCAGTTGTAAACGCCAACAAAGATCAATCTCTTCCATATGTGCAAAAAAGTAGCCATCAAAACCATTTAACTGGTGAAAGGTTTTGCTTTTAATGACCAGTGCCGCCCCTGTGGCCCAGAATATGGGTTGAATGGAATCATACTGGCCAGTATCCTTTTCACAAACGTCAAACAATCTTCCCCGGGCAAAGGCATAACCAAAGGCATCTATCCACCCTCCTGCCGCACCCGCATATTCAAACAATTCTTTTTGGTTGTAGTTCAGGATCTTTGGCTGGCAGGCAGCATTTCTTTCATCTTTCTCCAATAATTCAATCAGGGGTGGCAGCCATCCGGGAGTAACTTCCACATCTGAGTTCAGCAAAACATAATAGTCTGCTGTTATTTTTTTAAGTGCTTCGTTATATCCCCTGGCAAATCCAAAGTTTTGTTCAAGCACTATAATTTCCAAAGAAGGATAATTTTTTTCCAGGAAAAAAATGGAGTCATCTGTAGAGGCATTGTCGGCAACTATAATTCTAAAATTGGAGTAAACAGTAGCTGTAACCGAAGGAAGAAATTTTTCAAGGAACGATCGGCCATTCCAATTTAAAATAACAATTGCAACTGATGGTGGCGTAGTCAAATAGAATATTTATGTATTCAAAAATAAGAGATGCCGGATTAATAATCTGTAATTGAAATATGCATAAACCAGGAGCAAGTACGGTTGATCAACACATCAGGCAAAGACCGCATGGTACAACTTCGGATTTCAGACTTATTTTTAAGTTATGTTTGGTCAACTCAGAAACTGGCGAACGCTTTTAGCAGTTATTGCTATTTTGATAGTAAGTGGCACTATTGGATATTCATCATACCTGGCAAAAAAAATTGAAAAAGAGGAGCGGCAGAAAGTTGAAGAATGGGTTGAGGCCAGCACATCTTTACTGAATCCCAATAATACAGGCGACACCCGGTTACACTTAAAGATCATTCAGAACAACGATGATATTCCAATTATCTGGGCAAATGAAAAGGATAGTATTATAGAATTTATTAACCTGGATACAATTGAATTAAAGGAAAACCCAAAATATCTTGATAATACCCTGCAGGAATTTAAATCAGAAAATGCCCCTGTCACCTGGATCGATCCGCTTGATTCTTCCCGGATCAATAACTATTATTTCGGGCATAGCAGGTTATTGACAGAGGTACGCTATTACCCCATTGTACAATTGTTTATTGTGGGATTGTTTATCCTGATCACATTGTTAGCTCTAAAAAGCAGTTACAGATCAACGCAAAATCACCTTTGGGCAGGAATGGCAAAAGAAACAGCACACCAGCTGGGTACACCTGTTTCTTCCCTGGAAGGTTGGGTAGAGATTTTAAAAGAAACACACAAAGATGAAAGTTTTGTACCCGAAATAGAAAAAGATGTCACAAGGCTTAGACTGGTGTCGGACAGGTTTGGAAAAATTGGAAGCACACCGCAGCTGGAAGAAAAAAATATTATTGAGCAGGTACAGCACATGATGGAATATATACGTAAAAGAGCCGGTGGCAAAGTAAGTTTTAACTTGATTACACATAACGTTCACCTGATCCCGGTAAAGATCTCTGCCCCGCTTTTTGACTGGGTGATTGAAAACCTTTTAAAAAATGCCTTGGATGCCATGGAGGGCAAAGGTTCCATTGTTATTGATATAAAAAACCATGCTGATAACGTGGTAATAGATGTGACAGATACCGGTAAAGGCATTCGGAAAGAAAATATCTCCAGGGTTTTCAAACCCGGTTTTACCACAAAAAAACGTGGTTGGGGCCTGGGACTTAGTTTATCAAAACGGATTATTGAACAATATCACAAAGGAAGTTTAACGGTAAAAAATTCAGAGCCTGGGAAAGGCACAACTTTTCGAATTGTTTTAAGAAAATAAATACATTTGCTGCCCCTAAGGTTGCCCGGGTGGCGAAATTGGTAGACGCACCACCTTGAGGTGGTGGCGCTGGAAACGGCGTGCTGGTTCGAATCCAGTCTCGGGCACCAGATTGGAAAGCTCCGAATTTTCGGAGCTTTCCTTATTTTTTGACCCTTTGAAATTCTTACCTGGCCTACATATCAGAGAAACGATGCCTTTTAATTTTATGGCTCGATAATGATTTTCTTTTAAAACCAATTTTTCGGCCAATATCGAACCGATAATCTGTTGCTTTGCCATCAAGTCCGCTTCCGGTTATATTGCTACCACATTGTTTGCATAAAAAATATCCTCCTAGCGGCAATTCTTCCTTTGAGGTTTGCCTTGTTGGGAATTTCCTTTTTCTTCCATTTAAAACTTCCTGCAACTATGGTGAATTGATCCACCTCATCGATAAATTCTTAAACTGCACTCTCTAATGACCCAGGGCCATATCTATTAGACATTAGTTGCCTTCCTCTTCTTCGT
>DASTMJ010000266.1:0-23423 GCA_035714205.1 Flavisolibacter sp. | reverse complement strand
GTCAGCGCCTGCTTTAAAGTTGTGGCTTTTATTGTTGAAGATCATTTCACTCCTGGTATCAAAAAGACTGTCTACAATAGTACGGCTGATGGTCAGGTTGTTCAGGTTCTTTCCTTCATTATAATTGTAGTTACCAAAAACATTTATGTATTGGTTCCTGTGATTTAAGGAAAAGCCTGCATTGTATTTTGAATACGTTCCAACATTATAACCTGCATTTACAGATCCGTTGGTACCAAATGACTTATTTTTTTTGAGGCGGATATTGATGATACCCGCATTACCCGCAGCTTCATATTTGGCAGAAGGGTTAGTAATAAGTTCAATTGCCTCAATCTGTGAGGATGGCAGTGATTTTAAATACTGCGCCAGATCCTGTCCAGACAATGGCGAAGGCCTTCCATCGATATACACCTGAACACCATTCTTTCCGCTTAGGCTCAGGTTATCATCTTTATCAACAGTTACACCTGGTGATTTACGTAAAAGGTCAAGGGCATCAGATCCCACTGCATTGATTGTGCCCTCTACATTAAGAATGGTTTTGTCTGCCTTAACCTCAACAATCGGCTTTTTAGCCGTTACCACAATTCCTTTAAGATCAGCTGCGGCTTTTGTAAGCTGGATGGATGGTGCTGTGACCGCCTCACCATTTGCCTTAAAAGGAGCAGAAAGAACGGAATTATAACCAACATAAGATGCACCTATTCGGTACTCGCCTTCTTCCACCTCGGAAAAGCTATAGTTCCCGTTATTTGAAACGGCCAGTTTTACAACTGATGTGTCTTTTGCCTTAAATAAAGTAATAGTGGCGCCGGTTAAAGGGTTTCCCTGGTCGTCTTTGGCAATGCCTGTAACCTGGGCCTGTGCGCTGATCGTTACAAAGGCTGCAATAAGCAGTAAGATCGGTTTCATAACCTTTAGATTGAAAATTTTTGAATGTTGGTTCCTGTTGTTCATTTACAGGTGCAAACGTATTCTTAGTAACAGGGATAGGGAAAAATGTTACACGAAAGCCAGTTTTGGCAGTACAAAAGGACAAGGATCGGATTCAGCATGGGTTATTAGTGAGCAATCACGGCAGGAAACAACCCTAAGAAATAACGGAACGGATGTTAATAGATTTAAGATAGGGATCCAGGTAAGATGTATCCGAAAAGCGGTTCACTTTTATGATGACATTGAAGTGAGTATGCCTGAAAACTTCCAGGTAACAGTCAGCCAGTTGAAACAACTCAATAGTATAAAAACCCTGTTTTCGCCTCGCTACCAGTGTGCCGGTTTGCAAAAGGTAATGAGCCTGTTGAACTTCTTCAATGGTAGTAAACCTGTGACGTTTCATCATAGGTTACAAAATTCCAGGCTGTTGGATAAAGGAAAAAGGTTTTTAGACAACCGGATTATTATTATCGGCTGTGGGGGCCAAATCGGGGTTTTACTCTTAATTCTTTATTTAACTAAACAGAGTATGTTTTGTATAAAGTGTTATTTATTCGAAAACATGATGTTGTGTGCCAAATAAATTATTTAATAAATGTAAATCAGCATTCTTTTTGAGGTAAAGTAATCAAATGCTTGCTATGAAAAAGATGGTTTCATCAGAGAGGATGACCCCTGATGAAGAGGACAGGGGTAATAAATCCATCAAAAAAGAAACAAAGGACCAATTTGAACAAAAACAGAACTTATCATTGAAAACCAAAGCTATTAAAGAAAGGCCCAGGCAAAGTTATCATAATGATGGGCCCGGGGGCAATTATGATGGATTCTGACATAAACGACCGGCGAACCCGGTCGTTTTTCTAACGGTTATATAGCCACGTCCACTGCGCCAGCCTATCTTCTGTTTCAGTTGTGACCTGGCCTGGTAATAATCTCCAACTCCAATTATTTTCAATGGTAGAAGGTTTGTTCATCCGTGTTGTTTCATCCAGGGCAAGAATATCCTGCAAGGGTAATATTGCAAGGTTTGCTACAGATGCATAAGCCAGCCGGTTAAGCCAGGTAACTACATTGTCACTATTTATTTCTATCCCGGCATATTCTTGTATACGTCTTTTAGTGTCCGTGTCTGCTTCATGGTTATACCAACCCAGTATCGTGTTGTTGTCATGGGTGCCTGTATATACTACAAAATTGCCTGAATGATTATGTGCACTATGCTCGGATTGCGATATATTTTCATCAAACGCAAATTGAAGCACTTTCATCCCTGGGAATTCAAACCGGTCTCTTAAATGATAAACCGCTTCATTGATTTCGCCCAGATCCTCCGCAATTAATGGTAATGTACCCAGGGCCTTCTGCATGGCTTCAAATAATGCAGCACCAGGCCCTTTTTTCCAGGTACCTTTTTTTGCACTTTCTGCATCAGACGGTATTTCCCAATAATCTGCAAATGCCCTGAAATGGTCCAGGCGTATAAGCTCATACAGCTCCAGGTTTTTTTTGAGCCTCAGAATCCACCAGTCAAAATTTCTTTTTTTAAGTATTTCCCAGTTATAAACAGGCATGCCCCATAACTGTCCATCCTCGCTAAAAGCATCCGGCGGCACACCTGCCAAACCAGTAGGGTTCCCATTTTCATCAAGAGCAAAAATTTCACGCTGCGACCATACATCTGCCGAATCATAACTGACATAAATAGGTAGATCGCCAATAAGATGTATTCCCCATTTGTGACCGTATTTTTTCAATTCTGACCATTGGTGAAAAAAGATAAACTGTATCCAGCAGATAAATTCAAGTTCGTCTGCTTTATTCATCTCCAGTTCACCAAGAATTTTTTTGTTGTGAAGTTTGTGTTTGTCCTCCCATTGGTACCAGGGCTTGCCGTCATATTGTTTTTTCAGAACAACATACAGGGCATAGTCATTAAGCCATGAACTTTCCTTTTCGCGAAATTCAACAAATGCTTTTTTCAAGGATGGATTACGCTGTTTATAATTTTTAAATGCGGTAATAAGCAGCTCTGTTTTTATTTCTTCCGCCTTTTTAAAATCAACTTCATCGGAAGGGTTTTGGTAATAACCATTAATATCTTTTTGCTGCAACAAACCTTCTTTTACCAATAGTTGTGGGCTTATTAAGAAGGGGTTACCTGCAAAGCATGATACGGAGCTGTACGGTGAATGGCCCTGACCGGATTCAGTTGGGTTCAATGGTAAAATTTGCCACCACGTTTGGTTGCTGCGATAAAGCAAATCTATAAACTTATACGCTTCAGGACCCATATCACCAATTGCAAAAGGTGAAGGAAGAGATGTGATATGCAATAAGATTCCGGCACCCCTTTCACTTGATTGTTTACCTTTTAAAATAGCAAACGGCTGGTGTTGAAATAATTGGCTTACCTCGATATGTTCCCCGAAACTGTCTTTTTTGTTGTCCAGCAAATTCTCCCATACAATGTCCAGTCCCTTTGGTAAAATCAATTTCGTGTTTTCCCAATCTATTTCATTGATCTCTTTTTGTTGTAATTGGCAAAGGCTTACTGTATGCAATGGAATAGCAATAATGCACCAGCTTCGGTGCTGTTTTCGGGCAAAAGCAAAAACGTTTTCGCTATAAATTCCTTTTGTTTCCAGCGGAAAATACTCACCCCTGGAAAACAAAAGTTGTTCACTTTCCCGTAATTGCAGAAGCTTATGAGTAAGCCAGAGTTTTATTTGTGCATTGTATCGTTTTTGCCAGAGTTTAGAAAATAAGTTCTCAGTATTGAAATGGTCCTGCAGATCCTGCAATAACGTATCTCTTTTTTTGTAATCAACAGGCCTGCGGTTGTCCGGGTCTACAAAGCTAAAATCCCATAACTCACACCCCTGGTAAACATCAGGCACACCAGGACAAGTAAATTTTAAAATGGTTTGCGCAAAAGAATTTAAAATACCATGATCAATAATTTTCTGTTGAAAATCCTGGAAACTTTTCCAAAAAGGCCGTCGTCGATCTAATAACTTAATTGCAAATTGTATTGTAGCGTTTTCATATTCTTCATTAGGGTTTGTCCAGTTGGAATGTTGTTTGGCCTCCCGTAATGCTTTTTGCAAATAGGCAGTAAGTCTTTCCGGATAAATTTCAGTTTCTTCACCCGGTAAAGGATAGCTGCCTGTCAAAACCTGGTAAATAAAATATTCATCGGCGGCCCCAGGTATATTATTTTGTTTAAGTGAGAAGTTGAGCAGTTGCCATTCTTTAATTATTGTAAACCATTCCTGCGGCATTTCAGACAGAACATTCAACCGGGCCCTGACATCTTCACCTTTTTTTGTATCATGAGTTGATGTTGCATTTAAAGCAAGTGGCCAGTGTTTTTGTCTTTTTTTCATGGCAGTATGAAATGCAGATGCCGTTATACCAAAAGCACCGGGAGCATCCCCCACTTCATTGTGACCAATAAAACGATGGTAGGTATACATCAAAGTATCTTCAACCCCCTTTGCCATAAGCGGTCCGGTTATCTGCATACACCTCTGGTAAAAATGCAATGCCTTTTTTTTATATTCTTCTGGTTCTGTAATTGGTTTTACAAGCAATACATTATAAAGCAGGTCTGACGCAGCAGATAGATCGGGTCTATGTGATTTTATTTTGTCGAAGACAAGCTCAAGGGCTATCACTTCTTCCTGATCAAACGGAAAACTGTTTCCATAAAAACGATACACAGGACAATGAATTAAAAATTCAGCAATAACTGTTTTGATGTCTTCTGTCCGCATTTGTGAATATTCATTTTCAGCCAACAGGTTCGATCGCATAAATAGCTGAAAAAGATTATCCAGTTCGCCACGCATATGCTGATAAAGTATGCCAGCTTTTTTTTGACGGATCTGTTCTTCTATCGCCTTATCGTTATTTGCCAGTTCCCTGTAAAATGAAGTAAAAGCCGGTTCATTATTTTTTTGAGTCAACAGGTTGTTCACAAGCGAAAGAAAATCGTAACCTGATGTTCCCTGAACCGGCCAATCTATCGGCAATACTTCACCGGGTTCCAGTATTTTTTCAACTACAATATAGGTTTCTTTGCTGGTCAGCTCTCTTAGCTGTTGCAGGTAACGAGAAGGATCGTACAGACCGTCAATATGGTCTATTCGCAATCCATCAAATAATCCTTCTTCAACAAAACAACGGATGAGTGTATGATGATCATTCAATACTTCTGCACGCTGAATATTCAGGCAAATCAACCCGTTTACCGTAAAAAACCTGCGATAATTGATGTACTGGTCTGTTTCCTGCCAATGACATAACCGATAGCATTGTTCTTCATGAATATTATAGAGTAGCGAAGGATCGTTATTACATTTATCCAATACTTCATCAATGTGCTGTTGCACCAGTTTGTTCTTTACGCTTTCATTAAGCTGTTCAAGAAATTGATTCCATTGTTCAGTGAATAATGAGGAATCATTGATCGATTGTATTTTTTCCAGTTGTTCTAAAAGTTGCTTGATTGATTGCCGGGAATCTTGTTTGGACAAAATCGTTATATACGATCTGGGATGTAAAGGGTAAGCAACATCATAATAGGTAAAAACAAAACGACCATTTTGTAAAGCAAGTTTTAAATCCTGGTGGTCTATGGCTGTTTTGAGATCCTGGCCTAAAAAGGGAACCATGATACGGTTGCCGCCCGAAATATGATCCCATGTATCAAAATAAGCTGCATGCCTTGACCGGGGACCTTTTTCCAAAAAATCAAATATCCATGGATTGCCCGGGTCATATGCCATATGGTTAGGAACAATATCCTGTACCCAGCCAATGTGTTCTTCTTTTAATTTCTGTATGACTTCTCTTAGTTGTTGAATAGATCCGATTTCAGGATTGATTCTGTTGGCATCCCATGTATCGTAGCCATGCATTGAACCTGGTGTTGCTGCAAAAACGGGAGAAGCGTACACTGATCTTATTCCCAATTTTTTTAAATAAGGTATGATGGCTTCGAATGTCTGCAACGAAAAGTCTTTATGAAATTGAATTCGGTATGTTGACCCGGGGTTATACATAAATAAAAAGGTGTTCTATTGATTGGTATAGATCAGTATCGATTCTGACTGTATGGTTAATTCATTGGAATGGTTAATACCAGTATAAATCTCCCCTGGACCTGGCTCTGGTCCAAGCCAGTCAGGATGGGCCGAATCAAATATTTTTTTCCATCCGCCAGCAACAGAGGGTAACATTATGTTTTGCCGGGTTTTGGAAAAATTCATCAGGCAGATAATATGTTCATCACCAGCCCATCTTTGTAGTGTTAGTGTATTATTTTCCTTTTGATGTTCAACCTGTAATTGCGTTCGGTTTAATTCAGAAAGCGATTTGCAACATTTGCGTAAATGGATAAGTGTTGTGTAATACTTGAGCATGGTCTTGTGTGGCTGATTGTTTATCAGTTTCCATTGCAGTTTTGATCTCAGGAAGGTTTCCTCGGCCATGGGATCCGGAGCGTCACCCTGTAAATGAAACGCTGCAAATTCTTCTTTACGACCTTTTCGAACTGCTTCTGCTAAACCGGGATCCGCATGACTAACGAAATATAAAAACGGGTTGGGTTCTCTCCATTCTTCTCCCATAAATAACATGGGTAAAAAAGGGCTGACCATGACAGCACCTGCCAGTAACTTTTGCATTTCAAAACTTAGAAGCGTACTGGTTCTTTCGCCAAGCATACGGTTGCCAACCTGGTCGTGATTCTGCGAAAAAACAACAAATTGCCGGCCCGGGTTATTTTTTGCCTTGATTCCGAATTTTTTCTTTCGATGCGGCGAATATTGTCCATCATACACATAAGCGTCGCTATATGCTTTTGCCAAATGTTCAACTCCGTTGAAGTCTGAATAGTAGCCATTTGGTTCGCCACCTGCGGTTACCCTTAGTGCATGATGAAACTCGTCAATCCACTGGGCATCAAGACCAAACCCTTCCTTTTCTATCGGGTTGATATAGCGGGGGTCATTCAGGTCCATTTCTGCAATGAGGTAATAGCTCTTCCCGGTTTCCAGCATCAGGTCATTTACTCTTGATTTTAATTCACGCAAAACATGTATAGGGCTAAAATCTTTAATAGCATGTACTGCGTCAATACGTAACGCATCAACATGAAAATCCCGGAGCCACATCATGGCATTTTCAATAAAATAGTCCCGTACGCCATCACAATACACATCATCAAAATTGAGTGCCCCACCCCAGGGTGTTTTATATTTATCTGTAAAATAGGGGCCGTAAAAACCTAAATAATTTCCTTCAGGCCCAAGGTGGTTGTAAACCACATCCAGCACAATGGCTAAACCTTTTTGGTGACAGGTATCAATAAAGTGTTGCAATGCCTTTGCCCCACCGTAACTATTTTGAACCGCATAAGGAAATACTCCATCATATCCCCAGTTCCGTGTCCCCGGGAATTGCGCCACAGGCATGAGTTCTATGGCTGTGATACCCAGGGATATTAAATGATCCAGCTTCTCTTCTATTGCAGCAAATGTTCCCTGTTGCGTAAAGCAACCCGTATGTACTTCATAAAAAATATACTCTTCCAGCAGAGGATTTTTCCAACTTGTATCTGTCCATTCGTATTCGGAAAGGTCAATTACTTCTGAAGGCCCGTGTACACCTTCAGGTTGTGATAAAGAACAGGGATCAGGTAAAGGTTTATTATCATCAACAATAAATTGATAGGTGGTTCCAGGTTGTAATAAATCTGTTGATAAACGCCAGTATCCAAAATCTGCTGGTTGCAGCTGTAGTTCCTTTTCATTTACAAGAAGCTTGAGTGATTTGGCTAAAGGTGCCCAAACTTTTACATCGGCAAATTCTTTAGTATAAACCACACCCAGGGTTCGTTTACTGATTTTCATGTTATGATAAAGGTTGTTTCAACACAACGATAGATCGTTCTGAAACTTCAATGGTATCGTCAGTTCTGTATATACCAGAGGGTTCATCAACCTGCCCAGTATGTGTGTCAATGATTTTGATCCAGGTATGTCCAAATTTTTCATGTGGAAGTTTGTAAAACAGGCCGTGGTGTGCGGCGTTGAAAATGATATAAAAGTTATCATCAATAATAGGTTCTCCTTTTTTGCCAACAGAACGAAGGGCCCTTCCATTAAGATAAACACCTAGTGATTTGGCAAAATCCTGTTTCCAGGCGTCTTCAGACATTTCGTTTCCATCGGGCAAAAACCAGGCTATATCTTCCAACCCAACACCTTTGATGGGCACACCCTTAAACCAGCGTTTCCTTGTGAATACAGGGTGGTTTTTATAAAAATGAATAAGCCGGCTTGTAAAGTTCAGCAGGTTAAGATCGGCAGCAGCCCAATTGATCCATGAAATTTCGTTATCCTGGCAATAAGCATTGTTGTTACCCATCTGTGTCCGGCCAGTTTCGTCACCCGAAACAATCATTGGTACCCCTTGCGATAAGAATAATGTTGTTAAGAAATTCCGTTTTTGTTTGTTACGTAGCTCAATAATTTCTTTGTTATCAGTAGGCCCCTCTACACCGCAGTTCCAGGAGCGGTTGTGACTTTCTCCATCATTATTGGCTTCACCATTTGCTTCATTGTGTTTTTCGTTATACGATACAAGATCGGTCAATGTAAAACCATCATGCGCTGTTATAAAATTGATGCTGGCTGTTGGCCTTCGGTAATCGTTTTTATAAAGATCGGAACTGCCGGTAAACCGTTCAGCAAATTCAGACAACATACTATCGGCACCCCGCCAGAAATCACGCATGCAATCCCTGTATTTTCCATTCCATTCACCCCAGCCAGGTGGAAATTTACCAACCTGGTAACCACCTTCTCCAACATCCCAGGGTTCTGCAATCAGTTTTACCTGAGATATGACCGGATCCTGGTGAATAATATCAAAAAAAGCACTTAACCGGTCCACATCATGCAACTCTCTTGCAAGTGCAGAAGCCAGGTCAAAACGAAAACCATCCACATGCATTTCCAGCACCCAATAGCGCAGGCTATCCATGATCATACGAAGCACATTTGGCAGGCGGGCATTAAGCGTATTACCGGTGCCCGTATAATCCATGTAAAACCTCCTGTCGTCGGTAAGCCTGTAATAGCATTTATTGTCAATACCCCTGAATGAAACAGTCGGGCCAAGGTGATTGCCTTCACCTGTATGATTATAAACTACATCAAGTATGACCTCTATACCTGCTTTGTGAAGTGCCTTCACCATATTTTTAAATTCCCTTACCTGCCCACCCGTCGAGCCGTCGCCGGAATAAAACCGCACATCAGGTGCAAAAAAGCCAATGGAATTATAACCCCAATAATTGGTAAGATTATTTTCCCTTAAATGCCTGTCAGTTATAAAATGATGTACAGGCATCAACTCAATAGCATTGATGCCCAATTTTTTCAAGTACTCAATGGAAGCAGGATGTGCAATAGCGGCATATGTGCCGCGAATGTTTTCAGGAATGGACGGATGAAGTTTTGTAAATCCTTTTACATGAGTTTCGTAAATGATGGTCTGGTGGTAAGGAATTTTTGGATGCTCATCTCCTTCCCAGTTAAACCTTGCATCAATAACTACAGATTTGGGAACAAAGGGAGCACTGTCTGTTTCACTGAAACTAAGATCCTCGTCGGGGTGGCCAATCTGGTATGCAAACAGGGAGTCATGCCATTGAATGGTTCCTGAAACAGCTTTTGCGTAAGGGTCTATCAGTAATTTATTTGGGTTGAACCGGTGACCCTGGTGTGGTTCATAAGGGCCATAGACCCTGTAACCATAAAGTTGCCCCGGTTGTAATTCAGGGATATAGGTATGCCATACATGGTTAGACCGTTCTTTTAATTTTATCCTGTGGGTTTCATGTTTTTCTGTTGTAGAATTAAATAAACACAACTCCACACCCGTCGCATTTTCAGTGTATAGTGCAAAATTTACCCCTTCGCCATCCCAAGTGGCTCCCAGCGGAAAGGGTTCTCCGGGATAAATATCTATCTTCATTAAGCTCCTTTTGATACAACTGGTTTATACATTAAGGATGTCCATTGCCTATACAGTCAATCTTCTTGCCAGCCCTACTGATGAGGTGCCACTTCTTATTTAATCTGTTTCAGCGGCTAATCATTACTGTGAGAAATTTTTCAATGGGGTGCAATCATCGGTACGTTATTTTGCAACTTTAATTGAGTTTATGACCTGGGGAGATCACATTATTTCTTATTACAAGACTTTTAAACCGCAACAACTACCTAATAACATAGAATGGTTATATCCGCAGCAAAGTGAAGTAGTGATGGAGATCTTAAAAACGTTCTGCAGGAAGTTTTATAACGATCAAATGGAAAGAACTCTTTTTCTTGGGATAAATCCAGGCAGGTTTGGTGCCGGTATTACAGGAATAAATTTCACGGCACCCAAACAACTTTCAGGGTATTGTGGCATTCAACACCCATTTAGAGAAGGTTCTGAAATTTCGGCAGAGTTTATTTATGATGTGATTGAAACCTATGGCGGCGTGAAAAAATTCTATTCCCAATTTTTTATTGGCTCGGTTTGTCCAATGGGTTTTATAAAAGACGGAAAAAATATTAATTATTACGATGATAAAGAGTTGCTAACGGCTGTGGAACCGTTTATTATAAAAAGTATAGAGCACCTGGTATCCTACAAAACAAACAGGAAACTATGTATATGCATTGGGGGTGAAAAGAACTACAAATACCTGTCTGCATTAAATGAAAAACACCATTGGTTTGAAACCATAACATCTGTTCCACACCCCAGGTTTGTTATGCAGTATCGCCGCAAGTTTAAAGAACAATTCATTCAACAATACTTACAACTGATGCAAGAATAAAAACTGCTTTTTTTTATTTTTCAGGAATTGCTATAGATTCGCTTATCTAAAGCTTTTGCATATGAAGCTCTATCTTCAACCGTTTATATTTTAAGGTCGACCGTTTATTTTCTTTTTAATGGCTCCTGCCATTGTTTTCTTTATTCTTACTATTTTAATTCACTTTATATGTCGCAGGTAACAACTACCTATAATAATAAATTTTTTATATTTTTTTCCCTGATCAAACGATCGTTAAGGGGAGATGAATATGATTATACACAAGGCAGCATACGCCAGGCAATTGTTTTACTGGCTGTACCCATGATCCTGGAACTTAGCCTGGAATCAGTGTTTGCAGTGGTGGATATGTTTTTTGTTGGTAAGCTTGGTGAAAATGCAATTGCCACAGTAGGTTTAACCGAATCGGTAATAACCATCGTTTATTCAATCGCTATTGGCTTAAGCACAGCGGCAACTGCATTAGTAGCACGGCGAATTGGTGAAAAGGATACAACGGCCGCTTCCCATGCAGGTATGCAAGCCATTATGCTTGCTATAATGGTAACCATTGTGATCAGCGTGATCGGGATTTTTTTCGCTGCAGATATTTTACGTATCATGGGTGCCAGTCCCGAAGTTGTGAAAGAAGGTGCCCCATTTACCCGTATAATGTTGGGTGGCAGCCTGGTTATTATGCTGCTGTTTTTGATCAATGGGATTTTCAGGGGAGCCGGGAATGCTGCTATTGCAATGCGTAGCCTTTGGATAGCCAGCTTAACCAATATCATTCTTTGCCCGTTGTTAATCCATGTGTGGGGATTAAAAGGCGCCGCCATTGCAACCGTAATTGGCCGGGGAACCGGTGTTGCCTACCAGGTTTATTATCTTTTGAAAGGCACCAACTCCATTCATATGAGAGGAGAACATTTTAAGATTGATTTCCCGCTCATGAAAAGTCTTGTTACCATCGCCTGGCCAGCCACCCTTCAATTCATTATTGCATCCGGTAGCTGGATCGCATTAGCCATTCTGGTAGCACATACCGGAGGAACAGAAGCATCTGCTGGATACCAGGTAGCCATAAGAAATGTTGTTTTTTTTATTTTACCGGCATGGGGATTAAGTAACGCCGCCGCCACATTGGTTGGGCAAAATCTAGGAGCAAAAAAACCTGACCGGGCAGAAAAAAGTGTTTTGCTTACAGCAAAGTACAATGCCATTTTTATGGCAGGTGTAATGTTGTTGTTCCTTTTTTTTGCATCACCCATCATTGGCATATTTACAAAAGATGCAGAAGTGCATAGTATAGGTACCCGGGCTTTACAGATCATTGGAACCGGTTATGTGTTTTATGGCATTGGGATGGTAATGATCCAGGCCTTGAATGGCGCAGGCGATACCAAAACGCCAACACTTATTAACCTGATAGGTTTTTGGTGTTTCCAGATTCCACTTGCCTATTTACTTACAACCTGGTTAGGTATGGGAACAACTGGTTCTTTTATTGCAATACCCGTGGCCGAAACGGCAATAGCCGTAGCCGCCTATATTTTATTTAAGAAAGGAAAATGGAAAACCGTGGTTGTGTAAAAACCATTTCCTTCTTGTGATGTAAGCAAAATAAGATAGAATGGCTGTGGTGGTATAAAAATTTATTGTTCAATTGCCTTTAGTTAATTTCAGGGGTATAATAAAACATGAATAACAATACCATAGACACCAACCTTTTGAGGCAGGTAGCGTTTATTGCCATAATTATCTTTTTGGGGATCGTACTTTTCAGGGAACTATGGTTCTTTCTTTCCGCTTTTTTAGGGGCTGTTACATTTTACATTATTATGCGGGAGCGAATGTTTTACCTAACAGAAAAAAAGAAATGGTCAAATGCAAAGGCAGCCTGGATCCTGATGCTGCTTTCGTTCTTTGTTATATTGATGCCCATTGGCATTCTGGGTAACATAATGTATGCAAAGATCAGTTACGTGGTATCCCATTCTTCTGAATTGATCAATTCTTTAAAAACAGTAGCGGCACAGATCAAACAAAAAATAGGGTATCAATTAGTGGATCCAAATGCCATTGAAAAATTAGGTCCAAAGTTGGCTGAGTTGCTTCCTAAAGTTTTAGGCATAACCATCAATACACTGACACTGATTTCCACCATGTATTTCATATTGTATTTTATGCTGGTAAATGGCCGCAGAATGGAAGAAGCCTTATATGAATATATCCCACTTAAAGACGGAAATGTAGAACTGATAGGAAGAGAGGTGCGGACTATGGTGATTTCAAATGTTATTGGTATTCCATTAATAGCTTTGATACAGGGTTTTGTTGGATTGATTGGTTACCTGATCATTGGTATTCCTGAACCACTGTTATGGTTTGTGGCAACAAGCATTGCTGCCATGATGCCCGTGGTGGGGGCGGCACTAATTTATGTACCACTTACAATAATGATGTTTGTACAGGGCCATACAGGAAAGGGCATTGCAATGGCCGTGTGGGGGTTTGGTTTTATTGGCCTGGTTGACAACTTATTCCGTTTCATTTTAAATAAGCGCCTGGGTGATATTCATCCATTAATTACCATTTTTGGAGTTATTGTAGGCATACAGTTATTTGGTTTCATAGGTCTTATTTTTGGTCCGCTTCTTATATCAATGTTTATTTTATTGCTTCGTATCTATGGTTCTGAATTCATTGTTAAGAAACGTGTTATTAACAGAGTGAAGTGATTTAGAACGGGTGGAGTTTAGTAAATTCGTGTCTCGGAATTACACCGTACCATTTTCCCTGAAACAAAATTTATTTACGGATCGCTTGCAAGTGTGCCAAACGCATAATATTTTCACGCTTGTGGCGTTCCAATAACCACGAAAAACCCATAGGAAAGTGAGAAAAGTCTATTTGCCATTATCTGTCATCTGCCTGGTAGCCACCTTTTTACTTCTTCCCGTTGTAAAGGCCGGTAGTAATAACAAAACGGTAACACCAACAGTTTCAGTAACTAAGACAACAAGTGTAGCATCTTCGTCATCAACCGTGGCTGAAGCAGCTAATAACCTGTACGATAGCCTTCAGTTGGATGAGCTTGGTATGACAAAGCAAGCCCTTGTATACGCATACAAAGGATTTCAAAAGCTGGAAGAGAAAGGAGTTGTACAAAATCCAGATGTTTTAACAGTAATTGATTTTAGTCAACCCTCTGATAAAAAGAGGATGTATATTATTGATGTTAAAAATTTCAAAGTTCTTTTAAACACTTATGTTGCTCATGGAAAAAATTCTGGGTTAGAATATGCCAAACGTTTCTCTAACCGCCACGAATCATTACAAAGCAGCCTGGGTTTTTATGTAACTAAAAATACCTACTTCGGAAAGCATGGTTTGTCGCTTCGCTTGTCCGGACAAGATAAAGGGTTTAACGATAATGCAGAATCAAGAGCAGTCGTAGTTCATGGCGCCCAGTATATTGGTGACAATCGCTTGAATTCAGCATATATGGGCAGAAGTTTTGGTTGCCCGGCTGTACCTCAAAAATTAGCTAATAAAGTTATTAATACAATCAAGAACGGAACTACCTTGTTCATATACCACCCATCTCAGCAGTATCTGCACGGATCAACACTATTAAATGGCTGATTTGGACGCAAACAAGGATGGATGAAAAAAAGCCCCAACCGTACCCTATGGTTGGGCTTTTTCTTTTTAAGGTATAGAAAAAGTTAATTGCTGAATAAGGGTCTCGCCGTACAGGTTTGTGACGCAAATAAGGCTAACAGTAATAATAAAGCCGGGCTTTATACAAACCAATATGCAATTAACTGTGCAGTAATTCCTAATAACAAACCTGCATACACTTCAACAGGATGATGATCTGAATTGATCAAACGGGCAGTGCAAACAAGTCCCGCAAGGAGAAAAACAATTGAAATATACGGACCATAATTATAAGCTGCAGTTAACCCTAGTATTATAAACAGCGTAACCACTACCCCTGCAGAAATAGTATGCATACTTACTTTGATGTAGTTGTTTACCAGCAGCCCCATGCTTGATGCCAGGAAAATAGCCAGGCTGAACATCACAAGTTCTTTAGGCAGCGATTGGTTTTTAAAAACATACCACACCCAGAAATAAAAAATGCCGGTAGCTACGTATGGAATGATACGGTCTTTTTGTGTTTTTAAATAGACTGATTGAATAAAGCCGAGACCCTTTGCAAGTAAAATAGTCACCAATGGTAAAACGGTATAGTTGACCGTGAAGCTTATTAATAATTTTGATTTATCCCACTCAGATAAACCGGGGAATAACCTAGCAACATAAATAAAGAACCAGCCAACATATACAGGTACAAATAAAGGATGGAAAATATAAGATACGATCCTGGCAAAAATTTGTAATGCCGGGTGAAACGAAAATTTCTTGTCAGTTTCGGCAACCATCATCGTGCAAACATACGGCAATCAATGATCGTCAATTGACAATTTTATATTTTAATACAACGCGAAAATTTCGAATTGTTTTGAGACATAGGTTCTCTATAAAAAAACCCTTCTGTAAAGGGTTTTAATACTTTTATTTATCAAATTATTTTTACAATTCTTTTCTTAACCGGGCAACCGGAATATTCAATTGTTCACGGTACTTAGCTACTGTACGGCGGGCAATATTGTAACCTTTTTCCTGTAGTAACTCAGTCAGGCGTTCATCACTTAAAGGTTTTTTCTTGTGTTCGCCTTCAATCAGGTCGCTAAGGATCTTTTTAACCTCACGGGTTGAAACTTCTTCTCCTGTATCAGTAGTTAAAGATTCGCTGAAAAAGAATTTCAAACGATAGGTACCAAATTCAGTTTGAACAAATTTACTGTTGGCTACTCGGCTTACTGTCGAAATATCCAGACCGGTTTTTTCTGCAATGTCTTTTAAGATCATTGGCCTCAGGCTGGTTTCATCACCTGTTAAAAAGAAATCATGCTGGTGATTCATGATGGCTGTCATAGTACTCAGCAAGGTATGCTGGCGTTGCTTTATAGCATCGATAAACCATTTAGCCGCATCAATTTTTTGTTTGATAAAAAGGACGGCTTCTTTCTGCCGGCGGTCTTTTTTAGAACCGCGGTCGTACTCTTTAAGCATATCCCGGTAACCCTCGCTGATACGAAGCTCGGGGGCATTTTTTGAGTTAAGCGTCAGCTCCAGCTTGCCTCCTGTGTTGGTGATAAAAAAATCGGGCACAACATAACTTTCTGCCTTATTCACTTCACCAACATTGCCACCAGGTTTTGGGTTCAACCTGGTGATCTGTATCATAACTTCTTTTAACTCTTCATCGCTAAGGTTCAGGCCTTTTTGTATTTTTTCGTAATGCTTTTTTGTAAATTCATCAAAATACCTGGTCAGGGCCATAATGGCTACATCCACTTCTTTGCCCTCTTCCTTTTGGCGAAACAACTGCAGTAACAGGCATTCCTGAAGGTTGCGGGCACCAACTCCCGGCGGATCAAATTGCTGTATACGTTTGATTAGTCCTTCCACTTCTTCATCGGAGGTATCAATATTCTGTCGGAAGGCAAGGTCATCTACAATGGCGGAAGTTTCACGGCGCAGGTAACCATCTTCATCAATACTGCCAATTATTTGTTCAGTTATTTTAAATCCTCTTTCGTCGAGGTTCAGCATACCCAATTGGGCTTCCAACACTTCGTAAAAACTGGTTTCAACCTTATACGGCATGGTGGTTTTTTCTTCCTGATCACCATAATTATCGTCCCTTAATTTATAATCGGCAATATCATCATCACCATCCTGCACATAATCGGAAATATCTATGTTCTCATAATTTTCCTCGGATGAACTATCCTCATAATCATCATCCGATGTGGATTCTGCAAATTCATCCTTTGATTCCATGTTATCATCATGGGCGTCATCTGATAATTCAAGGGCGGGATTTTCTTCCAGTTCTTCTTTTATGCGTTCATCAAGTATGGCCGTAGGTACCTGCAGCAATTTCATTAATTGAATTTGCTGTGGCGATAATTTTTGAAGGAGTTTTTGTTGTAAACTTTGGCTTAAGCTCATGGATCGGTTTCGTCTATGGCAAATTTAAACGGCCGATGGGCAGAAAAAATTCACCGGGTTCACAAAAATCAAGCCGTAAATTTACTGCAAATCCCAATCCATGGCCATAAAGCTTGTGTTTTTCTTTATACTGATGATGTTAAATTCCTTAAAAGGCTTGTCACAACTGCATTACAGGCCAACTGTTGATACTAACAGGCAAAACGTCAAAATCAGGGTATTGCCGCAAAATTTCTACATTAAAACCCTATCTTTTGTTTGTAAAAAAGAGGTCCAGCTACAAAAAGCCATCTCGTTTCCTTTATTTATACGAATTGGTTCAAAAGAGCAGGTGGACTACCTTGAACGTAAACCGAACACTTTTATAGGGAAAAAGCCAGACTAAACACCAGGCCTTTTTAAAGATAAAGTCCATTTACAGATACCGGCACTGTAAGCAGAATGCTAACGGTTACCGGGTTACAGCAGCTTTGTTTAGTACTTCTTTTACCGCTTTCACTATACTTTCTCCCTTTTCCCTTATTTGCTCTTCGGACCACAATAAGCTGATAGAAGTAGAAATGCAACGGCTCATTACCCGGTCACTGGCGGAAAAATCCTGGTGTGCCAGTTTAGTCAAGGCATCCCTTTGATCCTGGTGCAAACGGTTAAGAGAGGTTGCGTTTTTCAGGTGATCCCATTTTCTTATATAATGCCAGTTATTATCAAACCAGTAAAAATTGCCGGCTAAGGTTCCTTTTTCTTTTAAAACAGCAACAACATTACGGGTAAGATCTTCAGATGGAAGAAACCAGCTTAAAAATGTGCAGCTGTCTCCTTCAGGGTCCGGTATACTGCGGAAAGATATTTCAGGAATAGTGGATAAAATTGATTTTAAGAGCATATGATTTTTATTCTGGATGGCAAGAAATTCATCCACCCTTTTTATCTGTGCCAGGCCCACTGCTGCATGTAGTTCAGATAATCTGAAATTGTATCCCAGGAAAGGATGTAAATCTGCACCACGGTCAATGCCTTTATGATCATGGCCATGATCCGTATAACCTTCGCATTTTATATGAACATTTTCATTATTGGTCATTACCGCGCCACCCTCCCCACAGGTCATGGTTTTTACAAAATCAAATGAAAAGGTGCCGGCATCACCAATTGTGCCCAGGCTTTTTCCTTTATATGTTCCGCCAATGCTTTGGCAGGCATCTTCAAGTAAAAAAAGTTTGTATTCTTCGCAGACGGATTGTAACGCATCCATATCCGCCATACTGCCGCACATATGCACCGGCATAATGCATTTGGTTTTAGATGTAATGGCTTTGCGAACGGCATCAGGGTTTAGAGTAAGTGTTTCATCAATATCAACTAAAACCGGAATGGCACCAACACTTAGCACTGCTTCAAACGAGGCCACAAAGGTGAATGCCGGCATGATCACTTCATCACCTGAACCAATACCCAAAGCAGCAAGTGCCGTTGTTAATGCAGCAGTGCCGCTTGACAAAACATGAGCATACTGGCTGCCAAACCGGGAACAAATAGCTGCTTCCAATTCCTTTGCTTTCCATTTTCCCTTTCGGGGTCCATCAAAACCGTAACGCATTAAAATTCCTGTTTCCAAAACCTCGTTCACTTCTTTACGTTCTGCATCGCTCCACAATTCAAATCCGGGCATAATATGAGTTTAAAGTTTGATTGGTTAAAGTGGCTTTGTTTTATTTCAGCCTTAGCAGGTGTAAAGATAATAAGAGGGATGTTTATGCTATTTAAACGAAAAAGTAAAAAAGGTATAGAATAAATGCTTGATCGCTTTACCTAAAGCCGGGTAGTGCCGATATTAAAACGGATAAGCTTTTTATAAAAACCCTAACGAAAAGTATTATGAATACGTTGTTTGCTGGTGCCGTTGTTGAAAAGTGTTTGTTCGTTACGGGTAACACAAAGCTCACATTCATTTATGGCATTACCACAATGCATTCAGTTAAAAAACCTTTTACCCTATAAAGTATTGCCCCTATGTTTACGAATAATAAAACCCGGCTATTTACCGGGTTTGAAATTTTTTTGTAAAACTGCATTTAGTTCATACTGCCTTTGCTACTTTTTGCTTCGATGGGTATTTCAGTTGCAGAAGGTGGTAATGCCGGGTTGGTAGCAATGGTACGGTTTGGATTTGGAGGTAACCATTCCATTGGTGGAATAAGGGCCGGCCGGCTGTAATAGTTATTACGCAAAGAATCAACCCATCCATTAGGATTATAGTCAAACGTTTTACTACTGAAATAAACACTCCCCTGTACGGTGGGATAGCTTCTGATGAGTTGGATCTGTTTTGGCAGTTCTGTTGGATTTCTCCAGGCCCTGCTGGACGGACTTTTTTCCAAAGCCCTATAAATTCCCTGGCCTATATACATATGCCTGCCGTAGGTGTGTTTGCTCCACCACTCAATAAGTGTCTCAAACGCCACCAGCTTGTGACCGCTTTCCCAGTATAATTGGGGTGCTACATAATCTATCCAACCCATTTCTAACCAAAGTAAAATGTCTGCATACAGATCGTCATAATTGGTAACGCCGGCCTTGGTTGGACTACCCATTGGGTCCTGGTCCTGGTTGCGCCAAACACCAAATGGTGAAATGCCAAACTTAACCCAGGGTTTTGCTTTTTTAATGGTTGTATTTAGTGCAAGAATAATGGAATCAACATTGCTTCTTCTCCAATCATCTTTACTTAATCCACGCGGATCTTTTGCATATGAGGCTGCATCCGGAAATTCTTTACCCGGTACACGGTAGGGATAAAAATAATCATCCATGTGAATGGCATCCACATCATAACGTTTTACAATGTCATCAATAACATTAATCACCCATTGCTGTCCTTCCTTATTACCCGGGTCAAAATAGGTTTTACCGCCATAGTTTACAAACCATTCGGGGTGAAGACGGGTAATATGATTTGGTGCAATTGATGCTTTCCCAATTGAAAAATTAGCACGGTAGGGATTGAGCCAGGCGTGAAATTCCATTCCGCGTTTATGAGCTTCTTCAATCATAAACTGAAGAGGATCGTAGAAAGGAACCGGCGCTTTGCCTTGTTTACCAGTAAGCCATTGGCTCCATGGTTCATAAGGCGAGGGATAAAAAGCATCGGTTGACGGACGCACCTGTACAACAACGGCATTCATGCCATTACGCTGGTGCATATCAAGCAAACGAATGAAATCTTTTTTCTGGCTATCAACATTATATTGACCTTTTTGAGGCCAATCTATATTGTCGACCGTTGCAATCCATACGCCGCGAAATTCATATAGCGGCTGATGAGGCTGCCCGAAAGAACTGAGCAGGGTCAGTAAAAAGGTGATGGTGGCTATAAGGTTCTTCATTTTCAAAAAAGGTATATAGTTTCAAATGGTATGATACTGCCAAAGTAAAAAAAATTAAAAGGAAATAGGTACAAGGAAAGCCTAAAATAGATGAGTTTATAGTTGGAACTCCCAATTCCGTCGCTAAGAAAGGAAGACGCTGGAATTATTTTTTTTGTACCGTTCCATTACGCATTTTATCAAGGAGTGAAGAGAGTATTTCGGCGTCTTTTTCTGTCAACTGGGCCATAATAACCGGAATATAATCAGATTGAGCATCTATTTTTTTTAAAAGCCTTTGTCCTTTTTCTGTTATGGTAACATCAACCAGTCTTTTATCAGAGGCACAGGTTGTTTTTTTCACCAACCCTTTTCCTACCAAACGGTCAACTATACGGCTGGTATCGCTCATTTTATCCAGCATTCGTTCCCTGATCTGCAAAGTGGAAAGCGGTTGAGGATGACTACCCCTTAAAATGCGAAGGATGTTAAATTGCTGGTGGGTTATATCTTCTTCTGCTAAAAAGTTTTTGATCTTTTCCAGTACCCAGCCATAGGTGAATAAAAGATTGATCATGGCCTTTTGACGGGCACTGGTAAATTTATTCTGGTGTATGTCTTTTTCAATTCCCACAACTAATGCTTTTCAAGCAATACGAATTAAAGCGAATTGTATGAATTAACAAACTAATTCTGATCAGTTCGCTGTTTGTTACCTAAAATGTTAATGACCATATCGTTTAACCCCATACTTTCACCCCTTCAGAACAATTGGCACAAATGTCAATGTTCTTGCGGCTTTGCAAAACCTGTTTCCTGAAATTCCGGTATTCCGGGTTATGCCAAAGCTCTTTGAACGGTTGTTGTTTCAAATCGCCAAGTTTATGCTGTGCATCTTTATCAAAACAACAGGGAACCACCGAGCCATCCCAGGTAATAACGGGGTCGTGCCATAACC
Organism: Flavisolibacter sp.; assembly: GCA_035714205.1. Taxonomy (GTDB): domain Bacteria; phylum Bacteroidota; class Bacteroidia; order Chitinophagales; family Chitinophagaceae; genus Flavisolibacter. The sequence continues at coordinate 2,185 of DASTMJ010000266.1, read as the reverse complement.
TCCAGCAATGATTGGCATTGTTACCTTTAAAGTTCATCTTTCCCTGTTTATCTTTTTTATAGCGGCTATATTTTTCATTTACAGGGATCAGCTGGTTGGGATCGTTTTCATAATCGTAAACCTGGGCGGTTTTCAGCCTCACCTGGTCCACACCTATTTCTTTGGCCAAACGTTGAACTTCTTCAATCTGGTGTTCATTATGGCGTACAACCAAAAACTGGAAAATAATAAAAGGGGTTTTGCTTTTTAATTCCCGTTTCCATTTTACAATATGGCGGGCTCCTTCCAATACCTTTTGCAGATTTCCACCCACACGGTATTGCTGGTAAGTTTCCTGTGTAGTACCGTCAATAGAAATGATCAGGCGATCTAGACCGCTTTCTACTGTGCGTTTTGCATTATTATCGTTGAGGTAATGAGCATTAGTTGATGTTGCCGTATAGATTTTTTTTTGTGCTGCATACTGCACCATTTCCAGGAATTGCGGGTTGAGATAAGGTTCTCCCTGGAAGTAAAAAACAAGATAGGTGAGATCCTTATAAAGTTGATCGATAGTTTCTTTGAAAAAATCCTTTTTCAACATGCCGGTAGGCCGTGAAAAAGCCCGCAAACCACTCGGGCATTCCGGACAACGAAGGTTGCACGAGGTTGTTGGTTCAAAGGAAATGGAAATCGGGTACCCCCATTGCACTGTTTTTTTAGTCCACTTGCTAAGCTGATAACTCGCCAGCACTTTTAGCCCGTTCCAGGCGCGGCGGATGGTTAATTTTCCAAAAAAATTGACACTGTCGTTCCAGTTGAACTGCGGCATTGGGTAAAATTAACTTCGTTTCAGCATAGTTTTCTTTTCAATAAATAGAATCCTTCTTATTGTTGCGTTCATAAACATGGCACGAAAGAAAAAAACAAGCGGCAGATACCTTACAGTTTTTATCATTATCACCTTTCTTTCGGCTGCCAGTTTTATTTTTTACCTGGCTTACCTGTGGTGGAAAACCGAAGACCTCAAATTTGTGACCTATCCTGAATTTGGCATTCCCATCCCTGCAGAATATGAAATACATGGAATTGATGTTTCCAAATACCAACAACGTATTTCCTGGGAAGCTGTAAAAAGCATGCAGGTTCAACACATAAAACTTGGTTTTGCTTTTATAAAAGCTACTGAAGGCATTAGCAATACAGATTCTTACTTCAAGCGTAACTGGAAAAACGCTAAAGAAGTGGGGATCACCAGGGGAGCCTATCATTTTTTTATTTCCACAAAAGATGGCACTACACAGGCAAAAAATTTTATAAAAAGAGTGAACCTTGAAACTGGCGATCTACCGCCTGTACTGGATGTGGAACAAACCTTTGGTGCATCACCTACACAAATTAGAAGAGAAGTAAAAGAATGGCTTGACGTAGCAGAAGGACATTATGGTGTACGCCCCATCATTTATACCAATGTAGACTTTTATGAAAATTATTTGCAGGGTCATTTTGATGACTATGACCTATGGGTAGCGCATTACCTGCAACCACATCAGCCGCGTATAAAAAGAGACTGGAGTTTTTGGCAGCATAGTGAGAAGGGAAGAGTGAATGGCATTTTAGCCAAAGTAGATTTTAATGTATTTAATGGAGACTCAGCCCGCTTCCGTTCATTGCTGGTTCCATAATGTAGTTTATACTGATGAAGATCAGGATGCCGTTTCTTTGCCTTTTTTACTTTTGTACCTGCCTCTTACAGCAAAAAATAAATAAAGACCACGATGGATGAATACAATAGCGGGATGGACCCGGAGGTAAAGCGTTATTTCAGGAAGATCATCAATTCTTTTTCTATTGGAGCCATGTGGTTATTAAGCATTGCCACAGCAGGATTATTTTTCGGATTGGGATTTGCCGCTGAAGGCTTACAATGGTATAATATTGTTTTTTATATAATTGCCATAGTTAGTTTTATTTTCTTGCTAATTTATTTTTACCGTGTGTGGGGTAAAAATAGCTGACCTTAATTATAATAGTTACGAACTATGGTCTGCCACTATCACCCATTTGCCATTAAGTTTTCGCATTAATAAATTATAGTGGCCACTCAGGTCGCCTATGGTTCTTTTCAGCATCCATTTTCCAACAACAAAATAATATTCAGCCGATAATTCTTTTACCTGGATGATGTCAAATGAAAGTTGACCCA
>DASTMJ010000265.1:0-19930 GCA_035714205.1 Flavisolibacter sp. | reverse complement strand
ATGCTGACGCAACTACCGGTAACAAAGGTGCTGATGTAAGTACTAAAGCAAAAGCTAAGGCAAAAAAAGGATAATATTTCCCCTATGTAACACATCCCATTCAGCTAACTGGATGGGATGTTTCTTTAAAAACCAAGTATGAAAAAGATCAGCACCCTCGTCATCATCGTTTTCATTTCATGTTCAGTTTTTGCACAGGATAATGACAGCACTTTATCAAAGGCGGAGTTGAAACTAAGCCTCCATTTTAACAGCAACCTTAATTATTACGGCCGTACCGATAGCTTAAAGAGTACAGGCATTTTTCCATTGGCTGAATTGTGGTTCAACAAGCATTTTTATATCAATGCGGCCCCGGTTTTTGTAAACAATGCAGTTCAGTCCTTTCAGTATGCCGGAACTGTTGCCACTGCAGGTTATCAGCAGATGTCTGAAAAATGGCTTACACACCTTTATTTGCTTAAACCCTTCTATAAAGAAAGCAGCAGCCTGGTGCAATCGGCATTGAAAGCCCAGGCGGGGTTGAGTTTTAGTCACCTGAACCCTTTCTTAAATCTTACATTAGGTGGCGATGTAAAATTTAGTGATAAAGCTGATTTTGGTGCCACTGCAGGGTTGGATCACATCATTCGTGTGCAAACAAAAAACGGGGGAGTTTTAGTGTTTGATCCATCTGCTTATGTTTATGCAGGTACACAAAATTTTACCAATACGTATTACCGAAAAAATAATCTGCCGCTGTTACAAGGCAATAACCAAAGAGTAACAGAAAATGTTCAGCAGTTTAATATACTTGCCTACGAAGCTACCCTCCCCCTTATTTACGCAAAAGATTCGTGGATGTTCCTCGCGACACCTTCGTACATCGTTCCTCAAAATTTGCTTACGGTTGAGGGCCGGCCGGACCTGTCGGAAAGAGGAGAGAACCTGTTTTATATGACGCTGGCTATCAAAAAAACCTTTTAAAACTCAGCTGATGTTTCATGTCAAAGTGAAAGCAAAAAGTTTCATAGCATCCTTTTAACAGGAATGGTGGTAAATTTGCAACCTAAACAGTGATATTATGATCAAAACAGGCAATCCAATCATCAGCATATATACCGAAATGACGCCGAACCCCGAAACGATGAAGTTTGTGGCCAACAAGCTTCTTTATCCTGGCAAAAGCATTGATTTTCCGGATGTTGAAAGTGCAAAAGCCTCGCCACTGGCTACCGAACTTTTTGGTTTCCCGTTTATTAAGGCGGTTTTTATCGCTTCAAACTTTGTAACACTTACCAAAACACCAGATACAGATTGGAATGATGTAATTCCTGCCATACGTGAGTTTTTGAAAGAATATCTTGAAGAAGGCAAGATTGTTATTAACGAAGAAGAAGTTGCTAACCGCAAGGTTGAAAGTAGCAATGAGGTAAGTGCGGATGATGACGATGTGGTTAAAAGAGTAAAAGAATTACTTGAAAATTATGTAAAGCCTGCCGTTGAAATGGACGGTGGCGCCATACAGTTTAAAAGTTATAACAATGGTGTGGTTAACCTAATGCTGCAAGGAAGTTGCAGTGGTTGTCCTTCATCCATGATCACTTTAAAAGCCGGAATAGAAGGTATGATGAAAAGGATGATACCGGAAGTAAAAGAGGTTGTAGCCGAAGCTGAATAATGTTCCAATTCATTATAGGAAATCCCGCCTTAGCGGGATTTTTTTATTCAGGCCAGCACCACAAGGGTTTGGGACTGCTTTATTAGGTTTAGAATTATCTTGACAATTTTACCTGTACGACTTTTTATTCTGAAGCTGCAATCAAATAACTTCATTTCCAATGAAGGTTCTGGTTTTAGCAGTAGTTATGATTATGAGCTCTTGCGGAATTCAATACCGGTTTTCCAAGGCAAGTGATTATGAAACGGATAGTAGTTTTATTTATGCACTGCCATATCCAAAAGGCTCATCCCACCTTTTACTACAGGGATATAAATCCTTACTTTCCCATCGCAACCGTATGTCGCTTGATTTTAAAATGAAAAGTGGTGCTGTAATCACAGCTGCCCGCAGTGGTGTTGTAGTTCGTGTGGTAGAGGAATTTTCAAAAGGAGGTGTAAGCAAACAATACGTAGGAAAAGCTAACCAGGTAGTTATTCGTCATATTGATGGATCGAATGCTTATTATGGCCATCTCAAACAAAACGGGTCTTTAGTACAGGTTGGAGATACGGTTGTAACCGGGCAGCCCATTGCCATAGTGGGAACTACCGGCTTTTCGGCCTTGCCTCATTTACACTTTACCGTGTGGGGACCCACACCTACCGGTCGTTCTCAATTACCAACACGATTCAAAACAAAAAGAGGAGTTGAGTACCTGAAGCCAGGTAGGTGGTATAGAGCCCTGTAAAAAAATGTATGAATTTCCATCATCTTTTGCACTTAGGTTTGCGTTATGCTTGATCTTTTTCAGCAGTTTATTACCGGTTTAAAAAACACTTCCTTATTGGAGTATGTTGCAGTTACGGCGGGTATTGCCAGTGTATGGTTTTCAAAAAAAGAAAACATTTTAGTGTACCCGATAGGTCTTATCAACACAATTATTTACATCTACCTGAGTTTTAAATATCATTTGATTGGCGAGGCCAGCGTTAATTTTTATTATACTGTTGTTAGTATCTGGGGCTGGGTACTGTGGTCAAAAAAAGATATGCAGCAACATACTGTTTTACATATCAGTCATTCTACCAAAAAACAATTGTTGCAGCAGGCCTTATTCTTTTTGTTTTTTTACATAGCTGTCTACTTTGCACTGATTTATTTGAAAAAGGTTTTTGCTCAAGGCGCCATTCCCTGGGCCGATGCATTTGCATCAGCCACAGCATACACAGGTATGTGGCTTATGGCCCGTAAAAAAGTTGAAAGCTGGTGGTGGTGGATCGCAACCAATATTGCATCTATTCCACTCTATTTTGTAAAAGGACTGGTTTTTACAAGCGTTTATTACCTGGTGTTACTTGTGCTTGCCATTTCGGGTCTGCTGGAGTGGAAACACAAAGCCCGGGAAACAAAAAGAGCCGCAAACCTTGAATTTGAAGTTGTATGAAAAAAGTAGTGATCATTGGACCGGAATCGACCGGTAAAAGTACCCTGAGCCAGCAACTTGCTGACTATTATAACACAGTTTGGTGCCCGGAATTTGCCCGTGAATATCTTTTGAAAAATGGAATGAATTACAGCCTGGAAGACTTGTTGAATATTGCACATGGGCAGCTTGAACTGGAAGATACCATGCTGACCCAGGCAAAGAATGACCTTTATTTTATAGACACAGATATGTATGTGATGAAGGTTTGGTGCGAAGTAGCTTTTGAACAATGTCATAACTGGATATTGAAACAAATTGCCAACCGGCAGTACAATCTTTACCTTCTTTGTTCCACCGACTTACCCTGGTACCCGGATGAATTAAGAGAATACCCGCATTTTGAGATGCGCAGGCGACTTTTTAAAATGTATAAAGACATTTTGATTAATACCCAAACTCCCTGGGCCGAAATTTCCGGGACCGATACTCAACGATTGCAAACAGCAGTAAGTGTTATTAACACTGTTTTTAAACGCTAGCAGGAATTATTTTTTGTTCTTTTTAATTGTAGTAACGGGCTTAATGATGTTTTGCAAATCACTATCCCCCTCAAGGTTATTCATTTGTTGCATAATCCACCGGGACTTTGCTAAAACAAAAGGAGAGGGAGGTTTGACAGCATACTTTTTAGGATTAGGTAGACAGGCTGCAATCAGCGCTGCCTCTCTGCGAGTGATTTTTTTTGCTGGTTTATTAAAATAATTTTGGGCCGCAGCTTCGGCTCCGAAAATGCCCTTGCCCATTTCGATAACATTTAAATACACTTCCAGGATTCTTTCTTTACCCCAGATCCACTCGATCATTTTTGTAAAATAAATCTCCAGCCCTTTGCGAATCCAGTCCCGTCCCTGCCATAAAAAAACATTTTTAGCAACCTGCTGGCTTATGGTGCTGCCTCCACGGATGCGGTTAGGTTTTTTCTTATTATACTTCATGGCCTTCTCAATACTCTTCCAGTCAAAACCACCATGATCCGGAAAGATCTGGTCTTCTGAAGAAATAACAGCCAGTTTAATATTGTATGGTAGCTCGTCGCCGTTTACATAATCTCTTTTCAAACCATTTCCACTGATCCAGCTATGCAATTGTGTTAGCGTGAAGGGTGGATTGATCCATTTTAATACAACGATATAAAAAAGCTGCAACAGGAATAAAATAAGTACCACTTTTTTTATCCATGCCCAGATCCTGCTACCCTTGCTTTTTGATTTCATTGCCACTGTTTACTGTAAAAAAATGATTACCACTCCAAACCCAATCAAGATCACTCCATTTACCTGGTTAATGCGATGGATATTCTTAGGCGTTAACCGCTTTCGTATCTTATTGGCCAATAAAACTTTTATAACATCGGCCACCAGTGCCAGGAACAATGCCGAGCCAAAAATAACTACCCGGTGGTTTAATGTAGCGTCTATAAACGTTGTAGAAGTAGTAAGCCAAAAAATGATGATACCCGGGTTTAATACATTCATGATAAATCCCATGGTAAATATTTTCAGGTAATCTTTTGTTCTGAAGACCAGCGCCTGCCCTCCCTCGGCGTTTACTTTTACTTTTTTAAAGAATAAATAATAGATACCAATAATGATCAGGAAGACGCTTGCTACAATAGCCAGTGTTTTTTTGTGTTCATTTAAAATAGCAAAAAGGTTGGTGAATAAATTGGCAAGCACAACAAGAACTATATCGCTAACAGAAATGCCAGCAATAAATGCCAAACCACCTACGGTACCATTATTCAGGCTTTGTTTGATAACCGTAAATACAATAGGGCCCACTGAAATAGCAAGCAATAAACCCAGAGTAATTCCTTTTATTAACGAATCGATCATTGAAGGCTAAAGGCTTAAAAATAAAAAACCTCTTTGTATTCGATCAAAGAGGCATTAAAAAAGTTATTGCACATCAGGCATAGTGCTTCAAAAAATCATTCCAGTCTTCCAGCATTTTTCCTTTTAATACCCGTGGAAATTTATGCTGGCTGCCTAGCTTACCTTTCATTTCCATAAATTTTAAAAATGCCGATTCCGGAAGTTTTTGAATAAATACTTCTTTCAATGCACTGGTTCGTTCTACAGCATAATCATCGTTTAACTGGCAAAGATGTTCGTCAATTTTTTTGATCAATACATTTTCATCTACATCATCATTGCAGCCAATAAACCATTTGTGTGCAAATAAATTTTCATAAGGGAAACCAATAACAGCAAATTCTGGTATTGATATATTTAGTTCTTCACTAACCTGTTGAACAGCCCTGTTCATATTTTCTACACTAAGATGTTCGCCCACCAGGCTTAAAAAATGTTTGGTTCTCCCGGTGATCACCACTTCATTTCTTTCAAGATCAACAAATCGAAGTGTATCGCCAATAAGATATCGCCATGCGCCAGAGTTGGTACTCATCAACAAAGCATAGTCACGGCCTTGTTCAACTTCATGTATCATCAGCGCCTCGGGGTTATCAATCATTTTTCCGTCGCCATCAAAATTCTTATCATCAAAAGGCACAAACTCCATGAAGATATTATTATCCAGAATGAGCCTCATTCCTATTGCATTTTCCCTGTCTTTGTACCCGATAAATCCTTCGCTGGATAAATAATTTTCAATATAAACAATGGGTTTCCCTAATAATTTTTCAAATCCTTTTTTATACGGTTCGAATGAAACACCACCATGTACAAAAAACCCGAGGTTGGGCCATATGTCATGAATGGTTTTTACTTTATAATGATCAATGATCATTTCCATGCACATCTGGCACCATGCCGGCACCCCTACTATATAACCAATATCCCAATCAGGAGCTTTTTCAACAATTTCATTCAGCTTTTCATTCCAGTCTTTTATTTTGGCTATTCTGCCACCGGGTTTATAAAAGGTCTGGAACCAAAAAGGACGGTTCTTGGCAAGTATACCGCTGAGATCCCCGGCAAACCATCCCGCTTCTCCTTTTTGAAGATCAGTGGCACCACCCAACATTAAAAATCCTTTGGTGACAGCATTGCGTGGCAGGTGATCGTAGCCAAAAACCGAAATCAGCTGGCGTATATAATTGATGCTATTACTACGCAACATTTCTTTTGTAACAGGTATGTATTTACTTGCCGCCTCCGAAGTACCGGAGCTTAAGGCATAGTATTTTATTTTACCTGGCCAGGTAACATCCGGCACCCCATCAAGTGTTTTTTTCCACCACTGTTCATATATCTTATTATAATCATGAACCGGAACATTTTGCTGAAATTCCTTTCCTATATGTTTGCTAAGTAAAATTTCGTCAAACCTGTATTTCTGGCCAAACTCGGTGAACCTGGCTTTCTTCAACAATTTTTTTAAAACCCGCAGTTGCTGGCGGCGGGGGTCATTTTCGGGAATGCGCAAGGCCGCCGCTATTGCTTTTGGGATTTTTATATCAATAATCCTTGCCATCGTTTACAACCGTTAAAGTTTATCAATAAAGGTACCAATTGTGTTTAGTGGACAGGGTGAGCACTTAAATATTTATACCGGCTCATTACTGTTTTCACATCCTGCAAAGGTTCATAATCGTACGCATACCAGTAGTCAACCATTTTTAAATTTTCTACCGGCAGCACCTGTTTACCATTTTTTGCCAACCCATTAGAACCTAATACTCCTTCCGGCAGTTTAGGAAGCGATTGTGTGGATACAATGTACCCGATCCATGTTTTTTTATTCAGCAACACTTCAAAACAATTTTTGAAAAATATGAAGGGTCTTTTCTGGGTAAATAAATGAACAGGAAACGTTGTCAAAAATAAAAGGCTTATCAGTACATCAAACAATCGTTTGGTACGACGGTTACTAGCATTCGCCAATTTATAAAGACTTTCCGGTGCTACTATTTTACCACTGGCTGTGCTGGTGTCGCTCCCAACTATACTCCCGCTTCCGTAAGCATGAAAGCGAAACCGTAAATTATGTGGCAATTCCCTCATTTGCCGGATCATTCGCTCATAAGACAAAGTTCCTGCACAATAAATGATCTCCTGAGCGTTCAGCAATTTTGCACTCTGACCAATGGATTGAAATGGCGACACCGCGCCATCCTGTTCGCCATTAACAGATACACGTCCAATTACATTTTTAGAAAGTCCGGTCCTATTTAAAAAAGTTTGCACTTCGGCAAATTCCCTGGCTGAGGCAGCGATCAAAATGTAGGGTGATGTAATTTTTTCGGCTTCCTTATAAATAACATTTGTCTTTAACAGAGCCCATCGCAGGGCGCCGATCAAAATAAAGGCTAACAATGCGCCAAATACAACAATACCTCTTGAAAAACGCAAATCTTCCGGCAACAAGGCATAGGCTGCCAGCACAGCTAATGTGGCAATGAAGGTGGAGCGAATGAGGTTGTTGATCTTATAATACCGGTCGTATAAACCAGCGTAATAAGCTACCAGCAAATAAATAGCAGTGAAAGCCGGAAAAGAAATAAGCAGCAATTTTCCGGGATACAAAATATCCGTTCTTACAAATTGAGTCCATATTTCTTTTACAATCCAAAAAGAAAACAGGATCAGTAAAGCATCTATCACCGGTAAGCCAATCCATTTTATAAATTTTGCCAGTGCCGTTATTGATGCTCTTACCCAGATTGCCAGTTGAATAGATGCGTTGAAAAATCCGGCTTTGCTATCCCCGTAGTGCTTGCGTACAAAAAGACTCATAGCCTGGTAAAACAGGCGAATATAATTCAGGCTGCCCCTCTTTGTACTCTCGCCTTTAAAATGAATGATGTTTGTTTCTGCAACATAAAAATTTTTATACCCGCTTTTCTGAATACGGTAACTCAGGTCCACGTCCTCACCATACATAAAAAACGCTTCATCAAATGCACCCGTTTTTTCTAAAACTTTTTTAGGGATCATCATAAAAGCCCCGGCCAGCACATCCACCTCATGATTTTCATTTTCATTTAAATGCCCCAGGTGATATCTACCAAACACCTTTGATTTAGGAAATGATAGCGCAAGTCCCGACAATTTATACAAAGCTGTAACTGGTGAAGGAAATGAACGTTTGGATTCTTTTAAAAACCGGCCGGAGCCGTCGATCATTTGCACCCCAACCGCACCACAGTCGGGCTGGGTTTCAAAAAAAGAAATACAGGTGGTAAAACTATCTTCGCTTACGATAGTATCCGGGTTCAGGAATAAAATATAGTCGCCGGATGCAAGGCCTAACCCTTTGTTGCATGCTTTCCCAAAACCCTGATTGTTTTCGCTTTTTATAAATTGTACACCCGGAAATTTTGGCTGAAGGTAGTCAAGGCTGCCATCAGTAGAGTGGTTGTCAACTACCAATATCTCTGATTCTATTTCTTTACAGGCCTTTAAAACAGAATATAAACACTGTTCTAAAAAGTATTTTACATTATAGTTAACTATGATGATGGATAACTTCAAGGCTTAAATCATCTAAACGAACAAACCTACAAGAATAAAGAATAAACTACAAGGCCGGCATTCCCTCAAATGTTTCATAGAACAATATTGGCAACATATTCAGGGTAGTATGCCTCTGTAAAAACCCGAAACTAAAAACTATTTTTGCACATGCTCAAAAACACCTTACTCCAGGCTGTACACGCTGCAGCAGATGAGATCCGCAGATTTACAGACCTGGATATCAAGATCTCAAATAAAGAAGGTATCAATAACCTGGTTACAGAAGTAGATCATGCTTCAGAAGATGCCATCATTAAAGTGATCAAAAACAATTTTCCTCAACATCATATTTTAAGCGAAGAATGTGGGGACCTGGTTCAGGATTCGGAATACAAATGGATCATTGACCCGATAGATGGAACCGTAAATTTTGCACACCGAATTCCTATTTGTTGTATTTCAATTGGGATCGAGCATAATAAAAAAATGACGCTTGCTGCTATTTACAATCCTTTTATCAATGAATTGTTTGTAGCTGAACGTGGCAAAGGTGCTACATTAAATGATAAATCCATTAGTGTTAGTGCAAAAGATAAAGTGATCAATGCCTGTATGGTTACAGGTTTTCCCTATACTTATTTAGATGAACCAAACGGCCCACTACAGGTGTTTGAAAGGTTTATTAGAAGAGGTGTGCCGGTGCGGCGGTTAGGTTCTGCCGCTATCGATCTTGCCTGGGTGGCAGCCGGTCGGTTTGATGGTTTTTATGAACACAAACTTCAGGCATGGGATAGCGCTGCAGGCTTTTTAATGGTTGAGGAAGCAGGAGGAAAAGTTACCGATCTGAATGGTGGTCCATATTCTCCCTATCAACCAGGTATCATAGCCAGTAATGGCATTATTCACGATGAACTTACTGAGTGGGTAAAAGGAAATATCAAATAATAGCAGGGAGATGAATCTGCATTATAAAAAACTATTTACATGAACAGAACTGAAATTTCAACATTGGGTGAGTTTGGATTAATTGATCACCTGACAAAGAATATAGAAATACAAAATGCATCAACAATTGTTGGCGTGGGTGATGATGCGGCTGTTATTGATCATTTTGGAAAACAAACAGTCATAACCAACGATCTTTTACTGGAAGGAGTTCATTTTGATTTGATGTACACGCCACTTAAACACCTTGGTTATAAATCTGTAGTGGTGAATGTAAGTGATATCTGCGCAATGAATGCCACGCCCACACAGGTTATTATGGGCCTGGGTGTTAGCAACCGCTTTAGCCTGGAGGCCCTTGAAGAATTTTACGAAGGTGTGTATGCCGCCTGCGAATACTATGGAGTAGATCTTGTAGGTGGCGATACGTCCACGTCACAAAAAGGATTTGTTATATCATGCACCTGTATTGGTGAGGTAAGTCCGGGTAAGTTTGTAAAAAGAAGTGGCGCACAAAAAGGCGACTTACTGTGTGTTACCGGGGATTTGGGGGCTGCTTTTTTAGGTCTGACCTTACTGGAACGGGAGAAGAAAATCTTTTTAGAAAGCCCCGGCGTTCAGCCAGACCTTGAAGAAGAAAAATATATTGTTGGAAGAATTTTGAAACCGGAAGCCCGGAAAGATATCATTGATTTTTTTGCAGCCAATGAAATTACGCCAACAGCTATGATCGATGTTAGTGATGGTTTGAGTTCAGAGATTTTACATATCTGCAAACAAAGTACAATGGGTTGCGTGTTGTATGAAGAAAAAATACCGATTGCAGAAGACACAAAAATGGCGGCCTTTAAATTCAATTTAGATCCAACGGCCTGTGCTCTTAGCGGCGGCGAAGATTATGAATTGCTTTTCACTATTCCGCAGGATGATTATGATAAAATAACAACGTCAGAAAATATCAGTGTTATTGGGTATATGACGGATGCAGAAGCGGGTTCTCACATTATTACAAAGGGCGGTGGCAAACATCCTATAACAGCCCAGGGGTGGAATGCATTTAAATGAGAAGAATGATCCCGATGAAAAACACAATCCTATTTTTTTGCTTGCTTGTTTTATTGGGTAGTTGTGCCGTTCACAAAAAGTATGACCCTGCAAAAAAATACTCTGTTCAACAGTTGCAGCACGATTATACATTATTCAGAAATATTCTTGAAGAATCACATCCAAGTCTTTATTGGTTCACAACAAAAGACAGCATAGATCATTATTTTGAAGAAGGCGCTGCCAGGCTAACCGATTCTATGCCTGAATATAAATTCAGGAACATTTTAAGTTATGTGGTCTCAAAAATTCGTTGTGGCCATACCAGCATACGCCCATCGGAGCAAGCCATCCGTTATTCTGATACAACCAGAAGCTTTGCACTTCCATTAAGCATTAAAGCCTGGCCCGATACTGTGATTGTAACATCTAACCTTAACAGGAAAGATAGCCTGGTAACCCGCGGAGTTTTGCTTAAATCAATTGAAGGATTGCCGGTTCAAACAATTATAGATTCTTTTTTTAGCCATTTGTCTTCTGATGGCTTTAATACTACGCATAAATATCAATCGCTTAGTAACGGTGGTACTTTTCGCAACCTGTATGGGTCCCTGTATGGTTTGCGGCAAAAAATGAAAGTGGAATATGTTGATACTTCAGGTGTTTTAAAAACGTCTTTTGTAGATGTTTACAATCCTACTGCCGATACTACCCGCGGCAGATCTGTACGAAAGCGTCCCTCGGCAAGAGAAAGAAAAAAAATGGCTTTGCTGTCTACCAGGAACATGCGGATCGACACAGCCTCAAACACTGCGATCATGGAAGTGAGCGGATTTACTAAAAATCAAAAACTTAGAAAATTTTTCAGGCAATCATTCAGGCGCATCAAAAAGGACAAGATCAATAATCTTGTGATCGACCTGAGAGGCAATGGCGGGGGCAGCGTAGTCCTTTCCAACCTGTTAACAAAATATATAGCCAACAAGCCTTTCAAAATTGCTGATTCCATTTATGCTTTAAAACGAAAAAGCAGTTATAAAAAATACATTGAAGACTACCAGCCCAACCGGCTATTCCTGCTATTTATGGTAAGAAAAAAGAAAGACGGCTTGTATCACTTTAGCTATTACGAGAAAAAATATTTCAAGCCGCGCAGGAAAAATCATTTTGACGGGGATGTATACCTGTTAACCGGGGGCAATACTTTTTCAGCCGCTTCTCTTTTTGCAAGGACAGTGAGAGATCAGAATAATGTTACTATTGTGGGTGAAGAAACTGGTGGTGGTGCTTATGGGAATACCGCCTGGCTGATACCGGAAGTAGTATTGCCCAATACAAAGGTCCGGTTCAGACTACCCCTGTTTCGATTGGTTGTAGATGCTAAAAACGGTATTGAGAAGGGCAGGGGTGTTATGCCGGAAGTTGAGTCGCTGCCAACTGTACATGACATTCGCCGTAGTATCGATTTTAAAATGGAAAAAACGATCGAGTTGATCCGCGAAAAAAATGCTGGCAAAACGGTTCAGCATTAATATTTCACCAGCTATGTGAAAATCTCAAATGCATCCGCATCTTTCCAGAAAGGAAAACGATCCCTTACATTTTGAAGATGTTCTTTATTTAAGGTTATAGTGACCATGTCTTCATCATGTTCTTTATGATAAAGAATTTCACCCAGGGGATCTATTACCATGCTATTGCCACTGTGATAAATATCATTACCGTCCTTCCCAACGCGATTTACGCCTATTACATAACATTGGTTCTCTATGGCACGGGCCTGTAATAAAGTTTTCCAGGCATTTGCCCTTTTTTCAGGCCAATTAGCAACATAAATCAGAACATCGTATTCAAAGCTTTTTTGACCATTAAACTGCTGCCTTGACCAAACAGGAAAACGAAGATCATAACAAACGGAAAGGTTGATCTTCCAGCCATTTACAGATGCTATCAATCGTTCAGTACCGGCTGTATAATATTTATCTTCGTTGGCATACGCAAACAAATGGCGTTTATTATAATAACCAAATTGTCCGTTAGGTAACATCCAAATCAGCCGGTTAAAATAATGCCCCTCTTCTTCAATAATGAGGCTCCCTGTAACTATGCACCGTTTATTGATTGCTGTTTTTTTCAACCACTGCACCGAAGTGCCATTCATTTTTTCAGCTAATTGGGCCGGTTTCATGCTAAAGCCCGTACTAAACATTTCGGGTAAGATGATAACATGTGTTCTGTCTTTATTTTGTTCAATTTTTTGAGTGAACATGGAAAGGTTGGCATCTTTATTTTCCCAGGCGAGGTTTGACTGTATAAGTGTTACCGTAAGTGCAGACATACTGCAAAAAAACAAAAACTAAATTTCAATACAGGGCAAACTTGTATTTTTAATGGCAATTTCTCACCGCAATGCATTTCAGAGAAGCAATTCCGGCAGACATTCCCCAGCTACAGGTGGTGCGGCACCTGGTAAAAGAAAATATTTTATCAGACCCAGCTCTTGTAACAGATGAAGATTGCAACAATTACCTAACTAACCGCGGAAAGGGTTGGGTATGCGAGGTTGAAAATAAGATTGTTGGATTTGCCATTGCTGATCTTTCTGATCATAGTGTATGGGCCTTATTCATTCATCCCGAATTTCAAAACAAAGGAATTGGAAAGACCCTGCACCAAATGATGATGAACTGGTATTTTAGCCAGACCAGGAAAACCGTTTGGCTAAGTACAGCTGCTGGCACAAGAGCAGAAAAATTTTACCTGTTGCAGGGATGGAGGCAAACAGGGATCTTAAAAAATGGAGAACTAAAATTTGAAATGGAATTTGCTGATTGGATTTGCCATTAAACCGAACTCTCTTGATCAATTTCCAAAGATATTAGATTTAGTTTTTTCTATTTTTCGATCTTCTGAACAGGAAATAAATGGCAAGTAAAAGTGCAAGACCCGCAAAGGAGATCAGCAACAGATCTTCATTATCGTAGCTGGTTTCCTGTTCGGGCTCAATAGCACGTACACTATCAACTTGAGAGTACGCAAGTGTAGAAATCAATAACGACAGGAATAAAATATTCCGCTTCATTTGGTGGATTTTTTTGAAAGATAATTCATTCTTTTTTTGCAATGGCGTTCACCGTACCGGTTACCAGGTCAGATTCATAACCCTTCTGCAATAGATAATCTATAGTTTTTCGTTTTCGAACCAGGTGTTGCTCCTCTTTTAATGATTCATATTTTTTTTCAGCCAGCTCTTTTAATGTTTCCTGGTAGGCTTCTTCATCAATTTGCATAAGTGCTTTCTTTATACTGTATTCACTTACTTTTTTTTCTTTCAATGCGTAATAGATCTTCTTCCGCCCCCAATCTTTCATCCTGAATTTTCCACCAACATATTGCATGGCAAAACGCTCTTCGTTCAGGTAATCCTCTTCAATTAATGTGGCTATAATTTCATCATGGTCAGCTTTGCGAATACCAAGCTCATAAAGTTTTTGCTGCACTTCATAATGACTTCGTTCCTGGTAGGCACAATATTGACGAAGCTTTTGTAGGGCCTGTTCTTTGGTTAGAAATTTTTTTTGCATGTGTATCTGAAATTAGAAATGGAACACCAAACTAAAGGTACATGTTGAATAGAATTGTTGTCGTACAAGAGTGCGACGCAACGAAAGCCGATAAAACATATTACAGCCCGCAATCAAAATCATTCCTCCAATAACTCAAGGCATCCAAATTCTTTTTCAAGAAGCCTGTCGTAATGATCCGCTTTTTGAAACAGGTCTCTGAACATTTCAATGCCAGCTTCTTTTGTCATATCCATATCGTACATAATGCAGGAAAGAACAATGTTTTGTTTTACACAGCTCAATACCAGGCTGTCCATTTTATAATTTTCCTGTAATAGAAATTTGTACAATGGTTTTATTTGGTTGATGTCTGAAGGTAACTGGCATAAGTATGCGTCGCCGGCCACAAAATAATTATCGGGGTTGTAGTTGATCTTGATCTTGGCATTGCCTTCTTTTACACTCCAGTTATTGGTTCCATCCCTGGAAAGTTTTACATCCTTTCCAAGCTCAGTTATGATCTCTTCTACGGTTTTTGCCACACCTACCGGTTTGGCTTCCCGCTCGGGTGGCTGCGGCAGTTTTACTTCGGTACCACAATAAGGACAATATTTTGTTGCTTCAATATTGCTGGCAAACACAAGGTTGTTACAACTATGACAACGCGTTGAGGGCTCGCCCCTATGTGGCAGGTAAAGCTCAAGTGCTTCACGGATATAACTAACAGGAAGTGCAAAACCAAGGTTATCTCCACCTCTGATAATAAAAGAGTTGATGCCAATTACATGCCCGTCTTTATTCACCAGTGGTCCGCCACTGTTACCCGGATTTATAGCAGCATCTATCTGAATATATTTTACACCTTCCCTAATGCGGTCCACTTTCGATATCACACCTTGTGTTGCGGTATAATTTAAACCAAATGGGTGACCAATGGCTACAACAACATCTCCATCTTTTGTTTCATCGTAATTGCCCAGTTTTACCTCGGGTATCTGTACTTCCAACGGAGGCTGAAGAAAAGCAAGATCATGTTTGCGATCGGTATACCAGACCCTGGCCAGGCGTTTTTCAAACATCCTTCCCTGAATGGTTACTTCTGCATTTTTGCCAACCACATGATCATTAGTTATGATCATATCAAATTCCTTCAAATAAAAACCAGTACCGGTGCTACTTTGTGTAGCAATTTGTATAATGGCAGGACGATACAGTTCTATGATCTGTTGCGTATTCATCAGGGTTATTTGGTTTCAAGATTTAGGTATTCTATTTCGGTAGTGAAGGATTGGTTAAAGGCTACCGCATTGTCAAACTTTATTTTATCGGTCTTTAATTTTAACTCAGGGTATTTTTCCTTCCAGCGACTTTCAATTTCTTCTATCCTGGCAAAAATGGCTTCTTTATTATATTCTTTGGTTTCAGGATTGTAATACTCGTCTGTAAATCCCAGTTCTTTAAAATAATCGGCATAATTGATCATCATGAACAAATGGAAGTATTCGGTTATGGGCCGGGGTAAGCTGTAGGAATACTGGCAATACGAAATACCATATTCGCTTATTTGCGCTGCCACAGCCGGTAACTTATTTTCTTTATACCACGCAATGTTTTGATTGGCGTTATAAATAGCATCGGCGATGGTTTTGAAATTTTGAGGGGTTACTATGGAAAACGTGTATTTTGACCGGAACAGGTAAGGAAAAAAATCTTTTTTTTCTTTTTCCAGCAGCTTATGAAAACAATCCATCATCTCCTGGTTCTTTTCAGTTACTGCCCTGTCATCTTTTCTGAAATAGATCTCAACAATTTTTTCAAGCGACAACAATAGTTTTCCTTCCGGAACAATTAAATAGTCTACGCGGTAAGCCAGTGCCAATAATAAATAGGCAATGCCACCGGAGTATTTATCGGCGTCTATTCCATTTATCAGGTCAAGTGTTTCCTTTATCCATTTTTTGAAATAGCGGAATTTGATCTCTTTTTCTTCTTCCGGAATCTCTACCAGGTGATCTTCGTCTACGGCAACCAGTGAGGCAAAGTCCTGCACAAGCAGGTCATCCTGTTTATCGGTTTTAGTGGCCAGTTCCTTTAATCCATAGTACAGTTTACTTGGATTGGCCGTTTCAATATCGCTGTCAAAAAGCATGGAAAGAGTGGAATCATTTATTGCATAGCGGGTATAATACAAGGTGAAATTCATTTCAAGCAACCGCCGCATTACTGGTACGCTTGGTTGCGGCATGGTAGCCAGGAAGGCTTCGGCCTCAAATAATTCTTCATTATAAAACCCGCGTATGATCTTTGAGCCCTGGTAAAACTGAAACGTACCCTTATTCCCCACCTGCGAATGGGTTACGTTGTGCATGTCATCATCTGACAGGTATTCGAAAAATGCCGAAATGCTTTCATAATATTTCTTTTCTTTAAATAAGGCATCTGCAGCATTCCACTTCTCCACCTTATGCATGGATTTATTATTGTCGGAATACCGACCAAAAATGATCTGGGGTTGTGGTATTTCTTCTCCGGGCTTTTTCTTTGACCAGCTAAATATCTTATCCAGCATACTTATGTGCTTTATTGAGCAATATCCTGACTGTAAATTTCGTAATTCGGCTCTAACAATGGGCTACTTTAAGATCGTTCGAAAGAAAACATTCAAAATGTGGGCCGCGATGCCTGCCTTTTTTTAAAAAATGATGTTATGATCTTTCAAACCCGGGTTTATAAATAGTTGTCATCCACCGTTTTTGAGTGCCATTTTCATTGAATGTACCCCTGTGCACCTACCGGTTATCCATTATTGGATTGCCTTATCCCGAACTTATTAACGGGCTTATTTTCATCCGTAGAAAATCATTAGTTTCGCCGCTACCTTACACAAATTATTAGTACATGAAGTTTATTGTTTCTTCTTCGCAACTGCTTAAGCAATTACAACATATTGCAGGAGTTATTAACGCAAATACGGTTTTACCCATACTGGAGGACTTTTTATTTGAAGTAGAAAAAAATAAGCTGACCGTAGTGGCAACCGACCTGGAAACTGTTATGCGTATTCAAATGGAAATAGAAGCCAGGGAAACAGGCAAAGTTTGTATCCCGGCTAAAATACTGATGGACTCGCTGAAAAACATACCCGATCAGCCGCTGACCTTTAATATTGATAAAAATTTTGCTGTTGAGATAACCAGCGATAACGGAAAGTATAAGGTGATGGGAGAGAACCCGGATAACTTTCCGAAAGAGCCCGCTGCGGATGATACAACCTCGTTTACAATGACGGCTTCAGCACTAATCACCGCTATCAACAAAACCTTATTTGCGGTAAGTAATGATGACCTTCGTCCGGCAATGACGGGTGTGTTCTTTGAATTGAATAAAGACTACCTGCAATTTGTTGCCACAGATGCGCACAGGCTGGTCCGCTACAAAAGAACCGATGTAAGCTGTCCGAAAGCGGATTCTTTTATTGTTCCCCGCAAACCGTTAAATCTTTTAAAATCGGCCTTACCCGATAACGAGGATGAAATCACCATTAACTATAATGCCAATCACCTCTTTGTTAAGCACGGCACTACGCAGATGAGCTGTAGATTGATCGATGCCCGTTTTCCGGATTATAAAGTGGTAATTCCCGCTGATAATCCATATAAAATGGTTGTGGGGAAAAGTGATTTTCAAAGTGCGTTACGCCGTGTAAGTGTATTTAGTAACAAAAGTACCAACCAGGTAGCGCTGAATATAAGTGGTAGTGAATTGCAGCTGGCAGCGCAGGACGTGGATTTTAGTTTTGAAGGCAATGAACGAATGAAATGTCAATACGATGGGGAAGACATTACCATTGCTTTTAATGCCCGTTTTTTAATTGAAATGCTGAATGCTGCAGATAGCGAAGAGGTGCGTCTTGAATTATCAACACCAACAAAAGCCGGCATTATAAAACCAACAGAAAAAGATGATAACGAAGATGTATTGATGTTGGTTATGCCTTTAATGTTGAACCAATAAAGATTATATCGGATTTACATTTATAAAGCACTCAAATGAGTGCTTTTTTTATTACGTATTAGGCCGGCCTTAGTAAATTTGTGAAGTTGACTTTTCGGTAGAAAACAATTATCCAAAACCAAAAAACGTTTGTCCAACCAGGGACATCAGCAAGGGAGGGAGCTTAATGGATTATATAGAACTCCGCTCATTTGATAACTATATTGAAGCCAATATAGTGTTGCAAATGCTGCAACACCAGAACATCAATTGTCATTTAAAAGATGAACATATCATTACCATTGACCCACTATTAAGCCCCGCTATTGGCGGTATGAAATTGATGGTTCACCACAGCCAGGTTGAAAGGGCCTGGGATATGATGGAACAGGCAGAACAACAATACCTGAAAACAATTGCATGCCCTGTTTGTAAAATGCATAACCTGAAAATAGAAAGTGTTACCAAACAACATAAATGCAAATTAGCTGCATTGGCCAGCATGCTGTTGAACGGTCATTCTGTAGAGGTGACAAAAAGATACCGCTGCACCAATTGTGGTTACGATTTCAAGGAACTGCCTTAATCATCCTGCATTAGAGCCAATTTTGAGGCGGGTAATTTCGCATTTGTAGCCCCAAAACTTCTGCCTAACTTTAATTTCTGTGGCACAACATAGTGGATCATTTTCAAACACTTGAACAGCGCCCCGTTGAGCGGATGTTGTTTTTGATTTGCGGCATGCTGCTCTTATGGATCATTGAAGGTGCCATACCATTTATTTCCCTGCAATACAAAAAATCCAAGCTCAAGCATGCCTCAGTAAATCTCACGTTCACCCTGCTTCACCTGATCATACATACGGGCTTTGCTTTTTTTATCATTCTATTGTCTGACCTTTGTAAACAATACTCACTGGGCCTGGTTTATTGGTTACATGCCAATGTTTTGTGGACAATTGTTATTTCATTTTTTGTTTTGGATTTTTTTGGGGGTTGGCTGGTGCATCTTGTACAGCATAAAACATTTTTTCTCTGGAAATTTCATGTTGTTCATCATTCTGATAATAATGTAGATGTTACTACGGGTTTGCGGCACCATCCCGTGGAAAGTGTATTGAGGGGATTATTTTTTTTAATGGGTGTTGCTGTCAGCGGCGCTCCTGTGTACGCCGTAATGATCTACCAGACTTTATTGGTATTGGCTACGCAGTTTACCCATGCCAATATTAACCTTCCCCGGTGGTTAGACAGACCATTAAGTTATTTTATTGTTTCACCGGGCATGCATAAGGTACATCATCACTGGCAGCAACCATATACTGATAGTAATTATGGCGCTGTGCTTTCCATCTGGGACAGGATGTTTGGCACATACGAACACCTGGATCAATCAAAAATCCGTTATGGGTTGGACCGTTATTATCCAAATGAGCAGGATGAGAACCTTGGTATGCTTATGCGTAAACCCTTTCAAAGAATGCAATAATAAACACACGTTTATTTTGCTTTTCTTCGCCTTGCTAAAATGCAATTAAATTACGGGAGACGTTTTCAAAAGAAATTATATGAAAAGTATTGCTATGATACCGGCAAGGTATGAAGCCACCCGGTTCAAAGGAAAGCTAATGGCAGAACTAAAGGGCAAAACCGTCATCAGGCATACATACGATGCAACAGCTGCCACGGGATTATTTGATGATGTGGTAGTAGTGACGGACAGTGATATTATTTATAAAGAAATTACAGACAGTGGCGGCAGGGCTATAATGAGCAGGCAACAACATGAAAGCGGCAGTGACAGAATAGCCGAGGCGGCAGCTGGCCTGGAGGTT
>DASTMJ010000264.1:0-11672 GCA_035714205.1 Flavisolibacter sp. | reverse complement strand
AACAAAAACCGGATGACTGGTTATATTATCAACTGATCAGAAAAATTGCACAACAATTTAGCCCAAAGACCGATAATTACATACGCTATACCCTGTACAAATGGTATTTTTTAAGTAAAACCGGTTACAATTCTTTATTGACCATCAGCAATGACAAGATCCTGTTTTATGTCCAAAGTGATGAGAGGATTTATAACATTCCATACCGTATAAAAGACGGCAAGCAGTTTGTTTGTCTCAACTATCATGATTACGGTTACCAGGTAGATTTCGAAACTTCGCCATTCAGCGAGGTTGCCATTGCATTTCCACAGGCAACACAATCCTTTTCATACAGGGTAAAAAAGATGCCGCCATTTAACAGCAGCGAGTACCAGGAAAAAGAACTACAATTCAGTTATCAAAATAAGGATTATCATTTTCGCATCCGGTTAAACCCGCAGGTCAAAACGTTATTTGCCAACTATCCCTCTATGGATTATGAGGCTTATTTTAATATGCCGCTGAGCCAGGAAACCTATAGTTCATTTATTCCCCTGTTAAGAAAGAACCTGAAGGGCATGTCGGTGAAAAATGGCGTTGACTTTATCATGCATTTTACCCGGTATGCTTTTTTATTTAAACCTGACCAGGAGGTATTTGGGCAGGAAAAAAGACTGACCCCGGAGCAAACCCTGTTATATGAAAACAGTGATTGTGAAGACAGGGCAGCACTTTTCTTTTTTTTAGTAAAAGAAATTTACAACCTGCCCATGCTGGTATTGGAATACCCCCAACACGTAACGGTTGCGGTTCAATTTGATAAAGCCTATGGAACGGCCATTGCTTATAATGGTCAACACTATTCGGTTTGTGAACCCACTCCGCAAAAAAATGATTTGCATATAGGACAACTGATACCAGAGCTTACTTCAGTTCCTTACCAGGTTGCCTATGCCTATGCACCTTCACGTTAGTTTATTTATTTGCAAGTTGCGTTACCTGTTCAATTATTAAAGCTTTCATGGCCGTATTCATGATTACAAATTTCTGCCGGCTGTTAACAGCATAGGCCAGGTAGTTGCATGAGTCGGAAACATAAACCGTTTTAAACACCTCCCCGTTTTTGAATAAATAAAACTTGCTATTATGGGTACATTGTTTTGAAGGTACGGTTGCAGATTCAAGATTGCCGGCCAGAGTTTTAAGAAAAATACTATCGCGGATGAACAGATGTTTATATTCCTTTTGTTTTTTGGGGTCGGGATAAAAAATAAACTCCACGCTATCAGTTTCATGCCAATTGATCGCATTGACTTCCTGATGTATAGCTGTATCCTTACCCGTTGTTTTTTTATTGTCCACGCCATTGGAACAAGCTGACAACAAACCGACAAGTAGTGGTAAATGTAGTTTCATACAATTAAACGATTTGTGTGTAAAAATAAAATGCCCTGGGAACAGGGCATTTGTTTAATTAAACTGGCGTGTCAAATTACTGACCTTTTGCAGGGAAGCGGGTCCAGCCTTGTAACCAGTTGGTTGCGCTCCCGACAGCTCCTTTATATGTAGTTGCTGTGAAGAATGTGTTATCCAAACCACTAAAATCAACACCACCTGCCGCAGGGCCGCCTGCTGCAGGAGCCAGGTTGGGGGCGGTTAAGTTGAATGGTGCTGTCAGCACATTATCGGGTGATGTTAGAACCGTATTGTTATCGGCTACCAGCTTTGCGTCTAATTCTGATTTGCTCAATACCGTTACAGGCTGAGATGAACTTCCCAGTCGTGCTACATCCGAATTATTATTGGAATGAACGACGTTATTTTTAAATTCTGACAAACCGTCTTTATATGACTGCGCTGTTTCGTTAGATTCCATGCTAAAACCACCTTTTTGCCAGCCCAGCATTACTGAATTATATACTTCAAACTGTGCTGCTCTTCTCCAACGGTTGCCATAATTATGATTACCCAAGGTGCCTGTCGCATTGTTAGGACCAATCCATGTAAAATTTGATAATACAGGATGTGTTACAGGTGTGGCAGCCGTACCACTTCCATCGTTATCTGCTTCTACACCATTACCGGCGTCACCGGCATCCACAAAAAGCGGGTCTCTCAATGCTACTGCAAACTGGATGCGGCCTGTATACCCGAAATCAAAATCAAAATCATCATCAGCTGTTGCATAAGCTACCAGGTATTTGGCGTCTACTGTACCACCAAAAAACTCGTAGGCATCATCGTTACCATATACCACCTGTACGTTTTCTATTACGGTACCTTTACCAACGGCTCCCAGTGTTAACCCGTTGATCTCCGAATTAGCAAATGCAGCAATACCGGCATATTCTATCCGAACATATTTTAAAGAACCTGAGTTGTCTGCATCATCGGTTCCACCATAAGGTCGGTCTAAACCACCTTCGATAACAGGTGTTGATGAACGGTTAGTTTTAGCTTTACCCAGGATCACGATCCCACCCCAGTCGCCGGGAGCTTTTGAACCAACAGCTTTGCCGGATGTAAATACAATTGGTTTATCGGCCGTACCATTGGCAATGATCTTGCCGCCTCTTTCAATACACAGCGCCCCTTTTTCGGTTACGTCACTTGTAATAACAGTACCCGGTTCAATAGTAAGTGTTATGTTGTTGGGTACATATACATACCCTTTCAACGTCCAGTTTTTATCGGCAGTTAATGTTATATTGGCAGATAGGCTACCTGTAATAATTGTATTTGTTGGCGGAGGAAGGATCTCTTCTTCGTCGTCATTATTCTTACTGCAGCTCACTACCGTAGTAAGTGCTACAGCTGCCAACATCATTCGAAATAATCTCTTTTGAAACATCATATTTTTTGTTTTTTTAGTTGTCTTTATAGTTGCAAAAGAATGCTTCCGTTATTATGCCCGCGTTAAGAAGACATTAAACAATTGTTAAGCACTATTTGAAATTGTACGTAAACTGCAAGGAAACGTTCCTGCCGTATAAATAGTTCCATTGAATACGATCGGTAGACGCCTTGTATGCTTTACTGTCTTCAAGGCTTACATTCTGGTAAAACACAGAACGCTGGTTCAGCAGATCTGATAAATTCAACTTGATCTCGGCTTTGCTTTTGAATACTTTTAATGCGGCCTGGAAGTCAACTACAGTTCTGCCATTTTCGTAGATATCCGGAAAATCCTGCGAGCCTACATATACAATTCGTTCACCAATACGGTTTACCAATCCGCTAAAAGAAAGCCTGTTATTTAATGCCGTGTACTGCAAACCTGCATTGATCAGCCAGGGAGATTGTCCCTGCATAGGTCTTTTGGGATCCCAGAAATTAGCCCCCGGTGCTAAGTCTACTTCCGATTTTATTACAGATCCGTTTATATTAAAGGATAAATTATCCAGCCATGCTGCCTTTCCAAGGAAATCCAGTTTTTTTCTTAGTTCCAGTTCTGCGCCATAAGCCCTGGCAGCATCGGGGTTTTCGAATGTAAAGCGGAGGGAGTTGGCTGCCGAACCAGCTACTACAGTTTGTTCAATGGGCTTTTTAAAATGTTTATAAAAAACCGATGCAGAAAATATTTCGCCGGAAGAAGGATAGGTTTCAAAACGGAGGTCAAGGTTGGTATTCTGGCTTCTTTCCAAAGCTGTATTTCCCTGGATCTGTGCATTACGTATAAAATCGAAGTAAGAAAAATTGGCTACCTCCCTGAACTCAGGTCTTGAAACAGTTCTTGATGCCGACGTTCTCAGATTTGTTTTTTTGGTAAGTTCATACGTCAGGTTTACAGAGGGAAGTACGTCTACATAATTCCTGTTGATTAAAATTTTCTGACCAGAGAAATCGGCTGTATTTACATCAAAGGAAAAATTCTCGACCCGCACCCCATACACTGCTCTCAATTTATCTCCAATATGGCCATCAACCATCACGTAACCGGAATACAGGTTTGAAGTTGCATCATATTTATCCGTGTTGTTGGTTACTTCACCTAATACAAAACCCTGTTCGTACATGTTTCCATCATTAAAAATTACACGGGGTGATAAGGCTGTGAGATCTGGGTTTAAAGTTGAAGAAGCTGCTTCATACCGGAAGATGCGGGTATTAAATTCCCGGATTTTATATTGACCCAGTAATCCTGCTTTTACCAATTGTTTTTGACCACCGAAATTGACGGGAACAGAATAATTCAAATTGGCTCCAAATGCATTGTCGTAAAGGTCCGACCAAAATCTATAGGTGTCTCTTAACACCACACGAAAAGGCACCGCTTTATCATTTACTTCCGTCAGACTTTTTGAATAAGGAAGCACCCTGTAGTCAGGTTGATTCTGCGCAGTTAATGCATAGTTCAGGTTCCATTTTAAGCGATCGTTACGTTGACTCATCAAGTGTTCACCTTCCAGCTGCGAGCTGACCAAAGATTTGATAACCGTTACGCTGCCCAGTGTTTCAAAGTATTGTGCATTATCATTGTTAGGTCCTTGTCGCACCAGGTTGCTGTTATCAAACAACCGGTTGAGCAGGTTTTTAAAAACGATCTTGGTATTACCTTTTCTGTAGGCAAAATTTGCCAGCGCACCAATGTTGGTATTAAAGGAATAGGTAGTATCGTTGTAATCGTAACTATAATTATCCAGTCCTAAAGATTCATAACCACGTCGCTGGTTCTGCTGAATTGTTTGAGAGTTGCGATAGACCAATGCCAATACAGATCCCAGCGTACTTCCATTCTTTAAATCTTTGCGTCCACCCCAGTTAAACTGGAAGTTTAAAGAAGGTAATGCGTTGCCATTATACCGGTTACCATAATTATTACGCAATAAACGTGTGGCCTGTAAGCGGCGTTCGGGTGTAGGATCGCTGTTATAGCTTAAGTACCTGTTACGGCCCGGAAAATTATCGGGTAAAGCACGACGGCCATTATCAAATCCGAGGTAATCGGTGTTCTCAAGCAAACCAATATTAAACGATTTGCCGGTAGACAGACTGTTATATCCAGCACCTATTGAAACCCCCATAAAGCTGCGGAAGGGAATATCTTTTGTCATGATCTGAACCACACCGCCTGAAAAATCACCGGGCAGATCGGGTGAAGCAGTTTTATTGATAAGGATATTATCAATAAGGTTGGAAGGAATAATATCAAATGAAAAGGCTCGCCTGTCCGGCTCTGTGCTTGGTAATAAAGCACCGTTGATGAGGGCAACATTATACCGGTCTGACAAGCCCCTAACAACAATAAATTTATCGTCCTGGATGCTGGTTCCACTCACTCTTTTTAATACTTCTCCAATATTCCTGTCTGGCGATTTGCGAATAGCTTCAATAGAAATGCCGTCGGAAATACTTGCATTATTTTTTTGCATTGCCAGTACTGAGGCTTGGGACTCTCTGCGGGCAGAAGCTGTAATTACAACTCCTGTCATTTCTGAGGCCTGTTGCTCCATCAGTATATTTAATTCCTGGATCTCTCCTTTTTTCACCAGTACATCGGAAACTGTTTTTGGCTGATAGCCAACTGAAGCAAATTGTAAAGTGTATGTTCCTGACTCGGCAGTTAACAGGTACCGGCCTTCAAGGTCTGTAGATGTTCCTTTCTGGCTGCCTGTAATTGTTACAGAAACTCCCGTTAGGGCTGCTCCTGATTTTTGATCTGTTATCCTCCCGGCAATGGTTCCAGTTGCCTGCGCCAACAAAACAACCGGGGACATTGAGATCAGAATAAATAAAAGTAATTTTTTCACGCCTATGAAATTTGGCGCAAACGTAAGCCGGCAGTATTACTGCATTGTTAACTCAGGGTTATGCTAATGTAAAGCCAACGTTACCGGAATGTTACCAATTTTATTATGTAGTATGGTTTTAGGACATAGCAGGATTTGTGGAATCCACACCTTAAATAATCCTGTCAATTTTGATTGAATAAGATTATCAAAAACGCATTTGCATGCGGCAGGTAAATACATTATCCTTTATGTCGGTTTCAAAACCTGGCAGTTGCGTTGTTTCATTGGTAACCCAATCATAATATAACAACAACTTGAGGTTGTCGGTAAAATAATGAGTTGCCCCAAAGCCTATAGTCGAGAATTTTACATCGGCCTGTGTTAAATTGGTTCCAGGTTTTCCTAACTGCACACCTGCAACTTTCGTATTGGGATCGTACCAGTCGTATTTAGCCATTAGTTCCCATTTATCATTTACAATATTCTGCAGAAAATAAAAAAAGGCGCCATTGAAATTTCGGATGTATGTAGGTCCTGAAGGCAATGTACCCGGGTTTACCGTAGTGGTATTGGTACCGGGCTGTGTACCCTTCCAGTATTCTGCTCTTATCTCTGTTTTACCCCATGTGTGTTTGTATATCCATTGCAGATCTGCGCCATAATAATGCCTGGGAGCTTTTTCACCTATATTTTCTTCGCTGGAATCAATAACAAAAACCTGATCTGAACCTTTTGATCCGATCTCATACTTATATTTCGTAGCCTGTGCCCATCCTCCATATAACAGGGATAGCCCACCACTGACAGAAACAGATTTTGAAAGAGGCAAAGGTTTTAACGTCAAACGGCTAATGATGTCTTTAAATGAATCAAATTCCGCAGGGCCGGATTTTCCCTGGCCGTTAAATACACCGGCATCAAATTTCAGCTGTGGATTTTTACGGGTGGATCGCTGAGATTCATACGTGAGCATAACGCCGAGGTCCCTTTCGCTCGGCATTAATATCTGGGACATCCTTCCCCTCTCAGGAGTTTCACGGAAGGAAGAAGAAAGGTTCACTTCAAATCCATATGGTCTTGAGAACAAACCAGCGGTAAGAGAGAGATTTCTTTTTTTGGGTTCAAAAACCCGAACAAAAACATCCCTTACATTTACATCTCTTTCAGTGACTTCGAACTGGAACGTAAACAAAGCGGCCGGGAAATTTCCTTCTTTACCCGCCATTAAATAATCCAGCTTCACACGGGCTCTTCTCAACATAAACCTGTTGCTGGCTTTTGATTGAAAATTTCCACCCGCATACGTTTCAATTCCTTTTGACTGAGCCACCTGGAACTGCGGTTGCATATAACCGCTAAAAGACAGATTATTATACCTGTTTATCAATGGACGCACCGTATCTCTTATAAATAATGTAGAATCAAAATCAGCTAAATACCGCTGGGCATACATTTCATTGTGAAAACCGAGACATACAATTGTGAGGATCAATATTTTAATGGTCTGGTGCGCTGGCTTCATGTTATGGCCTGATTTTTTAGCTGTGTTATGGAAGCAAATCAGCGGCAATATTAAGTTATTATTAATTCTTGGTTAAGAGATTTGACCCCGTTAATAGCACTTAACTTCGCCGCGATATAAAAAAACCCGACATGAACATTTTTGCAAAGTTACTGGCTCCCAAGAATAAAGTTTTTTACGAACTTTTTGAAAAAAGTGCAGACAACGTAAATCAAATGGGTCTTTTATTGACCCAGGTTGTCAGGGAATCAGACTTTGACCAGCGCCAAAATCTGATTGCAAAAATGGAGGACGTTGAGCATGCTAATGACGAGTTGACCCACAGCCTCTTTACTGAGCTGGGGCGTAACTTTATAACACCATTTGACCGGGAAGATATTCATTACCTCGCTTCGTCGCTTGATGATATTGCTGATTTTATTTATGCTTCAGCAAAAAAAATAAACTTTTACAGGGTTAACCCCAATGATATTGGT
Organism: Flavisolibacter sp.; assembly: GCA_035714205.1. Classification (GTDB taxonomy): domain Bacteria; phylum Bacteroidota; class Bacteroidia; order Chitinophagales; family Chitinophagaceae; genus Flavisolibacter. Next base: position 3,960 of record DASTMJ010000264.1, on the reverse strand, counting down.
ATACATAAACTTTCTGATATCGTTCATCAAAGTACTAAAGAAGTTCGTAGTGCTGTAGGTGAATTAAGGAATATGAAAAACATGCGCTCCATCACCGAATCGCTGGTTAAGATCAACAGCCTGGAGAATGAAGCTGATGATATTTTTGATATGAGTATTGAACGTTTGTTTGCCACTGAACCAGATGCAAAAGAAGTGATCAAAAAAAGAGAGATCTACCAGGTAATGGAAACGGCTACCGATAAATGCGAAGATGCTGCTAATGTAATTGAATCAATCATTGTTAAATATGCCTAATCGCATATGAATCAAAAAGGAAACAGATTGTCCCTGGATTTAACATGATAATATTATGATTTCATTCTTAGTAGTTATTATAGCACTCACGCTAATTTTTGATTATATCAACGGATTTCATGATGCTGCCAATTCCATTGCAACCGTTGTATCAACTAAAGTACTTACTCCTTTCCAGGCTGTTTTATGGGCTGCTTTTTTCAATTTTGTTGCGCTTTATATTTTCACCGATTTCAATGTAGCCACTACTATCAGCAAAACCGTGCATAAGGAGTTTATTACGTTACCGGTCATTTTTTCTGGTATCATTGCGGCCATTTTTTGGAACCTTCTAACCTGGTGGTTTGGAATTCCATCTTCTTCATCGCATACCCTGATGGGAGGTTTTGCCGGCGCTGCCATTGCACACGGAGGAATTGGTGCCATCAGTTCAGAACCGATCTTACTGACAGGCGCATTTATTTTTCTTGCACCCATCATTGGTGGAATCATGGCATTTTTACTTTCCTTGTGGTTTTTATATTCCTTTAGAAGAGATATTTTCCCACGCATTGTATCTGTACTTGCCTTAATTGGCGTCGGATATTTTTTATATACTCATATTGAAACTGATCCAGAAATTATCAAACAACGTTTTGAATCACACTTTTTAAACGTGTTTTTTTATTCTAAGAATTTTAAATGGATCTTACTATGTTTTATAGTAGTTGTTTTAGGAGTTTTCACGTTCTGGCTGCATACTCTTAATGCTCATAAATCTAACGTATGGTTTAAGCGATTACAATTGCTTTCTTCGGCTGCTTTTAGTATTGGTCATGGAGGAAATGATGCTCAAAAAGCCATGGGTATTATTGCTGCGGCTATGATTGCTGCAGGCGATATAAATGAAGTGAGCGAAATGCCGTACTGGGTACCTTTTGCGTGTCACCTTGCTATTGGACTTGGAACCTTAACCGGTGGGTGGAGGATTGTCAAAACTATGGGAACCCGAATTACAAAGGTAACCCCGTTTGAGGGTGTGGCAGCCGAAACTGCTGGAGCCATTACTTTATTTGTAACTGAAGCCTTAAAAATTCCCGTTAGTACAACGCATACCATTACAGGGGCCATCATGGGTGTGGGTGCCACCAAACGTTTGTCAGCCGTACGCTGGGGTGTTACCATCAATTTATTATGGGCCTGGATCCTTACAATTCCCGTCAGTGCCCTGCTGGCTACAGGAATTTATTACATAGTAAGGATTTTTATCTGATAAGATTTCCCGAAGTTTGCGGTTCAACTTTTTTAATTCATGGCTAAAATATTAGTGACGGGTGGTTGTGGCTACATTGGCTCGCACACAATAGTTGACCTTATTGAAAACGGGTACGAGGTTATTTGCGTTGACAATAATTCAAGATCAACACCAGCGGTGCTGGAAGGTGTTCAGAAGATCACGGGCAAATCGATCAAGAACTATAAAGTAGATCTTTGCAATTTTGATGACACCTTCGCCATTTTCCAGGAGAATGAAGATATTACCGGCATTATTCATTTTGCAGCTTATAAAGCAGTTGGTGAGTCGGTAGAAAAACCATTGATGTATTTCGAAAACAACCTGTATTCACTGATCTCATTGTTAAAATGTGTACAGGAGTTTTCGGTTCCCTGGTTTGTATTTTCTTCTTCGTGTACTGTTTATGGCGAACCCGATGAGATGATGGTTACCGAAGCAACTCCTCCCAAACCGGCTGCTTCTCCCTATGGCTATACCAAACAAATGGGAGAACAAATCTTAGGGGAGTTTCAGAAAAGTAGTAACACTAAAGCCATTCTATTAAGATATTTTAACCCTGCCGGTGCACATCCCTCTGCTATTATTGGCGAGTTGCCGATTGGCAAACCACAAAACCTGGTTCCTGCCATTACCCAAACAGCTATTGGCAAATTACCCAAGATGAAAGTTTTTGGAAATGATTATCCAACCAGGGATGGAAGTTGTGTGCGGGATTATATCCACGTGTGTGATATAGCGCATGCCCATACGCTTGCCATTAAATATCTACAGGAAGAAAAGAATACGGGTGGCTGTGAGGTCTTTAATCTCGGGACCGGCAATGGTGTTACCGTTTTGGAAGTGATCCAGGCTTTTGAAAAAGTAAGCGGACAGAAATTAAATTATGAAATCGGCCCACGAAGGCCAGGCGATGTTATGGCCATTTATGCCAATAACGATAAAGCAAAAAATCAGTTAGGCTGGCACCCGGCTTATTCATTGGAAGATATGATGCATACTGCCTGGCAATGGGAAGTAAAGTTAAAAGAAGATGAATCGCTTCACCAGAATCCAAATTTCCAAATGAACTGATGCACAGAAATTTCTTATCGTTCAACTGAATTCCGATGCTATCGAATCACTTACATTTGCGTCCATTATGATGCTTAAAGACATTCAACCTACAGGTAAAAAAGATACCCGAAGCGGATTTGGTGATGGAATTGCAGAAATTGCCCGTAAAAATAAAGATGTGGTAGCCCTTACTGCCGACCTTGCGGGTTCTTTGAAACTGCAACAGTTCATGAAAGAATTCCCGGAACGTTTTATACAGGTTGGAATTGCTGAAGCAAACATGATGGGCATCGCTGCAGGACTCACTATTGGCGGAAAAATTCCATACACAACAACTTTTGCCAATTTTTCTACGGGCCGGGTATACGACCAGATTCGCCAGAGCATTGCCTATAGCGGTAAAAATGTAAAGATCTGTGCTTCGCATGCCGGTGTTACATTGGGTGAAGATGGTGCTACCCACCAGATACTGGAAGATATTGGGTTGATGAAGATGCTGCCAGGCATGACAGTAATTGTTCCGTGTGATTATAACCAAACGAAGGCAGCAACCATTGCAATTGCTGACCATACAGGACCCGTGTATTTGAGGTTCGGCCGTCCTAGCTGGCCTATTTTCACAAATCCAGATGAACCTTTTGTGATTGGAAAAGCACAACAATTTTCGGAAGGAACTGATGTAAGCATATTTGCCTGTGGCCATTTGGTTTGGAATGCCATACAGGCTGGTGCAGCATTACAGGAAAAAGGAATCAGTGTTGAAGTGATCAACATTCACACTATTAAACCACTGGATGAAGAAGCGGTGATCAATTCTCTACGTAAAACAAAATGTGCGGTAACTGCTGAAGAACATAATATTATAGGTGGTTTGGGTGACGCAATTTCCCAGGCTGCTACCAAACATTTTCCTGTTCCTATTGAATTTGTGGGCACAAAAGATACCTTTGGCGAAAGTGGAACTCCGGACCAATTGCTGAAAAAATATGGAATGGATGTGCCTGATATTATTGCTGCGGCAGAAAAGGTAATAGCCAGGAAAAATCAATGACCTTTTCCCTACCAGGTAATATTGTGGTGCCAGCGGTATAAAACCCTGGCATTTTTCTTTAAGGGCTCGTTAAAGAAAGCTTTCGTTTTCATACCCTACCATACCTAATAATCCATTTCCCAATTATCTTTACGGACCTCAATTTGATGCAGGTTTAAAAAGTACGAATGGCCTTAACAGAAAGATCTGACGCTGAATTATTAATACAGTTTCGCAGTCCGCAGACAAAAGAAGCTGCTTTTACCACCATTATTAAAAAATACCAGGAACGGCTTTACTGGCA
>DASTMJ010000263.1:0-12325 GCA_035714205.1 Flavisolibacter sp. | reverse complement strand
CAACCTGCTGAAAATTACATATTGTTATATGTGGTTAATACGAGTTCCTTTTCAATGAATTCATCACTGCCGCAGCAATCAGGTGTAAAAAATAAAGGTATTTACTTAGTTGATAAGTAATTGAAAACCAAGTCAGTGCTTTTAAAAATGTAGTTTTCCTAAAAAATTTTCGTAAAAATACTTGCATCCCGGAAAAACGGAATATAGTTTTGTCCTCGCTGAATAAAACTGGTAAGCAAAATCACTTAGAGATTACTAATCAGTTTATTTACCAATCCTAAGAAAACAACTAATAATCCGTATTATGAAACATACTTCCCTGATCCTTCTTTTTATTTTTTCCTTTACTTTTTCTTTTGCTTCTCCTAAAATAAAAATGGCTTCCGTTTACGGAGTCTGGAATATTCCATTGAGCTGGGATTTGAACCGTTTGCCGGCAAATGGGGACAGTATTGTCATACCGTCTAATGCTACCATGGTCGTTACAGATGATGTTAAATTAAATGATGTACACATTCTAGTGTATGGCAATTTGATTTTGAGCAACAACAACAGCCAGATCAACCTTGATATAGCTTCTGAAATCATTGTTTTTAAAGGAGGAATGATAGATGGCGATAAAGCATCTCAAAAGATCAGGATCGGGGGTTCATTGGTGTACTCAGGTAACCAGGATGCTATTGAAGGTCCCGCAAGAGCCACGGTAGCTTCTATAGGATTTCAATCAATTGTACTGCCGGTTAAATTTTTGGGTTATAGTATTGCTATTAAATCAGGGGAAGTATTGATTCAGTGGTCAACCTCTGAAGAGGTTAATGCTTTTAGCTATATGGTTGAACGCAGTTTTGATGCTTCCAACTGGTCTGTAATTGCAACAATTGCCGCTGTTGGAAATACAAGAGCCGTAAATAATTACACGTATAAGGATCAGCAATCCCGTTCAACAACCGTTTACTACCGGATAAAACAGGTAGATATCGACGGAGGATATATGTACACAGGCATCAAATCCATAAAAACAGCAATGGATGCCACCGTATCTGTGGCAGCAACCCAGAACAGGGTTATTTTACAATTTCCCCACCTGGTGAAAAATGAAGTTGTTGTAAGAATTATTACAATGAATGGAAGTGTAGTTATGGAGCAAAAATTAAAAGATGCTATCGGGCAGGTTATTTTAAACACAACTGTTAAGGGCAATCATGTTGTATATGTAACAAATGGCGCAGAGGTTGGTATAGGTCGCCAGGTAATTTTATAAATTATTTTTTTAGGTGTTGATAATTGAGCCCCGTTTTTCGGGGTTTATTTTTTCTCCTGGCAAAGTTCTATCAGTACACCATTTGTATTTTTTGGATGAAGAAAACAAACCAGTTTGTTGTCAGCACCTTCTTTAGGTACTTCGTTTAATATTATAAATCCTTCTTCCTGTAATCGTTTTATCTCGGCCTCAATGTCCTCAACTTCAAAAGCAATATGATGTAGACCTTCTCCTTTTTTATCAATAAATTTTTTGATAACGCCATCTTCTGCTGTTGATTCCAGCAATTCAATTTTTGTTTCACCCACGCTAAAAAATGCCGTGGTTACATTTTCTGAAGCTACTGTCTCTGTTTTATAGCAAGGCGAACTCAATAATTTTTCAAATAAGCTGATAGAATCCTGCAAGGACCGTACGGCTATACCTATATGTTCTATTTTACGCATCGTAATTTGTTTACAGGTTGGTAAAATTAGGGGAACAAGCGCATCTCACTTACCAAGTGGCCTTTTTGGGGTAAATTTGTATATCAGGAACGAAACAGAAAACGGTATATGTTGCAATTTCCAATTTACCTAGATCATAATGCTACCACTCCCTGTGATCCGGGGGTAGTGGAGGCAATGCTGCCCTACTTCACAAAGCATTTTGGAAATGCAGCAAGCCGCCATCATAGTTTTGGATGGCACGCAGAAGAAGCAGTTGACCGTGCCCGGGAACAGGTGGCTCAATTAATTGGTGCCGAACCCAAAGAGATCGTTTTTACTTCCGGAGCTACAGAAGCAGTAAACCTGGCCATTAAAGGTGTTGCGGAGATGTATGCAAGCAAAGGCAATCATATCATCACCTGTACTATTGAGCATAAGGCTGTTTTGGATACCTGCAGGTACCTGGAACAATGCGGTACCGAGGTAACTTATTTGCAGGTAAATAAAAATGGATTTATTGACCTGGACAAGCTGGAGAAAGCCATCAAACCATCAACTATTTTAATTGCAGTGATGTATGCCAATAATGAAATTGGTACCATCATGCCAGTTAAAGAAATTGGTGCTATAGCAAAAAAAAGTGGGGTGCTGTTTTTTAGTGATGCTACCCAGGCTGTGGGTAAAATACCGGTCGACGTTATAAATGATGGTATTGACATTATGGCCATGTCTTCACATAAATTGTACGGTCCTAAAGGTGTAGGAGCTTTGTATGTGCGTCGTAAAAACCCCCGGGTTAGACTTGCAGCGCAACTGCATGGAGGCGGACATGAAAAGGGAATGCGTAGTGGTACTCTGAATGTTTCCGGTATAGTAGGTTTTGGAAAAGCCTGTGAATTGTGTTTCCAACTAATGAATGGAGATGCTGTAAGGTTAAGCCGGCTTCGCAACAAATTGGAAAATGCATTGTTACAAATAGAGGAAACGACTCTGAATGGCGACAGGGAGCATCGATTACCTCATGTGACCAATATTGCGTTTCATTATATAGAAAGCGAGGGTTTATTGATGGCTTTGAACAAGGAGATAGCTCTTTCTTCGGGGTCAGCCTGTACGTCTGCCACATTGGAACCTTCGTATGTTTTAAAAGCCCTGGGGTTAAGCGATGAAACCGCACACAGTTCGTTGCGTTTTTCTTTAGGCAGGTCCACAACCGATGAAGAGATTGATTACGTGGTGGAAAAAGTTACAAAAGCCGTAAAAGACCTCAGGTTACTTAGCCCTTTATGGGACATGTATCAGGAGGGTAATGATGTAGGTGCCGGAATAGTAAATAATGATTGATAGAAAGTATAGAAAGAAAATAGTTTTAAATATACTTGGTTCGGCGACAGTGGAAGCCGGCCAATAAATAAATAAATATATGGTAACAACAGATAATGCAATTTTTGTGAGTGATAAAGCAAAAGACAGGGTGTTACAGTTAATGCAGGAAGCAGGACATGGGAATGATCCATCCTATTTTTTACGTGTAAGTGTAGTGGGCGGTGGTTGTTCTGGCCTTAGCTATAAAATGGATTTTGATAACCAGCAAAAACCATCCGACCAGGTTTTTGAACACAACGGTATTAAAGTAGTAACAGACCTTAAAAGCTTTTTATACCTGGTAAATACAACCCTTGAATATTCTGAAGGTTTGAATGGCAAAGGCTTCTATTTTAATAACCCAAACGCAAGCAGAACATGTGGTTGTGGTGAGAGTTTTGCAGTATAATGATTTAGTTTAAAAACTACATCCCGTTTCAAGTTGTGAAACGGGATTTTTAGTTTCTGTTCACTTTCTATTTCCGTTTATTTATTTTGCGTTTTATATCTTACACCCACATGTGGCCAATTTGTAAAAAAGAGTTACGACAATTTTTTAGCAGCTTAACAGGGTACATTGCCATTATTGTTTTTTTATTGGTGAATGGCCTTGTTCTTTTTGTTTTTCGGAACAACATATTTGAAAGTGGTTACGCAACACTGGATGCTTTCTTTTCTTTTGCGCCCTGGATCTTATTGTTCCTTATTGCTGCGATAACTATGCGCAGCTTTTCAGAAGAGTTTAGGGGAGGCACCTTCGAAATTTTAGGCACCCGCCCCCTGAGTAAATGGCAGGTAGTGACCGGTAAATTCTTTGGAAGTTTTATTGTTGCAATTGTGGCATTGATTCCCACACTGGTTTATTATTTTACTATCAATCATCTTGCTTCTACTACCGGGATAGATGCCGGTGCAGCAGCAGGCTCGTATACGGGTCTATTACTTTTAACTGCGGTATTTACATCAATTGGTATTTGTATAAGCAGCTTTACAACCAATTCTGTGGTTGCATTTATCATTAGTTTAATAGCCTGCACACTTTTGTATTTTGGTTTTAGCGCCATTAGCCAGTTACAGGTAGTTTCAGGTAGTGCCGGTTATTTTATTGAAATGCTGGGTATTGATTTTCACTACCAGAGCATAAGCCGGGGAGTGATTGATACAAGAGATGTTGTTTATTTTCTGAGCCTGATTTTTTTCTTTTTATTAATTACCAGGCAAAATTTACAAAAACGATAAATGGGAAAAAGAAATAAACCGATCTGGTGGATTGTATTAATTGCAGGGTTGTTCCTTATAAATTTCATTGCATCACAAGTTCATTTCCGGTTTGATCTTACTGAAGATAAACGCTATTCTCTTACACCAGCTACCAAACAATTGCTGAATGGGTTGCAGGGTGAGATGATCATTCATGTTTTTTTGAAAGGGGACTTCCCCTCTGAGTTCAGAAAACTGAATGCAACTACATCAGAATTTTTAAATGTAATGAGGGAGGGAAGTGGTTCAAAAATGAGTTACCGTTTTATTTCCCCGGATGAAGAAATTGTAGCTGGAAAAACCTGGGCTGATTCCTTGCAAGCCATGGGTGCATCGCCAATAAACTTAAATGTGCAGGTGAAATCCGGAGAAGAAAACAAAATTGTCTTTCCGTATGCATTGGTGCAATACAATGGGCAAACTTCGCTGGTCAATCTTTTTCAAAGCAGCAAGCGGAGCATTTCTTATGCTGAATTGAACAATGCCGAGGCTATGATGGAATATCAATTTGTAAAAACAATTGATAAGATGATTGACCCTGAAATGCCCTTTGTTGCTTACGCAACAGGCAATGGGGAGCCTGTAGACTACAAAACCTATGACCTTCAGCAGGTGGTCGGGGGTAATTATAAATTGTTCATGTTTAACCTGAAGGCACAAAGTTTTATTCCTGATACAATTAAGGCGCTCATCATTGTAAAACCCGCAGAAATGTTTTCTGATGCCGAAAAGCTGAAGATCGATCAATACGTAATGCGGGGAGGGAAAGTGCTCTGGTTTGTCGATAATCTTCATGCAGAGCAGGATAGTCTCAGCTTTACATCTGAATTGATTGCCTATGACAGGAACCTGAACATACAGGATCTGTTATTCAATTACGGTGTTCGTATCAACCCTGACCTGTTAATGGACCTGCAATGCGATTTCCTTCCATTTGCGGTGGGCGGATCGGCAACAGATCCCCAGTTCGAATTTTTGCATTGGAACTATTATCCCTTATTCGAATCCAGGAATAATCACATTATCAATAAAAATATTGGACTGGTGGCTGCACGGTTTGTTAACTCTATTGATACCATAGAAGTTGACGGAATCAAGAAGACGTACTTGTTACAAAGCTCGGCCAACTCCAGAACCATAAGCACGCCGGCATTAATCAGTCCCAACGAAAATCGGAATGTTCCACAGGATGCCTTGTTTCAACAGAAAGATATTCCTGCAGCTGTTTTGCTGGAAGGAAAATTTACATCCTTATTCCGGGGTAGAGCCAGCAGGTCGCAACGGGACAGCCTTGCAAAATACGGTACCAATTTTATTGAACGGAATGCTTCAGATAATAAAATGATTATAGTGGCCGATGGTGATATGGTACTAAATGATGTATCGGCCAAGCAGGGGCCATTACCAATGGGGGTTAATTTATACACGACAGGTTCACAATACGAATACCAGTTTGCCAACCGGGATTTTTTATTGAATTGTCTTGAGTACCTGACCAGTAAAAACACAATAATAGCAGCCCGTAACAAAGAAATTGTTTTGCGTTTGCTTGACAGCCGGAAAGTTGAGGCGCAAAAAACAAAATGGCAGCTGGTTACTATCGCCTTGCCTTTACTGCTGATAATTTTGTTTGGCGTATTGTACCAACAAATAAGAAAACAAAGGTTTGCAGCTTAATCGTAAACCGGTACTTCACTATCTTTAGCGTTTTTAAATTGTCTGGACACATGACGACGGATCAGATTGCGTATTTGGTATTTGGTATTGTTTTATTAGTAGCAGTTGTAATTGATTTGGGTCTGCTGAGTAAAAGTTCGGCAGAAATAAGCATCAAAAAAGCTTTATACCAAACAGCTTTTTGGGTATCTCTTGCATTTGCCTTTTTTGCATTTTTATGGTGGTACGAAGGAAGCGTGATAGCTATTGAATATATCAGTGCCTATTTAATGGAATGGAGCCTTAGCATTGATAATATTTTTGTTTTTATTCTCATTTTTGGATTCTTCAATATCAGGAAAGATCATGTGGCCCGTGCTTTACTCATTGGAATATTAATGGCCATCATCTTCCGCATTATATTTATAACCGTGGGTGTGGCGCTTGTAGAGCGATTTGCGTGGATTCTATACCTCTTTGGCGCTTTCCTTGTGTACACGGGTGTAAAAATCTTTACGGTGAAACAGGAAGATGAATTTGACCCGGCAGAAAATCCTGTTTATAAATTCCTGAATCGTTTCTTTCCTATTGTGCATGAAGATATCAGTGGAAAGATGACCGTTAAAAGAAACGGTAAACGGTTTTACACCAACATGTTTGTGGTTGTTGTAATGCTTGCTACGACCGATATTGTTTTTGCTTTAGACAGCATACCTGCCGTGTTTGCCATTTCTCAACACAAGCTGGTGATCTATACCAGTAACATCTTTGCAGTATTGGGACTACGTTCTTTATTCTTCCTTTTAAAAGGCGCTGTAAATAAATTTGATTACCTGCAACAGGGTATTGCTATTGTGCTGGTGTTTATTGGGGTGAAAATGCTGATCAGCCATTGGGTACATGTGCCGGTTTATATTTCATTGATGGTTATAGTTGTTTGTCTTGTAGGATCCATTGTTTATTCAATACAGGTAGCCAATGAAAACAATAAAGGTTTAATAGACGACTAATGGGATATTCCATTCAAACCATTTTTTCTATTATTGGAGGTGCCTTCATCTCAAATGATTCGCTAACACCAGAAATTCAACATTTAGTATACGACAGCCGGAGAGTACAACAGGGCTCATCTTCTTTATTTTTTGCTTTAATTACAGAACACAACGATGGTCATAATTACGTAGGCGACGCTTATAAAAAGGGTATCCGGAATTTTGTTGTAAGTAAGCCAATTGATATAAGTGATTTGGAAGAATGCACCATTATTTCTGTAGAAGATACACTTATAGCCCTGCAAAAGCTGGCCCGGTTTCACCGGGAGCATTTTCATTACCCGGTTATTGGCATTACGGGGAGCAACGGTAAAACCATTATAAAAGAATGGCTATTTCAATTGCTCCAGGATGATTATAAAATTGTGCGAAGCCCAAAAAGCTATAATTCGCAGGTGGGTGTTGCCTTAAGCGTTTGGCAAATGGGCCCGCAACATGATCTTGGAATTTTTGAGGCAGGCATATCTACGGTCAATGAAATGGAGCGGCTGAAAGCTATGATTGAGCCAACCATTGGCATTTTAACCAATATAGGTGAAGCACATGACGCCGGGTTTACCACGCATCAGCAAAAACTGGAAGAGAAATGGAAACTATTTGAAAATGCTGATGTAGTAATTGGAGAACATACGTTGCTCGGCAAAATACAAACCAGTAAAACTATTTTTTCATGGGGTACTGAAGCAGGTTGCCGGATGCAGGTTCTTGCCATTGAGAAGAGTGTGAACAATACCACTATTACAGCAAGGTACGAGGACGAAGCAAAAGAGATAAAAATTCCTTTTACCGATGATGCTTCCGTTCAAAATGCATTAAACTGCTGGTGTACATTGCTCTACCTGGGTTTAACAAGCGAGGATGTTTCAAAAAGATTTTCACAACTGCATTCAGTTGACATGCGGCTACAATTGATGCATGGCATTAACGATTGCCTGATTGTAAATGACAGTTATAGTGCAGATACAACTTCACTTAAAATTGCATTGGATTTTATTAAGCAACAAAGTTCAGGATTAACCAGAACACTTATTATCTCTGATTTCTATGAATCTGGTAAACCGGTTCAGCATCTTTCTGATGAAATTGCCGGGTTAATTCAGGCCTATAAAGTGAACAAGGTGTATGCAGTAGGGGAAATAGGAAACCGGCTTTCTCAATTGCTAAAAGAAATAATTGTTCACCATTATACTACAACAGAAGAGTTAATCCTGAACTTTAAAAGTTCAACATTTTATAAAGAGATCATTTTAATAAAAGGTGCCCGCAAATTTGAATTTGAACTGGTTGCCCGTTTATTTGAAAAAAAACTGCACCAAACGGTTCTTGAAATCAACCTGAATGCCCTTGTTCATAATTTAAAGGAATACCAGAAGCTCCTAAAGCCATCAACAAAGATCATGGCAATGGTAAAAGCTTTTTCATATGGAAGCGGCGGGGCAGAAATTGCCAGTGTGCTTCAGTATCATAACATACATTACCTGGGAGTGGCCTATGCCGATGAAGGTGTTGAATTAATCAAATCCGGTATCAGTCTTCCCATTATGGTGATGAATGCAGAGGAATCATCCTTCCGTTCTATTGTTGACTATAACCTGCAGCCGGTAATTTATTCTTTATCGTTGCTTGATACATTTCAAGCGTATTTAATTGAGCAGGGCCTGGATTCGTATCCCGTACATATTGAAATAGAGACAGGGATGAACCGCCTGGGTTTTGGAATCTCCGAGGTTGAAAAACTCTGCACCCGGCTTTCCAATAATTCTCATCTCTCCGTGCAATCTGTTTTTAGTCACCTGGCAGCCAGTGAAGACCCGTCAAGCGACCAATTTACAAAGCACCAGGCTTTGATTTTTGAACAGGCTGTTGAAATGATGAAGAAACACATCCCGTACCCGTTTTTAAAACATATTTCCAACTCGGCCGCCATAGTAAGACATCCATATTTGCAAATGGATATGGTGCGGCTGGGAATCGGTTTGTATGGCATAGAAGTAGATGGTGAACAGAAACTACACCTTCAGCCGGTGGCTACATTGCGTTCAACTATTGCACAATTAAGAAAGATATCTAAAGGATCATCAGTAAGTTATAACCGGAGAGGAGTTGTAGCCCGTGATTCATTGATTGCAACTGTGCGGATCGGGTACGCCGATGGTTATTCAAGGCAGTTTGGAAACGGGGTTGGCAAAATGTGGGTGAAGGGGCAACTGGCGCCGGTCATTGGTTCTGTATGTATGGATATGACGATGATAGATGTTACAGGTATTGAAGGGATCAATGAAGGCGATGATGTTGTGCTGTATGGAACCGAATTGCCGCTGGAAGAAGTTGCAGGGTGGATAAAAACCATTCCTTACGAGATCATGACCAGTGTTTCACACAGGGTGAAGCGAATTTATTTTCATGAATAAAACATTCTTTCTACCTATTTACCCTAACACCTGGTTTTATAAAAAATATGTGAACTATTACCCTACGTGCCGTTAAAGTTTGCCAGTTGAAGGGCGTTTGATAGAGGCCCCTTATCTTTGTCCACTTTAAAAAACCTAATGTGAAGCTGCGTTCTGCCATTCTTATTATTGCTGTTATTATAATTGTTGACCAGGTGCTTAAGATTTGGATCAAGACAACCTATCCATTGGGACCTATTGTAGACATGTTTGGATTACGGTGGGCCAAGTTATATTTTATTGAGAACGAAGGAATGGCCTGGGGCTGGAAGTTAGGTGGCGAGTGGGGAAAGATGCTCCTTACTTTATTCCGGTTGGTAGCGGTGATCTTTGGTAGCTGGTACCTGGGTAAAATTGTAAAACAAAACTATTCGAGAGGATTTATCATTTGTGCATCCTTAATTTATGCAGGTGCATTAGGTAACCTGATCGATAGTCTTTTTTATGGGTTGATATTTGAAGAAAGTACCTATTCACATGTGGCGCAACTATTTCCGGAACAAGGGTATGCGGGGTTTTTGCATGGTAAAGTGGTGGATATGTTGTATTTCCCGATGATCAACTCTACTTTCCCTTCATGGATCCCATTTATTGGGGGAAAAGAGTTTGAATTTTTTAGCCCGATCTTCAATATTGCAGATGCTTCCATATCTGTAGGTGTTATAACACTTTTATTATTCCAGAAAAGATTACTGAAAAAACATCATTCGGAGCCTACTCAAACGGTTACTACCAGCTCAGAAGTTAGTGACCGGGCACAAGTGATGTAGAATCAAAAGAAGATTCTACAGCATTGTATAATTCACCATTTGTTATTCATAGTTGCAAAACCAGCTTAGATCCCAATTCTGTGGATTATTGGTAATGGACTCTTTTTCAGGAAGTACCCCTGAGTCTTTTTTAACAATAGTGAGTTTGGGTTTTTTTACCTCTTTTTGGGCTGAACTATTTTCAGCAATTCTAAGCGGGTATCCGCTGAATTGAAGCAGTGCACCTTGTGAAGTTTTCATGCTGGTAGGATTTAGTTTGGTTCATTAGGTTTATAAAGCTGTTGTTAAATTAAAAATTCTATTTTTTAATTGCAAGTAGTGAACCAGTTGCATTCCATTTTAAATTAATTAGCAATTGTAACAGAAAGGATTAGTCGTAAAAACGGCATAAAAAAAAGCCACTCTTTCATGAATGGCTTATAATTTTTATTGATAGTTCTTCAGGATGGGAGTTCACCCACCATTTTGGAAGGGATAACCCATTCATCGAATTGTTCTGCGGTAACATAACCCAGTTTAACAGCCATTTCTTTTAAGGTAGTACCTTCCTTATGTGCTTTTTGTGCTATTTCTGCAGCTTTATAATATCCAATCTTTGTATTTAGAGAAGTAACCAGCATCAAAGAATTCTCAACGTGTTTTTTAATGTTGGCCTCAATCGGTTCTATTCCGGCAGCACATTTATCATTAAAGCTTACACATCCTTCGCCTATTAACCTTGCGCTATGCAGAAAATTATAGATCATCATGGGCTTAAATACATTCAATTCAAAATGCCCCATCGATCCGCCGATATTTATAGCCACATCATTACCCAGCACCTGTGCTGAGATCATGGTTAAGGCTTCACATTGGGTAGGGTTCACCTTGCCTGGCATGATAGAAGAACCGGGTTCATTATCCGGTATAAAGATCTCGCCAATTCCACTGCGTGGCCCTGAAGACAACATCCTGATGTCATTTGCAATTTTCATGAGGCTGACCGCAACAGTCTTTAACGCTCCATGTGCTTCAACAATGGCGTCGTGGGCGGCCAGTGATTCAAACTTATTAGGTGCTGTTACAAACGGCAGGCCGGTAAGTTGTGCAATATGTCTGGCAACGTTTTCTGAATAATTTGGAGGAGTATTGATGCCAGTTCCTACAGCCGTACCCCCAAGTGCCAACTCTGATAAATGAGCCAATGTATTTTTTATGGCTTTTATACCATGATCTAACTGCGATACGTAACCGCTGAATTCCTGTCCGAGTGTCAGGGGTGTTGCATCCATAAAATGGGTGCGTCCGATTTTCACCACGTTCATAAACTTCCTGCTTTTTTCAGCAAGCGTATTGCGCAATTTTTCTATGCCGGGTATGGTTGTTTCTACCAGCATTTTGTAGGCGGCAATATGCATGGCCGTTGGAAAGGTGTCGTTTGATGATTGCGATTTATTCACGTCATCATTTGGATGTAAGACTTTTTCTTTATCAGATAAACTTCCGCCATTCAAAACATGAGCCCGGTAAGCAACCACTTCATTTACATTCATATTGCTTTGTGTGCCGCTACCTGTTTGCCAGACCACCAATGGAAAATAATCGTCCAGTTTTCCTTCCACTATTTCATCACAAACTTTGGCAATAAGATCCAGTTTTTCCTTTGGCAAAACCCCGGCCTCAAAATTGGTAAGGGCAGCCGCTTTTTTTAAGTAAGCAAAGGCCCTTATGATTTCTTTGGGCATTTTATTAATGTCCTGTGCAATCTTAAAATTTTCAATACTACGTTGTGTTTGGGCACCATATAAGGCCTCCAGAGGCACTTTTACCTCACCCATGGTATCTTTTTCTATGCGGTAGTCCATATATAATTTTTTGCGCTGCAAAGATAAGAGGGGATGGGGCAGGGAGCTTGGTTTTGTTTTTGATATAAAAGCTGTATGTGCAATAAGATCATACCGGGGCTGTTGGGATTACCGATATTGATATCGGCCTGTAACTGGCAACCCAGAACCAGCGATGAAGGACTGGTAGATACTTTGGTGAATAATGATTCATTGCTTGCCAAACTGGATACGGGGGCCCTAAAAATGGACAGTGCTAT
>DASTMJ010000262.1:0-8576 GCA_035714205.1 Flavisolibacter sp. | reverse complement strand
AAGACAGGAGACTGGCAGGTATGGCAAACCGTAAGTGCAACGGTGAACCTCAGCTCCGGTACACAAACCTTACGTATTATATCCTCCTCACCCCAGTGGAACGGCTGGAACTTTAACTGGATGGAAATAGCCGGTTCCGGTGCGACAGGAAATATAAATGGAAGAACTGCCTTACAGGTAATAGATGAAGATGCTATTTCTTTGCCTTCAATCAATTTATTTCCTAACCCAGTTACAAGCGATGTTACTTTGAAATTGAATAATTCTTATGAAGGAAGCTATACGGTTCAAATTCTGAATATGGGTGGTGCCTTGCAAAAACAATTCAGAGTCAATAAAGAAAAGGGACTGACTCAGACCCGGCTATCTTTATCTGATTTGCCAAAAGGACAATACATTCTAATAACTATAGCTGATAAGGAAAAACAAACAATAAAATTTGTAAAACAATAATCAGGGTTGTGAAACAGCGACCTCCAATAAGAAATCTGTGAATTATTAACTGAAGTACTTTGTATTGAAATATATTTTTTTACTTTCATAAAATAAATGATAACATAATTTCTACCTTATATGAAAATGAATACCCAATCGCCAAAAACACCTATCATGAAACACTTGTTCGTCATCACCGTGCTCTTGGCTACACTGGTTAGCTGCACGAAAGAATCTACTGAAGAGCCACTGGACCCAAACAAGGCATACACGATTAAGTTTGATATGAATGATCAGGTAACCAAAACAAGAGTAAGTAACGATACTCTTTACCTTGACTTTCAGCAAAAACTCAATTTCCTGGTAGATCCCACGGAATATAGTCGTTCATGGGCTTTGCATTTAACACAGGATTTTTCGAACTCCTACCTTAATAATCTGCATTATTCTTTATTAGCCGGTTCTGGTATTATGGCTAATGACTGGGTAACACTGAATTTGAATGACGTACATCCTAGCCAGCTTTCAGAATCACAGGCAACAGTAAATGGTCAGAATTATACTAAGGTTACTTTAACAAGGGAGTTTAAATTTTATAGCAAGCTTGCCAGTGCGCAGGCAGCTATTGATAAACAAACTGCGTTGTTAAACACAACCAGTGAAACTGTAGAATATGCATCCTTCTACTCTCAGGGAGATGTTTATTCTGTTCCAAATATTGCAACAGCAAAAATTGTATATCAGAAATAACCAATTGCAATTTATCAGAAGCCCGGAATAATAACCGGGCTTTTTTAATTACCGAACGTATCACATACGATTCAGATTATTGATAACATCAATCATTTGTTTGGTATTCAAAATATAATCTACCTCTAAAGATTTAATAGCTTGTTGCGGCATGTAAGATACGGTGGCCTCAGCCGGATCCTGGACAATTGTTAACCCGCCTGCCTCCTTTATTTTAATTATACCTTCCGTACCATCTGCATTGGCACCGGACAATAAGACACCTATTGAGGAAAAGCCATAAACTTCCGCAGCCGCTTCAAAAGTTACATCAATTGCCGGCCTGCTGTAATGCACTTTTTCAGAATAATCCAATGAAAACGTTTCATCCTTTTCTATGAGTAAATGATAATCCGGCGGAGCCAGGTAAATCATTCCTGGTAAAATAGGCTCTTTTTCTTCTGCCTCCTTAACCGGCCAAGACGCTTTTTCAGATAATAGGTCTGGTAAATAGGATTCAACATTTTTCCTGTGGAGTATAATTACAATTGCAACCCCAAGGTCTTGTCTTATAGAAGGCAACAGTTGTATCAAAACCTCAAGGCTTCCTGCAGAGCCACCAATAATTAAAAGACGGTACTTATTATTTATGCTACTTTCCGCCATATCTTTTCTTTATTCAGCTGTTTATATTTATGACCAATTGCAGAAAAGCGCAGTGTTTCTTTTGAACCCAATGCCAGAAAACCCAACTGCTCCAGGCTTGCATCAAATAAATTGAGGACCCTGTCTTGCAAGTCCTTATCAAAATAGATCATAACATTCCGGCACATAATCAGTTGAAATTCATTAAAGGAACCATCTGACACAAGGTTGTGTGTTGCACAGATCATTTTATCTGAAAGCTTCCTGTCAAATTTTGCCAGGTCGTACCGGGATGAGTAGTAGGAAGAAAAATCTTTTGTTCCTCCAGACAAAATATAATTCTCAGAATATTGTTTCATCTGTCCAAGATGAAAAATGCCAGCCTTGGTTTTTTCTAATACTTCGGGATTGATATCCGTTGCATACAACAAAGACTTACTCAATAAACCTGCCTCTTCCAGGATGATGGCGGTTGAATATACTTCCTCGCCTGTTGAACATCCGGCGTGCCAGATGCGTATAAGAGGGTAAGTTGCTAACACCGGCAATACTTCTTTTCGTAAAACCTGGTAAAAGGAAGGATCCCTGAACATTTCTGTAACATTCACAGTGATCTCCTCGATGAACCTCTTTAAATAAGCTTCATCATTCCTGATGTGAAATCTTAATTCAGCAAAACTTGGAAACCTGTCTAATGTAACAAGCCTGTTGATGCGTCTTTTTAAAGAAGCCCTGGAATAGCTGTTAAAGTCATAGCCATATATTTCAAGCAGATCGTTCAATAAAATTTCGACTTCTTCATCCTTAACCATCATCAATTTGCTTTTTGCAGGTATTTTAATAACGCATCTACGTCAATAGGTTTAGAAACATATTCATCAGCTCCTGCTTCTATTGTTTTCTCTTTGTCGCCAACCATTGCTTGTGCGGTAACCGCTATTACAAATAAACCAGCTAATTGTTCTATGGATCTTATTTGCGCTATTGCCTCATAGCCATCCATATCAGGCATCATAATATCCATAAGCACGGCCTGAATACTTTTATCATTAAGTAAAATCTTTATGCCTTCCTGCGCAGACGAAGCAGCAATGGTTTGATAACCCTTTGCTTTTAAAACGGCAGAAAGCGCAAATATGTTACGGCTATCATCGTCAATTATAAGAATAGTTTTTTTTGCTGTCATAAATTATACAATGCTTTTATCGTAAAGCCATACACGAAGTAATGATAGCAACTGGTCTACATCAACCGGTTTTGAAATGTAATCCGAAGCTCCGGCTTTGATACATTTTTCACGATCACCCGTCATAGCTTTTGCGGTAACTGCAATGATGGGAAGGTTTTTAAATTGCTTTTTCTTTCTAATGGCCTGCATGGCTTCGTAACCATCCATCTCCGGCATCATAATATCCATTAAAACAACGCTGATATCCGGATGCTCTTCCAACTGTTTTAGCGCCTCTTTTCCATCAACAGCAGTAAACACCTGCATGTTATGAATTTCAAGTGCTTTCGTCAGAGAAAAAATATTTCTTACATCATCATCTGTCACTAAAATTTTCTTGCCGGATAAAACTTCATTTAATGCACCCAGCCTCCTGTATTTTAAAACCGGCTTTTCAGCTTGCTTACCTTCTTCCATTAAATGAAGAAACAAGGATACCTCATCTAAAATGCGCTGGTAGGAATGCGCTGTTTTAATTACAATGGAATCTGCATATTGCCTGATGCGTGACTCTTCCGTTTTTGACAAACTTTTGCCAGTAAATATGATAATGGGCAGTGTCTCAAACCCAGGATTTTTTTTCACATTCTCAAGTGTTTCATAGGCCTGTTGATCGGGTATACCCATATCAAGGATAACACAATCCACGTCATCTTTCTTTAAAGCATTCATTCCACCATTCACCGTGTTTGAAATTTGTGCATTCACATCAAATGTTTCAAGAAAATAAGCTAATGCTTTGGCATGCTTTGGATTCTCTTCTACAATCAAAACCTTTTTGTGTTCTTTTGAAATTACCTGTTCAATCTTTTTAAATACTTCCTGCATTTGCTCAAAAGCAACAGGTTTATTTATAAAATCAACTGCACCTTTCATCAGGCTTTCCTTTTTAGCTTCAAGCGATGACATGATGTGTACCGGTATATGACGGGTTGCCGGGTTTGACTTCAGTTCCTCCATTACCTCCCAGCCATCTTTCACCGGTAATTGTATATCAAGTAAAATACCTACAGGTTTATATTGCTGCGCCAGGGCAACACCTTCGTCTCCTCTTACAGCAACCAGTCCTTTATATCCTTTTTTATGTGTGAAGTCCAGCAAGGCTTTTGCAAATGCAGTGTCATCTTCAATGATCAAAATGGTTTTATCATTCTGTTTTACTTCGGTGCGATCATCAGGGAGGTTTTCAGGAATTTTATCAAGCCTGTATACTTTTTGCGCTTGTTCTGTTTCTGGTTTTTCAATATCGATCTCCGTTCTGCTAACCATTGGTTTTTGAGCGGCAACAATTCTGTTTACAGGTATGTATAAGGTAAACTCACTTCCTTTCCCCGGCTCACTGCTCACTTTTATTTCACCACCCAACAAACGTGTCAATTCACGACTGATAGATAAACCCAAACCTGTACCTCCAAATTTTCTTCTGGTAGACCCGTCTGCCTGTTGAAACGCTTCAAATATGAGCGCCTGCTTTTCTGCCGGTATACCAATCCCTGTATCCGTAACAGTAAAGGCCAGGAAGGTTGGGTTATCAGGCAGGTGATGAATGTTCAGTTTTACGGAACCCTGGGAGGTAAATTTCAAGGCATTGCTTAATAAATTTTTCAACACCTGCTCAAGACGCATTTTATCTGTATCAATTTGTGAAGGCAAGCCTTTGTCAATTGAGATCTCAAATTCCAGTTTGCGATCCTGTGCGACAGGCTGGAATAATGTTTTCATATCGTCCGCAATCTCCTGTAAAAAAACGGTGCTGTATTCCAAATCCATTTTACCGGATTCAATTTTCGAAAGATCCAGGATTTCATCGATCAATGAAAGAAGCCCCTGTCCTGAGCTTTGTATTACCTGAGCATATTCGACCTGGTCGCTAGTCAGGTTTTTTTCATTGTTTTCAGAAAGCAATCTGGACAAAAGTAAAACCGAGTTTAATGGTGTTCGTAATTCATGAGACATGTTTGCCAGGAACTCTGATTTATATTTTGTGCTTAAAGCAAGTTCTTCAGCTTTCTGTTGAATTTCCAGGTTACGTTCAACTATCACCTGGTTTCTTTCTTCGAGTAAGCGTGACCGTTCTTCGAGCTCCTGGTTGGCTTGTAACAATTCTTCCTGTTGCACTTTCAGCTCTTCTTCTGATGCCTGCAATTTTGCTGTTTGTGCTTCCAGCTCTGCGTTGATGTTTTCCAGCTCACCATGCTGCGCCTGCAATTCTTCTGCCTGTGATTGCGTTTCCTCAAAAAGTTCCTGTAACCTTGCCCGGCTCTTAGCTGCTTCCAGTGCTATTGCAATGGCAGGTGCCACCTGTTGAATAAATAACAAGACTTTCGGATTGAATTCTTCCAATGACCCTATTTCTGCAATGCCTTCTACTTTGTTGTTGTGTACAAATGGAATCATCAATAAATTGCGGGGCACTGCTTCACCACTTGCAGTTTTTATTTTAATAAAATCGGGCGGCACATTTTTCAAATGCATTACCTGCTTTTTTTGTGCAGCCTGGCCCACCAACGTTTCGCCAAATTTTAGTTGGTTAGGAACAGAGGCGACATCTGCTATTGCATAGCCGGCGCTATACTTTAAAAAACCGTCATAGCCCACATACAATAAACCCATTTCGGCCTGTATATAGGTTACCAATGCATGCAGTGCATCGTTAGATAGTTGAACAACCTCTTTCTCACCTCTTATACTGTCATTGATTGCTTCAACGCCTGAATGGATCCATAATTTTTCTTCATTTTCTATGTTAAATTGTTGCAGATCATCTCTCATACGTACAACAGCATTTCCCAAAATATCGTCTCCGCTTCTTGGTTGTACTTCTACGTCAAACCTTCCACTACCAATAGCATCTGCTGCTTCTGCTAATGTTTTATTGTTTTGATCAATGCGAAGAATAGATTGCACCAAACTGCCAATAACATCGTTTGACTCAGGTTTCAAACTTATACCAGTTATACCAAGAGAAATTTTCTGTGCAGCTACATTTACTTCATTCAGAACTTTTGAAATGATTGCAATGGTATAAACCATTATACCCAATACAAGTGCTATACTTAATATTAAAAATAACAAGGCCCTGTCCCTGCTTTTTTTCTCCAGTACTATGATATTGGTTAAACCCGACTGTGCTTTTCCAAGTAGATTGCGCTGGAGTTCCTTTAACCCGTCTATTGCATTGGCGGAAACCTGCCACCACTTTTCCGCATCCAAATTGTTATCGGTTCTGCCCGTCTGCAGCAGATGTTGTATATAATTTTCAGTAACATTCAGGTTTGATCCTGTAGTTAACTTTCTATATTCTTGAGTTGCGATTGGCGAAGCTTTCAGCAAAAACTCCTTTTCATAACTTTTATAAATATCATAAACAGATTTTGAATTTTCCGCCGCAATTGACCCATCTTTTCCCGCATACAAATCATAAAAAATATAAGCACGAATTCTTCCCAGGTAAGTGATCATTTCTGAAAGTAATTTTTGCCCGTTCAGATCTTGCATAACCGGGGCAAGAATTACATTACCCGCCGATACAGAATTTAATGAATTGAGCCTGAAAATGATATTGGTAAAATAATTCATTGCCTGCTCAGGAGATACCGTGTTGCGGTCGATACCTGCCCGATAGGAAGACAGACTATCGAACAGACTATACGTTTCGATACCTTTTAATAAAGGATTTCTTTTCAACCTTTGAAGAGATGAATCTGTTTTCGGACGCTGAATTACGAGTTCAGCTCTCCAGTCATTTTTAATAATATAACCATACGTATAACGTCGTTCTGTTTGAATTTCGTCAACAGCCATGCTTATGAGTGTGGCGCTTTCTGTTCGCTGAAAGTAATTATCCAGCACATCTATTTTGCTGGATTTTTCTATATATATCTGGGAAGCGAAATAAATAAGCAGAGCTAATGGTATCAATGCTATCAACATCAATTTGGCCGTTAACGGTAATCGTCTGAAAAAATGGTTCATGTAAGGTTAATTATATGGTTGTAGCTATATCCTGTATTTGTTCGTTTGTTTTATTCATCCCGATTTGCACAACAGGAAGGATTACAATAAAAGAAGAGCCCAGGCCGGGTTGGCTCCTGGCACCAATCCATCCATTGTGGCGGTCCACTATTTTTTTTGCAATAGCCAATCCTATTCCAGTTCCTTCGTATTCTTCCTTTGCATTTAGCCGCTGAAAAATGGTAAAGATCTTTTCCGCATATTTTTCATCAAATCCAATCCCGTTGTCTTTAACTGTTATGCGACAAAAAGCTCCGTTTTTGCTGACTGCACTGTCAACAGTAGGTTGATTTATGAACTCTGATGAAACTTCGATTTTTGGTTGTACACCTGGTTTCGAAAATTTTAATGCATTGCTGATCATATTTTGGAAAAGCTGTCTCATTAAACCGGGTATTACTTCAATGGACAGAAGTTTATGCACGGTAATGCTTGCTTTTTTCTCTGCAATGGAAAGTTCCAGGTCTACAAGTATATCACTCACAAGTTTATTGAGATCTGTCAATTCAAACTTGCTTGCTTCAGATAATCTGGCAAATGATAAAAGATCAGAAATGAGGCTGCTCATACGACCAGCCGATTGCAGTATTTTATCGAGATATTTTGATGTTTGTTCATCTAATCCCGACCTGTCCTTTACCAGGTTGCCAAAAAAAAGAATTTTGCGTAAGGGTTCTTTAAGGTCATGCGAAGCAACAAAAGTAAATTGCTGAAGGTCATGATTAGTGATCTCCAGTTCCCTGTTGATGTCAAGTAATTGCCTTGTGCGTTCAGCAACACGCAGTTCAAGCGTTTCACTCAGCAGTTTTTGTTCATGAATATTGGTAAAGGTTCCTACCCATTTACTAATTATCCCATTAACTGAAATTGGAATAGCTCTCAACAGGTGATATTGATATTCGCCGGTCTCAAGAGAGCGTATGTTAACCTCCATTTCAATTTGCAAACCGGGTAAAATTTTTTGCAGCCATTGGTTTTGGAGATTCCCATCCGGCAAATCCGGAAACTCATCCTGGGTAGCAGCATACCTGAACCACTGTTTGTTTACAAATTCCAGCTTACCATTCCTGTCAGCAGTAAAAGCCAATTGCGGTAATGATTCCAGGGTTAAATGCAATTCAGCCAATGAGTCTGACAGAGATTTTTCAGCCTTTTTTAAGGCATCGGTCTTTTCATAAAGGCTATAGAAATTACGAACTTTTAAGATCAGTATCTCCGGATCAACAGGCTTTGTAAGATATTCAACCGCACCTGATTGAAAACCTTTTGTAATGTATTTCTTATGTGTGCTGGCGGCGGAAAGGAAAATGATAGGAATGTCTTTGGTTTTGTTGAGACCTGTAATAGCTTCCGCAACTTCAAACCCATCCATTACCGGCATTTGTACATCAAGAATGATCAGGGCATAGTCCTTCTTTAGTACTTTTTTCAAGGCTTCTTC
This sequence comes from Flavisolibacter sp., assembly GCA_035714205.1. Lineage (GTDB taxonomy): Bacteria > Bacteroidota > Bacteroidia > Chitinophagales > Chitinophagaceae > Flavisolibacter. Next base: position 84 of record DASTMJ010000262.1, on the reverse strand, counting down.
ACCCGAAAGCGCAGCATCCGTTGCAAAACCATGTAGCTCCAGAATGGTTTTCAGTGAAAAAATATTTTCCTGTTTATCATCTAC
>DASTMJ010000261.1:0-2079 GCA_035714205.1 Flavisolibacter sp. | reverse complement strand
AATAGCAGCAAAAAAAATTTGTTTTGATCTTGGTATATAACTCATATAAGCCAAGATAGACATTGATGATAATTCGGCAAACACTATATAATATTTACCTCCCGCTCCAGTTGAATACCGAACTTTTTGTGTACAGAAATCAGGATCTCTTCACTCAGATCGAATATTTCTTTACCTGTGGCCTTTCCATAATTAACCAATACAAGTGCTTGTTTTTGATAGCAGCCTGCATCACCTTTCCTATATCCCTTCCACCCGCATTGTTCTATCAACCACCCCGCAGGTATCTTGGTATGCAAATCATCCACCGGGAAAGAAGGGATTGCAGGATACGTTTTCTGCAAACCAAAAAACAACTCATTCGGTACCTGCGGATTTTTAAAAAAACTACCGGCATTACCCATTTCCTTTGGATCGGGGAGTTTGGAGGAACGGATGTTAATGACAGCCTGCGATATAGCTTGAATAGACAAATCTTTTACTTCCATTCGTTCCAGCTCTTGCTGGATGGCACCATAGCTGGTATTAAAAACAGGTTTTTTATTGAGCCGATAGGTTACAGAGGTAATTACAAATTGTCCTTTACAGCTGTTTTTGAAAACGCTTTCACGATAACCAAACCGGCAGTCATCCAGACCAAATGTTTGCACCTTTTTATCATGAATGTGAAAAGCTTCAAGTTGATGAAACACATCTTTGATCTCAACCCCGTAGGCGCCTATATTTTGCATGGGTGATGCGCCATTGTTACCAGGTATCAGCGACAGGTTTTCTATTCCTGCATAATTGTTTGCCACGCAATACAATACAAACTGGTGCCAGTTTTCTCCTGCTCCTGTTTTAATATAAATGTGATCGTTATCTTCTTTTATAATCTCAATTCCCCTGATCTGATTTTTTATCACCAATCCATCAAAGTTTTTAGTAAGTAAAATATTACTACCCCCACCTAGAATAAAAAGCGGCGCATTAGCAGCCACAGGTGAGGTAAGTACCTCCGCTAAATCATCCAGGGAAGCGAAAGCTGTAAAATACCTGGCATAGGCTTCAATGCCAAAAGTATTAAACGGCAACAGTGAAACATTTTGAGAGATCTGCATCATACAAAACTAAGGGCATAAGGTTTTCGATCTCCCATTAAATACTTTCACTTATTAATTAGTAAAAATTATGATTTGGAAAATTTATTTATTTATTTTGGGATTTACTAAAACTAACTATCCGGAAAATGAAACCACTATTTTCAGGGCTTTTTCTTAGCCTTTTTTTTTGCCTTAATTCCAACGCCCAAACTTCTCAAGCTTTCAATTCAGGAGAAATCATTTCGAAAGGATCAGCCTTACATAATGAAGGCAAATACAAAGAGGCCATTCGTTTGTACAAACAGGTGCCCCGCAACGATTCCAATTATGTACTGGCTTTGTACGAAACAGCCTTAAGCCAGATGATGGATAGTAATTATTACGAAGCATTGCAATTATGTGAAAAAGGCCTCAGCCAGGATGATAATGAATATGAACTTCAATTTTTCCAGGTTAAAGGAAGTATAATAGATGAACAGGGATTCGGCGATAGGGCCATTCGTGTATATGATTCGGCCCTCGCTATATATCCTAACTCAGAAACCATTCGTCTGAACAAGGCGATCACTTTGCTGCGCACGGAAAAACTGGATGAAGCAGAATTACAATTACAATCCCTGCTTGTTCAAAATCCTTATTATGGCAGCGCACATTTCAAGCTGGCGCAATGTGCATTATTAAAAGGCAAACCTATACAGGCCGCCATGAGCCTTTTTGCCTATTTATTAAATAATCCCGAAGGAAACTATAATACTACGGTTGTACAGCTTCTTAGCGCCATCAGCAATGGTACCGAAGATGTTACCCAATATGTTAATAACCGTAATGCGGCAATGCCTGCCAGTTACGCGGTAGTTGAACAAATTGTGTTTTCCAAAATTGCATTAGATAAAAACTATAAAGTGTTAACCAGCTTTGATGATCCAATCATCCGTCAGTTACAGGTAATGTTTGAGAAATTGGAATACGAAGAAAATGAAGACGATTTCTGGATGCA
>DASTMJ010000260.1:0-10036 GCA_035714205.1 Flavisolibacter sp. | reverse complement strand
GAAGTCCAGGTCTGCTGTAAGTTCACTGCCATTTGCAGATAATACCCGTCTGAAATTTATATTTCCTCCAAAATTTTTCCACCGATCACGGTTCTCCGTAAATACGGTATTAAATGAATCCCGTGATCCGGCGCCATTATAAATATCAGCTCTTCCTGAATTTCGCCAGATTCGTGGATTGTAAATTCCGTTTACCAAAAAACCAATGGTTGTGTTCTTATTAAGTGTATAATCCAGGCCAAGCCGTGCACTGTAGTTCCGGCTTTTGTTGGTTTGATCTGCTACCTGGTCAAATACAGACGTTACATCTCCATTGCTGTTTTTGAATGTGCGAAGCAATGTCTGGTCGTTAAAACCAGTCCAATAGGAATAACTCAGGTTTGAAAAAAAATTGATTTTACCGTTCCTGTAATTGAAATTAAAACTGTTGGGCGATTTGGCATAACGGCCCTGAACATACGAAAGGTTAATACTTCCGTTAAAACCACGCTGCAGGTTTTTCTTTGTTCTCAGGTTAATGATACCTGAGTTGCCGGACGCATCAAACTTTGCCGAAGGTTGTGTCATGATCTCAATTTGATCCAGTTGGCTGGCAGGCATATTCCGAAGAAGGTTAGCCAGGTCCTGTCCGCTTAGATAGGTTTGTTTGCCATCCATCAGAACAATGATGCCTTGTTTTCCTTTCAGGCTGATGTTGCCATCACGGTCAACAGAAATTCCCGGCGATTTTTCCAACACCTCCAGTGCTGTTGAACCGGCATTTGTTGGTGATGCATCCACATTCACAACCATTTTATCAATTTTATTTTCAACAAGTGGTTTGCGGGCCTCTACCACAATTCCTTTCATGTTGTTTGAACTGGATGTCAATTTTACGCCAGGGAGTTTTGTAAGAGCTTCGGTATTTATTGAAAATGTTTGGGTATGTGCAGTTTCATAACCCACAGAAGTGACGGAAAGCAAATAATTACCTTCTTTTATATTATTAAATTCAAAATTGCCATTTGCTTCAGAAACGGCAATTTTTACCAGGGAAGAATCAGCAGCCTTTAATAATGAAACGGTAGCAGCAGGCACAGGTTTCTCCGCATCGTCTTTTACCATGCCCTGGATCTTGGATTCCGTTTGGGCTTTCAATGATGAAATAAGTATCAACATCAAACTAACAAACAGTATATTTTTTCTCATTGCTTTATCGGGTTGAAAGCGCAAAGATTACATAGCGTAATGTTAGTGGAGTTCAAATTGTGATAAGCGAATAATACGAAGTATTAAAGGGATGCTGTGTTTATTTCATTAACAAATACAAAACAACAATATTGTGAATGATATTTAAGTAAATTATAAGTTATTGATAGACCCTTATATAATCAATAAACAATTGTTGTGGAAAGTTAGTAGAGGCATCAGGATTACCGGGCCAATTGCCACCTACTGCAAGATTTAGTATAAAAAAGAACTCCTCGTTAAACGGGTAAATGGAAGAACCTGTATCTGTATTTTGTACGGTGGAAAACAGTTGGTCATCTACAAACCATTGAATGATGTTTCGATCCCACTTAATGGAAAATACATGATAGTCATTACTAAAATCTCCGCTGTTTAGTGAAAACGATTTACTGATCTGTGTACTTCCCGGCCCAGGCCCATAATGAACCGTACCGTGTACTACATTGGGCTCGTGACCTACAAGTTCCATAATATCAATTTCACCACTTTTGGGCCAGGTGCCATACAAATTGTTTTGTGGAAGCATCCAAAATGCCGGCCAAATACCTTTACCTTTTGGCAGTTTAGCACGGATATCAATCCTACCGTATTTAAATTTCTTTTTATCCTTTGATATTATGCGTGCCGATGTGTAATTGCGACCACCAAGATCTTCTTTTATTGCTTTAATAATAAGGTTTCCATTTTCCAGGTATGCATTTTCTGCACGATTGGTATAATATTCCAGTTCATTATTGCCCCATCCACATAAATTCGGGCACCCATCACCTATCTCAAACGTCCAGTTAGCCGCATTCAATATATTGTCATTGAACTCATCGCTCCAAACCAACGTATTAAAACTGCCAACGGCATCGTCATTCAGGATGGTTCCTGTAGCAATTGATTTTACCAGGGTTGCATTGATAGCATTACTTAATGTTACTGTGAAAGTTTCATCATTTTCTTTTTCCTTATCGCAAATAACGGATATAGCTATATTTTTTGAGGTTTCATTGGGCAAAAATGAAATGGTTTGATTTACCAAAGCAGTATAATCGGTGCCTTTCCCTGCAGAACCATCCTGTGTATTGTAAGTGATTTGAATAGTTTTGTTGGAAGAACGGTCCAGCGTGACAGTGAAAAGAAATGTAGTTAAGCCTTCATCACCCTCAGCCATTACAACATCGGTGATTGATACAGCGGGATTAGTGGTGTTGCCGGAGTCTGATCCGGATTTGGAACAGGCTAACAGAAATAAACAGGCGCCAATTAAAATCTTGTTCATAATTATTGATAAACCCGTACGTAATCAATTTGCATTATTTGTGGAAATATGTTTTCATCCACCCCATATTTGCCTCCCCAGTTTCCACCGACTGCAATATTCAGCAGCAGGTGAAATTCCTGGTCAAATGGCCATGCATCCGGGCCAGATTTATTATTAATGAATTGGTGATATAATTCTGAGTCAACATAAAATTTAATCCGGTCCGTCGTCCATTCAATTGCATAAACATGAAAACTATCGGAAAGGTCTTTCCGTAAAACACCACCTGTTTTTTGTGTGCCAATGCCATGATTAAAAGCAGCGGTATGAACACTTCCAAAAACAGAATCCGGTAAATAGCCAACATTTTCCATGATATCAATTTCTCCGCTTTTCGGCCAATTTCCATAAACCCAATTTGTTGGCAACATCCATATAGCCGGCCAGATGCCTTTACCTTTTGGTAAACGGGCTCTTACTTCTATCCTTCCATATTTCCAATCACCTTTATTTTTTGAAATAATTCTAGCTGACGTATAGCCGTTTTTTTCGTAAGTCTCCTTTATTGCTTCAATTATAAGGTTGCCGTTCTCTACCCTTGCATTTTGCAACCTGCTTTTTGTGTAAAACTGCAATTCATTATTTCCCCAGCCATGCCCTCCGGTATCATAATCCCATTTGGTACTATCAGGTACGCCCTGATAATTAAATTCATCGGCCCATATAAGGTTTTTGTACTGCGCTTTGGAGAGAACAGCGGTAAATAAAAAAAGCAATAAAAAAAATAGGGTTTGAAGTTGTTTCATGTGTGTTTTTTAGAGTTTCAATTGTAATCTGTATTCTGAAACTGCAGGTAAAAAATTTAAAAAAGACCGGAAGATAGGATACCTGAAAAAGTAATGTATGATCCGGTCCTAATGATTGCTTATGAGGAACAAAAACTGCTTAACATTTATAGAGATACATAGGTAAATTGCCAGGTACCCCAACCATAGTCTAACTTAACTACAAGACGGTTTGCCGTCAGTGAAACAACCTGGTAGGAGATTTCGTTTTCAGGTGCAGTAACAGCTGCATTCGGCGGATTCCCAGCTTTGTAAACACCAAAATAGGCCCCCTTACCTTTTAACTTCAAGGTGTTATTATTTACAAATTCAAAAGTAAAATTACCACCAGTCCAGGCCTGGTACGCAGCCGGTATTGCCGAGTTATCATAACACCCGGCAGGTGCAGGCATGTCTGCAGGCCATACGGTAGCACCTTCCATGTCCACATAAAAATCTCCTTTGTTATCAACTACCAGACTACCATCTTTTGAAAAACTGTATTCATCATTAAATGCGCAACTCCTGGCCGTAACATCACCCGCTGTATTAGACCACCAGGTTTGGCTATAATCGCTGGGACCAATCCAGAGCGCCCCTGCTTCCGGCGCCAGCTTCCATTTTTTTGTAGCGTTGCCGGTTAACAATTTTAAGGGAGTGATGCCAGCCGGATCATCTTCTGCAACTTGTATTAACTGGGCAGCTGTATCAACACCGCTTTGACCATATACAAAAAGACGCACCGTATAATTTCCTTTATCAGCATAATAAACTGTATCTGTTTCTTTACCGGTGATGAATCCTTTACCATCGGCCTTATCCCATTCGTAACGAAAGGCATTTTTAGATGTACTGGAAAGAACATACTTGTTCATTTGCCCTGCAACAGGTGTAATGGTAAACGACGCTTCGGGTTTAGCACCTAAATCCCTTGTTTCATATTTACAGGAAGAGAGAGCCACTAAAAGCACGGAAAATAGTAGTAGCGCTTTTTTACTCTTTATGAATAGACTGATCATATCAAGAAGTTTAAATTTTCAATTTTATAAAAACGAAACCCGCATTAAAAACCACTGTTTTGTTGCAGGCCTGATGTGCGTATATCCTGGCTAGGTATTGGAAGCAATTCATGTTTCCCTTTCACAAAACCCAGTGATTTTAATTCCTGGTCAGCCAGGTTCCAACGAACGAGGTCAATAAAACGAAATCCTTCAAAAGCCAGCTCCAGTTGCCTTTCCTTAACAATTGCATTGAATAAAAGAGTACCTGAGACATTTACTGCGGGCAGTGCCGTTCCGGGCCTTTGCCTAACCAGGTTCAGGTATTCCAGTGCTTTACCATCATTGCCGGCTTTATTATTTGCTTCCGCTGCCATTAACAATACATCGGCATAACGAAGCAACCTCCAGTTGGTTCCGTAATTCAATTCAGCTACATCAGCACCTGAGGTACTTGTTTGTGTTGAAAATGTACCATACTTCCTTTGAAAATATCCTTCATAGTCGTATGCATTTGTAGTTGTCCAGTCACCACCAGCTGATTTCAATTCGGCTTCAGACATTACAGAATTCATTCTCCTGTTAACATCTCCTTCAGCTACAAAAGCATCATAGATCTTTTTCTTTGGTGAATTGAAACCCCATCCGCCAATTAAAGAATCGCCGGGAGCTTTTACATAAAAATCACTACGGGGACCCATCAGTTGAATATGAACATTGCTTTCAGGTTGCCAATCCCATGGAAAATTGCCCCAATTGTAATTACGTTGATTGGTATAAGAAATCTCAAATAAAGACTCCAACCCAAATTCCCCATTTCTTGAAAATGCCTTACCTACAGAAGACTCCAAACCATATTGATTTGAGGAAATGACCAGCTCAAATTGTGTAGCTGCATCATTCCATTGTTCCTGGTATAAAAACGCTTTCCCTAACAAAGCCTGTGCTGTACCTTTTGAAACTCTAAACCTGTCTGCTACGCTATAGTTTGATTTTAATGGTAATACTTCTATTGCTTCTGTCAGATCCTTTTCAATCAGTGCATATACTTCTTCTTTTGAAGCCCGTGGCGTGTTCGTATAATCACTTGGAGGAATATCTCCTGTAACCAGTGGAACAGGCCCCCAGAGAGAAACAAGATCCAGATAATTATACGCTCTTAAAACTTTTGCTTCCGCAATTAAGCGTCTGCGCAGATCATTATCTGGTGTTACTTTATTTATTACCTGGTTTGCCCGGAAAATAGTTCCGTAAGAAAGTCTCCATGTTCCCAACACTGCTGCATTATCGGCATCATGATTAAAGTTGTCAAGAGACTGGTAAGCTTCCTGGTCACCGGGTCCGCTTCCACCTGCGTTTACTTCATCGGACAATAAGGTTTTCACCATATACATACTTACCCATGATGAATTATAGTGTGCCTGCATCAGATCATAGATGGCAGTTGTAGCCTGTGTAGCATCCTGGTCGCTTTTATAAAAATTTTGTTCAACCAGTCTTCCGGGAACATCCTGTTCCAAAAATTTTTTACAGCCACTTGCCAGTATCAAACTGCTTACTGCCACCAGCGCTGTATGTTTATATATATTTTTCATGCTTCTTTTAATTGTTGATTAAAAATTTAATGAAATACCTACCAGGGCTTTTCTTGAAAGCGGGTAAACACCCCTGTCAATTCCAATGCTGTTATTGCCACCGCTTCCACCTTCCGGATCGATACCGGGATATTTGGTGAATGTGAAATAATCATCCAGGGAAACATAAAAACGTGCAGATTTTATGTGGGCTTTGCTGCTCACATTTACCGGTATGGTATAACCTAATTGTAACTGCCTGATACGTAGGTATGATCCATCAAATATCATTAGGTCACTATTGTATATGTAGGGATTACTTGCATTAGATGCAAACCAGGTATTGGTACTTCCCGGGCCTGTCCATCTGTTGGTATAAAAGAATTCGGGTTTGTTTGCTGTTTGGCGATCTGTACGATTGAATCCCATCAACACATCGTTTCCATATTGGCCCTGTGCAAATACCAACAGATCAAATCCCTTATAGGCAAGATTCATTCTGCCGCCAAAAACATAATCAGGGTGCGGACTGCCAATAAAAGTTTGATCCGCTGTAGAAATTTGTTTATCCCCATTAACATCTACCACAATTGGCTCACCTGGTTTTGGAGTGTATCCTGTAATACCTGTTTTAGAAATATAGGCTGCAATTTCTTCTTCAGTCTGGAATATACCTGCCGTTTGATAACCACGGAAGGACCATACAGGTAACCCAACTTTGAACACTGTAGCATTCCAACCTGTTCCTACTCCACTTCCACCCAATTCGTTTGTATACGCATTGATACTGGTTACCTTATTACTGATGGTTGAAAAATTCAAACCAAGATCATATTTAAATTCATCGGTTCCTGATGCCCTGTTTTTGAAACCCAGTTCAAATTCCCATCCTTTATTTTGAATTTCACCAGCGTTGATCACATTTAAGGTTGCTCCTACAAACGCCGGCACCGATGGACCACCTGGAGTTAAAAGGTCTCTGGTTGTTTTTTTATAATAATCAACTGTAAGCGTCAGCCGATCTTTAAGGAAGGAAAGGTCTGCACCAAAATCAAGTTGTTCACTGGTTTCCCAGGTAAGATCAGGATAGTTTAAAGTTGTTGGTGCAGCTCCCACCAAAAAGTTGCCTGAAGCATCGGGGTAACCGGGATTGATAATATTTACCAGGGCCTGCCAGGCACCAATACCCACGTTTGAAGTGCTGCCGTTTCTTCCCCAGCTGGCACGAAGCTTCAGGTAATTCATTTTATCTGAGAACGAGCTAAAAAAGTTCTCTTTTGATACTATCCAGCCCAATGAAACTGCCGGGAATGTACCCCACTGATTGGCAAATACAGATGCCGCATCCCTGCGGACAGATGCATTTAAAAGGTACCTGTCTTTATAATCATAAGAAACCCTGCCGAAATAAGAGAAAAGGGTATTTGAGTTTGAGTTACTTCCAATTCTGTCCTGCAGATCAGGTACTGCATCTGCATAAGAAAACAACATCTCTTCTTTAAACAAACCTGAGTAGCTACCTCCAACATAATTCCACATGAACTTGTTGGCTGAGGTACCTGCCATTACATTTAAATTATGATCACCCAGTCGTTTTTGATAACTGGCAAAATTTTCCCACTGCCAGCTAAACCAGTTATTCTGCCAATCTGCACCACCCGCTTGTGTGTTCAGGCTTTCATTGGAATACCAGAAGGTAGGTGTCCATGAATGTTCGCGCTGAAAAGCTCCATCCATTCCAAAACGGCTTGTAAATTTCAGTCCCTGGATAGGTTCAATATCTGCAAAAATGTTTCCTTCAATTTTGTGTTGGTTCAGATCTCCATTGGTAGTTGCAATACGTGCCAGGGGATTTCCATATTCGCCGAAGATGTAGTCCGATATACCGAAATAGTTACCATTCTCATCCCGCACCAGTGTACGGCCGGCTGCCAATGCCGCCTGGGCCCTGGCAGACAATGCGCCTTTATAAAAAACAGGTGTAAATGGGTCCATTGCCAGCGCACTTCCCACCACAGAACCAAATTCTGTATTTTCTGACAGGCCCTTTCTTCTTATGTTGGCATACGAAAGTCTTTCCCCAATGTTTAACCATGGTTTAATACGCTGGTCAGTGTTGATCCTTACCGTATACCGGTCAAATTTTGCTTTATCTCCACCTACAATACCTTCCTGGGTAAAATAAGTTCCGTTGATCAGGTAAGTTGACTTTTCAGAACCACCACTAAAGGACATGGAATGCCGCATTAACGGTGCTTGTTTAAATAAGGCATCAAACCAATCGGTGCCACCTCCTTCAACATTATCTAAATCATTTAGTGTTGGTCTTCCTGGTGCGCCGGCTTCCTGCAGGTATTGCTGGTATTGCTGGGCGTTCATCATTTTGGGAAGTTTTCCAACTGACTGCTCCCCATACTGGAAGCTGTAATTGATATCTGACTGATTTCTTCTCCCGGTTTTTGTTGTAATAAGTACAACACCGTTGGCTGCAGAAGAGCCATAAATAGCAGCGGAAGCCGCATCTTTTAATACTTCTATCGACGCTACTTCAGAAGGATCGATATTATCTATTCCACCGGTTCGTACACCATCTACGATATAAAGCGGTTCAGATCCGGCGTTTGACCCAGTACCGCGGATCCTGATGCGGACGCCACTGCCGGGAGCTCCGGAAGTTGGTAAAATAGTTACGCCGGATGTACGACCCTGCAAGGCCTGGTCTATACGGGAAGAAGAAACTGTTGCCAGTTGGTCGGATCGCACTGAAGAAATAGAACCTGTTACAGACGTACGTCTTTGTGTGCCATAACCCACAACCACAATTTCATTAAGATTACTAATAGAGGGACTCAGGCTGACATTTACTATGCCGCCCCCGTTAATGACATGCTCCTTTGGGTCCATTCCGGAATAAGAAATTACCAGCACAGACCCTGTTTCAGGTACAGTAACCGTAAAGTCCCCCGCTTCATCAGTAGTAGTTCCAAAATTGGTTCCTTTAATAATGACAGAAGCCCCCCTGAGAGGTTCATTATTAAGGCCTGTTACCTTGCCTGTAATAGTAAGTGATTGGGCAAAAACCGTTGTAATAATACCCTGGAACAATATAAAAGTCCAGAGTAGCAATGCAATTTTCATTTTCATATGCAAGCTTTAGTTTGATTTTGGAAAAGCTTTTTAAGCAATTGTTGACGCCAATAAAATTAGAAACACAACTGCTCAGGGCCTATTTAATCACTACATCATTACTACATCATATTTTATGAAAAGCCCTATTTACAAGGATTTTTACTACATCATAACTACATCATTAGATTTTATTTATATTCACAATGCCATATGAGAAGAATTATCTTGCTGCTTATATTTTGGTTTCCTATTGGTATTTTGTTTGGTCAGAATACAATTGGCTTACCCGATATCATTAATTATAAAAAAGGGATTTACAATGCTGGTGCTCAGAACAGGAGGATCTTACAAGATAAAAATGGCATTATGTATTTTGCCAATAATGAAGGAGTATTGAGTTTTGATGGAAAAAACTGGAAGATCTATCCCCTCCCCAACAAAAGCATCGTTCGCTCTATCGAATTTGGGCCTGATAATAAATTATATGCGGGTGGGCAGGACGAATTTGGTTCCTTCTCAACAGATAAAAATGGCCAACTACAATACAAGTCTCTAAAACACCTGATTCCCCCGGAGGATCGTTCGTTTACTGATGTCTGGAATATTGTTTTTTTCCAGGACCGTTTATTTTTTCAAACAACCAATAAAATATACGAGGTAAAAGGTGATGAGTGCACCATACACAAAAGCCCAAACTGGCGTTTTTTTAACGCCTGCCATAACAGGCTGATTGCCCAGGAAGGTGAAAAAGGAATTCTTGTGTTTCAAAACGGCATTTGGGTACCACTTATTAAACCGGATGCGTTGCCTCCTGATTTTCTTGTAACTGCAACCTATCCTTTACCAGGCGACAGCACTCTTGTAACCAGCCGTAAACACGGTCTGTATATATTGAAGGGAAATAACCTTACGCCGCTTAGATCCTCCTTCCTGGACAAGATAGCACCCAAATATCTTTCAGGGGCTACGCCTGTGAACGAAGAACATATTGCAGTGGTCACCAATCTTGAGGGTTGTTTTATCATAGACAAG
>DASTMJ010000259.1:0-4503 GCA_035714205.1 Flavisolibacter sp. | reverse complement strand
AGAATTATTCGTTCAACAGAACTACAAGACAGGTTTCTCAATCAGTAATCAATAATGGTTTAGTGCTGGCATTTGTAAAAGGTTATAATTTTCTTGGTACCGGCGGAGATGATAAACCGATCGGGACACCTTTTTACTTTTCACTGGCTGAAGAGCGATTTGTACATCCCTATTACTATTATCTCTACCTGACAGAAGGTAACATTAAGACCAACATATCTATGCATTCCACATTGGAAAGTTCTTTTACAGGTGCAAAAAACAACCTTCAATTCAGGTATTTCGTTATACCACCGGAATTCCTCGAACGGTTTAATCTGAGTGCATCCCAGGTAAAAAATAAATCTTATAACGAACTTGTATCATTGTTGAATATAGCTCCTTAGCATTCGCCGCTATCTTTGATGCATGCAGACAATACTAATTACTGGTGCCAATGGATTTATTGGCAATTACCTTATTGAGCAGTTATCTGCAGAATATTTAGTCATAGCTACTGGTAAAGGAGTATGTCGTTTTTCATTTCAGCATGAAAATCTCTTTTACAGGTCTATGGATTTTACAGATCCTGAAAAAGTAAAAATAATTTTTGATGAATTCTCCCCACACTTTGTTATTCATTGCGGTGCCATGTCAAAACCGGATGATTGCGAACTAAATAAAGAACTTGCTTATTTAGTAAATGTTCAAGGAACGAAAATCCTGTTAGAAAGATCAAAAGATTACGGATCTTTCTTTATCCAACTGTCGACTGATTTTATTTTCAAAGGTGACAAGGGTATGTATATGGAAGAAGATTTACCTGCCCCTGTAAACTACTATGGTGAAACAAAATTGCAGGCTGAAAAATTAGTAAAAGCTTATCCATTTGATTGGACAATCGTAAGGACCGTTTTGGTATATGGAAACCCTCGAAATGGAAGACAAAATATTCTGTCTGGTTCATTTAAAACGTTATTAGAAGGAAAAGAACTCCGCATTTTCGATGACCAGGTAAGAAATCCAACTTATGTAGAAGATGTTGTAATTGCTATTTATAACATTATAAAAAAAAGAGTAACCGGGATTATGCATATTTCAGGCAGTGACATATTAACACCTTATCAAATGGTAGTTGCAATGGCAAATTACCTTGATTTGGATGCAACTTTGGTAAAGAGGATAACTGCCCCTGATTTAGTTCAGCCTGCTCAAAGACCCCTAAAAACTGGTTTTGATATTTCAAAGGCAAAGGCAATCCTGGATTATCAGCCTACAAGTTTTGCTGAGGGTTTAAAAAAAACCTTTTTGAAGAGTTCTATAATGAAAGATGAACTTCCTGGTCCTTCATGATAAATGAATCAATTTCGTTGATCGTTTTAATTTTTTAAAGGTATTATAATAGAGCAGGTGGTAGAATCGTGTAGAATCAATAGATTTGCGTCCCCTAAATTCGGGTGGTGGCGCAGCCCGGTAGCGCACTTGTATGGGGTGCAAGGGGTCGCTGGTTCGAATCCAGTCCACCCGACGAAAAAAGCTTCGACAGATGTCGGGGCTTTTTTATTGATCGATATACTTTAGTTTGCATTTTCAATATGACACCGGAAAGACATGAAAGGATAAACAACGTTCTATCGAAGCGTCAGAATGATATCACTATCGTTCTTGAAAATGTATTCGATCCGCATAATATTTCTGCTGTTATGCGAAGCTGTGACGCAATTGGGGTTCAGGAAATATTTGTGCTCAATACCAGGATCCCTTTACATAAAAAATGGGGTAGCAAAAGCAGCAGCAGTGCAGCAAAATGGTTAACCATACACCAATTTGATAATGCAGGTGAATGCTTTAAAGAACTTCGCAAACGTTATTCATCAATTTTAACAACCCACCTCGGCACCGATTCTGTAAGTTTATATGAGCTGGATCTTACTAAAACTGTGGCTTTGGTTTTTGGCAATGAACATTCAGGGGTATCTGACGAAATAAGAGCTTTGGCTGATGGAAATTTTATTATTCCACAGGTTGGCATGATCCAATCGCTTAATATAAGTGTGGCATGTGCTGTTTCACTTTATGAAGCGTTTAGACAAAAACAAGTCGCCGGTCATTATTCCCAAAAGAAATTATCAAAGAAAGAGTTTGAATTTATAAGTAAGCAATGGGGACTAAATCATGAAAACAATGATTAAACTGTTATTAATATCAATACTAATTTTATCAACTCAAAAAGGAGTTGCACAAACTTCAGCTGGTTCTGAAAAAATAATTCCTAAATGGAAGCTTTCTGATCTGGAAAATGCAATTCTCAAGGCTGATAAACCGACTATTTTCAATTTCTGGGCAACCTTCTGCAGACCCTGTATAGAAGAAATTCCTTATTTCCAGGAAGTAGTTAAAAACTATAATGAAAAAGGAGTGGAGCTTGTTCTTGTTAGCCTGGATATGCCTGAATTATACCCAGAAAGAATTCAATCATTTGTGAACAAATTTAAGTTTACTGCCAATGTGGTTTACCTGGATGAGACAAATGCAGATTTGTTTTGCCCGGTAGTTGATTTAAGTTGGTCTGGTGCTATACCGGCAAGTTTATTTGTGAATAACAAAACCGGTTATCGAAATTTCTTTGAAGACCAACTAACCAAACAACAGCTGACTGAAGAAATAGAAAAGATGATTAAATAAAAAAGTCCCGCATTACGGGACTTTTATTGATTCAGCAGTTCATTCTATTCAATTCTTTTTATTGTACAACCAACAGAGCGGGAAGTTTTTATTGAAATTTCTTTGCCAGCAGTCATCTCGTCTATAGCCACTTTCAAATGATTACGACCAACGGCTGAAGCATTTGAAGGATTATCGTCAATGGCTCCATGATAGACTAGTTTACCACTATTATCGAACAAAAAGCATTCTGGGGTTCTTTTTGCACCAAATGCATCAGCTAATTCGGAGTTTTTATCTACTACATAATACCATTTATACCCCTGCTTTTTCCCATATTCCTTCATGGCATCGTAAGAATCATCACTTGATCTATAAGCCTCATTTGAGTTAACGATAATGACACCTACATTGTTTTCTGTTGCATATTTACTTATTTCCCGTGTTCTGGATTCGTTTTTAACTACATAAGGACAAGTATTGCAACTAAACATTACTAAAAGGCCATTCTTTTTTAGAGCATCTTTTAGACTAACATCTTTCCCGCTAATGTCTTTCATTTTCACATCAGCCTTAGGTATAGATGATCCAATGGGTAATTCATTAACAGCAGTAAAGGCCAATAAGCCAAAACTGGTTAAAGCAAATAAGGATAATAAGCTCTTTTTCATAATGGGGAGTTTATGTCTTTCAAATTTGGTGAAAAAATAAGTAGAAATGACACCGTTTGGTATGTCTAATTGGCCTTTCCTGTAATTTGTTCAGATACCTTTTTAATTTTTAACGAAGTAATAGTAACATTCAGCTCAAAACCCAGCAATAACAACATGGAATTGATATAAATAAGGATCATCAGGATAAATATAGCTCCAATGGAGCCGTAGAGTTTATTATAGGTACTAAAATTTTCAACCCATATTGTCATAAGGAAAGTCGCAACAACCATCAGAACTGTGGCTAATACTGCTCCGGGATTTAGATAAGGCCATCTTTTTGTAGCTTTTGGCCCATGCCGGTATATCAATGAAACACTGAAAAAAACCAAAAGGATAATTATAAGCCACCTGATATTATGTATCAATTCTCTTACCCAAATAATCTCAACACCCAGGTATTCAAGTACAGTGGAATGGGCAATTAAGAGCATTATAGATACGAAGCAAAATATAAAAACTATCAGTGTCAGTTTTATGGCCTTTCTTCTTTTTTGGAAAGTTGTAGTGCGCATGAAACTGTGATAATTATGATCGAATGATCTTAACACACCCAGCATTGCATTGCTGGAAAATATCAAAGCCAACAACAAACCAAAAGATAATAAATCATTTCGCGGTCTTTCAAGGAAGTCCTCAAGGAAGGCTATGATAACGGAGTGATTCTGTTCTCCCGGAATAATATCCCTGATGACAGCAAACAATTCTGCAATAAAGCGGTCAGAAATAGGTAGATAGGGGATAAGTGTGAATATGAATATAAGTATTGGCGGAATTGCCATGAATATATTAAACGAAATAGCCGATGCTCTTTCAATCAGGTTTGTCCGATGTAGTTGCAGCAATAAAGGTGACCATATTTCATAAAGCGAAAACTCACCAAAGCCAGGAACATATAATCTTTTACTTTGAGCTACTATTCCTTTGACAGGAGCTGAAGTGTAAACTATCTTTTTAATTCGCTTGATGGGCATTAGGGAGCAATATTGGTTCTGGTAGAGTCTCGTTTGTTCAAAGCATCCTGGTATAGTTTAGCCTTCTTCTGGTGTTCCTCATAAGTCGTGCTGAATAGATGTGTACCATCAAATTCAGGGCTTGCGACGAAATACAGGTAATCAGTTTTAGGTGCATTTAAAACTGCATCAAT
>DASTMJ010000258.1:0-47026 GCA_035714205.1 Flavisolibacter sp. | reverse complement strand
AAGATAAACTGGTACTTTTCTCATCGCATATTTTACAGGAAGTTGAAGCCATTTGCGACAGGGTGATTATAATTAATAAAGGCCAGTTAGTGGCCGATGATACTTTGCAGCATCTTCAGCAACGTTCCAATTTGAATATTGTGAAGGTGAGTTTTAAAGAAGCATTGGAAGCTGAATGGATCAAACGTTTGCAGGGAGTTAGTTCTGTTAATAAAGTTGATGCCAACACCTGGACTATTGAAACTACCGAGCCCGACACGGTAAGACGGGAATTAAAAAAGTTAGAAGCTGAAAATAATCTTGATATTGTTTCTTTGCAGAGCGAAAACCAAAGTTTGGAAGAAGTTTTCAGAAGCCTGACGGTTGCTAACACCTAATTGGTATATTTTACGATTGCTTGTTTATGTAAATGAAATTCACTGGCGAATAGTGATACCAAACGTACAAGTGAGTGACACAACGTACGATGATAGTAGTACTAATGCCGGCAAACAAACATTCAATCTTAAACTTTAAAAAGTAAATAAAAAATGAGTTACATAGCCGAAATTTTTGCGAGACAAATATTAGACAGTCGCGGGAACCCAACAGTAGAAGTAGATGTAGTAACGGATGAAGGAGCGTTTGGAAGAGCAGCCGTGCCAAGTGGTGCCAGCACGGGAATACATGAAGCGGTGGAACTGCGTGATGACGATAAAAAAGTTTATGTTGGTAAAGGAGTATTAAAAGCGGTAGAAAATGTAAACAAAGCCATTGCACCAGAGCTGGTAGGTTATGATGTAGCTGATCAAACCGGGATTGATGCCGTAATGATTGAACTGGATGGAACAGAAAACAAAAGCAAGTTAGGAGCCAATGCTATGTTGGCGGTAAGTATGGCTGTAGCTAAAGCAGCGGCAGAAGAAGCAGCCTTACCATTGTTCCGTTATGTAGGTGGTACAAATGCCAAAACATTACCTGTACCTATGATGAATATTTTGAACGGTGGTGCGCATGCCGATAACAAAATAGATTTCCAGGAGTTTATGGTGATGCCGGTTGGGGCTACTACGTTTAGTGAGGGCTTGCGTTGGGGGGTTGAAATATTTCATGCACTGAAATCTGTATTAAAGAAAAAAGGATATAGCACCAACGTAGGTGACGAAGGGGGTTTTGCGCCTAATATAGGTTCCAACGAAGAAGCTATTGAAACCGTTTTAACAGCAATTGATGCGGCTGGATATAAAGCCGGTTCGCAGGTGTTTATTGCCATGGATGCTGCCAACAGCGAACTATATAAGAACGGAAAATATGTATTTCATAAAAGCGACGGCAAGACCATGAGTAGCGAAGAGCTGGTAAAATACTGGACAAATTGGGTGAACCAATATCCCATCATTTCAATTGAAGATGGTATGGCAGAAGATGATTGGGAAGGGTGGAAAATGTTGACCGAAGCTATTGGAAGCAAATGCCAGCTGGTAGGTGATGACCTTTTTGTTACAAACGTTAACCGCCTGCAGCAAGGTATTGACAAAAGCATAGCCAATGGTTTGCTGGTTAAAGTAAACCAGATCGGAACGATTACAGAAACCATTAATGCAGTGACGCTGGCACAACACAACGGTTATAATACCATTATGAGTCATAGAAGTGGTGAGACGGAAGACACTACAATTGCTGATCTTGCAGTGGCATTAAATTGCGGGCAAATAAAAACAGGATCAGCCAGCAGAACAGATCGCATGGCAAAATATAATCAACTGATCCGCATTGAAGAATTATTGGGAGCATCGGCTTATTATCCTTCCAATAAACTGAAATTTGGTAAATAAAATCTATAAATAGATTGATGACAGATGATGGCATTTTTTTATATTAGCATATTATCTGTCATCAATCATTTCTTCTGATCATCTAATATCTGTTATGAAGTTGCTTTCAAACATTCCCTCCTGGGCCAAAAACAAATACATTATTACCATTATTGCTTTTGTGATATGGATGATTTTTTTTGATGCAAAAGATATTATTACTCAACGTGAAAGAACCGGGGAACTCAGGGAATTGCAGGAAAGCAAAGCTTATTATACCAACGAAATAGCTACCGAGAAAAAAGCACTGGAAGAACTCAAATCCAATCCTGCAGCCATAGAAAAATATGCAAGAGAGCAATACCTTATGAAAAAAGAGAATGAAGATCTCTTTATCGTTCAAAAGGCAGAAAAAGATTAATAGCTCAGCCACACAATAACAGTTCCATAACAGTCGTTTATTATACCGAACGAACTGAATTTTTAGGACATTTTTATTTAGATTACCGGTTTATGCACAATTACACACCAGAGGATTTGCTTCAATATTTGTATAAAGAAACAAGTCCGGAAACCACTGCCGCGATTGAAGAAGCTATCAAAACGGACTGGACCCTGAAGGAAAAATTAGAGGTTCTCAAAACTTCTATGGAGCGCCTTGACTCCATTAAAGTTTCTCCCAGGACAGAAGTAATATTGAACGTTTTAAGGTATGCTTATAAAGAAGAAACCAGCGTTACCAAATAAGCTAATACGCTAACTTAGTGGGCCAGATGACACGGCCCGAACGATTTTCAGCAGTTATAGATTATTTCAAAACCACCCGCCCCGAAGCAGAAACAGAACTTGTTTACGGAAATCCTTACGAATTATTAGTTGCCGTCATTTTATCTGCACAGTGTACAGATAAAAGAGTGAACATGACCACCCCTGCACTTTTTGCCATGTATCCAACTGTAGCTAAATTGGCCAAGGCTGAGTATGACGATGTATTTGCTATCATTAAAAGCATTTCATTTCCTGGCAACAAAAGCCGTCACCTGATTGGTATGGCTAAGCTGGTAATGGATAAATTTGGCGGCAACATACCTATGAAGGTTGAAGATCTAATTCAGCTTCCGGGGGTTGGTAGAAAAACAGCCAATGTGATCACTTCGGTTATTGATCAGCAACCTAATATGGCTGTTGATACACATGTGTTTCGGGTTGCGGCCCGAATTGGATTAACTGTAAATGCCAAAACACCATTGCAAACCGAAATGCAATTGATCAAATATATACCTACCGAATTGGTTCATAAATTTCATCACTGGCTTATTTTGCACGGCCGTTATATCTGCGTAGCCAGACGACCTAAATGCGAGGACTGTGGATTAAAACCTGTGTGTAAATTTTACCTCAGCGTTATGAAAAAAGAATTGATCCGCAAAAAATAACCTGCTAATTGTTTTGCTGAACTTGCTTTAAATTTCATTATCATATTTAAACCTCTGCTGATCTATTCAATCTGACTCCAAATATGTTTTAACAGCTGCAACATCTAAATTATTTGTTTTTGGCGCAGAGGTTGATTACTTATTGTAGCCCCAAAACGAATATCAAACTCTTAACGAATAATGGCAACAGTTTCGAACCTATACCAGGGATTTAATAGCCTTTTGTCTTTGCAACCTTTACTAGTCGTTTTAAAAAAGATGATGGCGGAGGGTAAGCCAGGAGCTAAAAGGTTGTACCAGGATATGGTTCATGAAATTGACTCCATTTCCGGGTTGGTTCAGCCATTGACTGATCTTGAACTGGTAAACAAACATGCACTGCTGGTAGAAACATTATTTTCAACCATCTTTCCTCCTTCTGCAGGTAACTACCAGGGTATGTACGCCATATCTATTCCTTTTCAATCAGAAATAGTATATAGTTCATCAGAATTCAAACAATTTTTTTTGAAAGATGGTAGCAATACTATTTATGTTCCTGATCAAAAAACCAATATCAATATTGCAAAAGCAAACCTTTCGCTGGCCTATAATGTCATCCTTCATAAGCTATATTCTTTACCAGTTCCCATTACTGCCACTTCTGTACATCCTTTTGCCGATAAGGAAACCGGCCTTACCAAATATTATGAACTGAGATTGAATGCACAATTTGTTGATGTAAAATGCATTAATACCGAATATGCATTACCTGTTGGTTTTTCGCCGCACCGTACTATTGAAACAGATGAATTGAAGGAATTATTTCCTTTGGAGAACTTCCAGTTTGAAGGTCTTGTAGTTATAGATGTGTCTGATGTTACGGAGGAGCAGGTAATCAATGAAATTAAAAATTCACTGATCAACATTAATGCGTTTAGTGATGTTGAAGTATACAGTGAACTCCAGCAACATGTTCAAAGTCTTATCGGGCTAAAAAATATCAGCATTGGCATTACACCATTCTTTAAAAAAAATGATTACTATTTATATACAGAAGCGCATTATAAAAACAGTATTCTTTTCCGAAATAAATCGGTTATAAACAACAAGGACAAAATAAGTGAACAGTGCCAGGATGTGTTCCGGTTTTCTAACCAATCTATTCTGTATGAAATTTTAAATGAAAGCAGCAGCCGGTTTAATGAACTACTCAAGTATTATTATGAGCAGGGAATTAAAAGCCTGATCCTTTGTCCGCTTAAATGTGAAAATGGAAAGCTCATTGGGCTTTTGGAAATGGCAGCAGAGTCAAAAGGTAAATTACAATTTCATCACCTGGCCAAAGTGCAGCCTGCCCTCCCCTTGTTCACACTTGCACTGGAAAAAACAAGTGAAAGTCTTGAGATGCAGATCGACAAAACCATCAAAGATCATTTTACGGCCATTCAACCTGCTGTTGAATGGAAATTTACAGAAGCTGCCTTTAATTATCTTCAATTTCAACAGGCAAACGAACTGGCCCGCATGCCTGCCATCTCATTTGAAGATGTTTATCCCTTATATGGTTCTATTGATGTAAGAAATTCTTCTACAGAAAGAAGCCAGGCAATTCAACAGGATCTATTGGAGCAACTCAGGATGGCAAAAGATGTTTTAATGAGGGCAGATAAGATCATGGAATTTCCGCTGCTTAAAGAAATACAGTTCCGAATTGATAAATATATTGAATCGGCAGCCGACACATTATTATCGGATGACGAGATGATGATCTATGATTTTTTACAAAATGACCTGGATGCCTTGTTTAAAAACCTGCGAACCACCAAACCCGAATTAAGAAAAACAGTTGACAAATATCTTTCGGTTCTTGACCCGCAACGAAAGGTTGTTTATCACCAGCGTAAAGCATATGAGGAAAGCATTACAAGGATTAACGATGTACTGGATCGTTTTATGGATGGGGAACAACAGGCAGCGCAGGATGTTTACCCTCATTATTTTGAACGCTATATAACTGACGGTATTGAATTTAATATTTACATTGGCCAATCCATTTCGCCGGAAAAGCCATTCAATGAAATGTATGTAAACAATCTAAAATTGTGGCAATTAACCTTATTGGCTAAAGCTGCAAGAATTACCAATGCATTGGAAAAAAGGTTAACGCTGCCATTGCAAACAACACAATTGATTTTGGCACATTCAATTCCATTGACAATCAGTTTCCGAAGGAAGGAAAGGAAATTTGATGTAGATGGTGCCTATAACATCCGCTACGAGATTGTAAAAAAAAGAATTGATAAAGTGCATTTGAAAGATAGTGAAGAACGATTGACGCAACCAGGTAAAATAGGTATTGTGTATTCGCAGCAAAAAGAGTTGACCGAATACCTGGAATACATCGAATTTTTACAAACAGAAAAGCTACTTACTGATAACGTAGAACATCTTGAACTGGAAGATACACAGGGCATCAGTGGATTAAAAGCGATACGTGTTGAGGTAGATCTGAATTCCGATGCTGTCTCGCTTAAACCTGATGGCGCAAAAATGGCCAGCAAAAGTTTTTTCAGACGATAAAAAAAGCCGTCCTTCCAGACGGCTTTTCATTCTTGTTCATTTATTTTATTGAATCAGGATGGATTTTGTTGTTGTTCCCATTTCACTTTTCATTTTCACATAATACAAACCGGGAGTAAGCTTTGGTAAGTGTATTCCAAACTGGTTCATTCCTTTTTGTACCGGACTGGATTGTTCAAATACCTTTCTACCCATGGCGTCAACAAGTTCAATATAAGCTTCAGCACTTACCGCTGCTTGTAAACGTATGGTAACAATGTCTTTTGCCGGGTTTGGATAAAGATCCCAGTTGCCCGGGCTAGTTTCTTCAGGAGCTATCATCCGCTGGTCATCTGACACATTGGATAATTGTACCTGGTCAAAATACATTGTTGTACCCGTTTTAGAATTGTTTTGAATGGTTACCTGTTTTATTGTTGAAGGATTACCCAGTTGGCTAAGGCTGACAATAACTTCAACCCATTTTCCCCGTGCAGGTTTTAAATAAACGCTTGAACTAAGAGCACCCGCAGCAGATTGGGTGAAGATCCTTATACCATTTTTGTTTGTATTATACACCCAGAAGCGTAATTGTGTTGCAGATGTTGTGCTAACAGCGGTTCCCTTGCTAAACGAAAGCGTTCCGTTTCCTGCATAGTCAACTCTTATTGAATTTGCACCCACCTTTATAGGGTTGGTATTAGCAAAGTTGCGTGTTGAGCCTGTTGAAACATCTATCCAATCTGCGCCAATCGCATCATCATAAATGATTTTGGGACCAACAATCACACAAGTATTTGTGGTGCCATTAGCTGAATTGCTTTCACTGGAAATATTGCCTGCAGCATCTTTTGCTTTTACTGTAAAGCTATAGGTTGAAGCACAACTTAAACCTGTTACTGTATAATTGGTTCCGCTTACATTGCCATTTATAAGCGTTGCCCCCTGGTATACCTGGTAAGCTGTTACACCAACGTTATCCGTTGATGCATTCCAGGCCAGGGAGATGCTGTTTTCTGTTGCAGATGTAACAATAAGATTCGTTGGAGCAGAAGGAGCTTCTGTATCAGCAGGTGGCGGTGGTGTGTTTGAGGGTTGCATCAGGCGGGCAAGTAACATTACATAAGAAGCCTGGCAATAAATAGAGGGCTCGGTGATCTCCCATGAATTTTCGGGATAACCTGTATTCCAGTCTTTATATGCTTTTTGCGGAGGCTGAGAAGAAATGCCACTTACACTTCCTGAATAACTTTTGTTAGGACCACCCGGTACATATCCGGGTGCAGGACCATTAGGCGACGTTATTGCATTATCCCACACAGAACCTTCTGTAAACCAGGTGTGATAAATTTCATTAGCAGACATTTCGGCACCATAGTTATTCATGTTAGAAAGCATGACCATTCCCATTGGGTTTACACCATGCATCCAGTGCAGGTATTGCTCTGCTACTTCCCTGTATTGTTCATGTTTTGTTGTGTTCAAACCGAAGGTTATAAAATCAAGATTCAGGTGGCCGGCAGCCGTACGTACCTGGTTCGATCCCCAATGATGTGCATCATCATCAAGGTGGGCCCGGTACAAATCAGTAGCATTGGTATAGGTTGGAATGGAATATTGATATTCCATATTCGCTTTTTGGCTGCGAATATTATTTGCTACGGTTGATGAAATGCCCTGCAATGTAGCCAGTCGCAGCAAGGCTAATTGCTGCGGCATCCAATAAGGCCCCCACCAGTTGATCTTATAAGGATTTACACTTGTGTATTTTGACTCTGCAAATGTTTTGTATTCTGCCTTGCCTGTGGCTTCATATAAATAAACAGCCGCTACAAATGCATTATCCAGTTGCTGCTCGGCTGAATTATCAGCATCACCACTTTTAATATCACCATCATCGCAGGCTGTTTGCCACGTTGTGAAGTTGTTTGTAGTTAGCTTTGCCCTTGCCCAGGCAGCTTCTGCTCTTGCAACCAGGTCAAGACCATATGCCGACAAAGCCGGGACATCCTTTAATACAACGCCGGCCACTGCAAACATAGATGCACCCGACAGAGTTGCTGCAGTACATTCCGGCAAATAATAACGAGGACGTGTATCTGTACTTGGGGGTGTGACTTCATTATAATTGTCAACACCAACCTTTAATAAAAAGCCGCTTGTACCGGTGGCATCCTGCATTCGCTTCAAAAAATCAAGTTCCCACTTCAGTTCATCTAAAATGTCGGGGATACCATTACCTGATTCAGGTATATTGTAGTTGTCCTTAAATACTCCGGGGTTGATGCGATACGCTTCCAGCAACTGAATAACTGCACTGTTGGCGAACGTTGTGTATTTATTCATATCACCCGCATCCATCCAACCACCATGTACATCTTTAGCGGTTGACATATCTCCTTTGGCAAAACGGCTTGTTGCGTATCGGTCCTGGTTGGAGCCTTCAAAACAAGCACCATCAGCCCATTTGCTATCAGCAAAAGGTGTTTGTTTGGCAAAATTGATACGTTGGTAAAAAAAGATGCGCAAGGAGTGTTTTAATACTTCATCATAGACATTGTCACCAATTTCAAATCGAAATGAACCAACGTTATTGGCCACATCAAATACATAATAAGAACCCGGAGTGGTAAGCGTCGTAAAATCAAACCACCAGCCCCGGTCGCCTGATTGCGTATGCGTGGCTCCTGCTTTCCAGGATTGTAGCGTTCCCGTGAAAACTATAACATCATCACTCCATCGCCTTACCTGGTATTGGTTCGAACCGGTACCAGGGTTAAATGCTTCCCCTGCATTATAGCCAGCTTGTGGATCTGCAATTACAGCCACCTTTTTTGATAAAGGAAAATATCCAAACTGGTCTACCTTAATATGATAGGTAGTTTGGGGTGGTGATGCAAACATTAAAATAGGAGTACTTAGAAATGTTAACAGGAATCCGAAGAATTGTCCAGTTGTCCGTCTCATAAGGGTATTTATTTAGAAGAAATGCCAAAATAATAGGGGTTTTTCATAATGTCAACGCCTGGAATTGAGTTTTGTACTGAGATGACAAAAAAGCTGCATGAAATGACTACCGTTTTCTGCTTAACCGGTTTTGGTTAGAAAAACGCTTACAACACACACATATCTTTATGCGGTTTCGGTTGTTAGCCGCCGTTGCAACCTGGCTATGAAAAATAAAATTTTACTGGTAACGCTTCTTTTAACTAACCTAGTTGCGGGAGCAAAAGAGCGGTGTTTTGTTCCCTACGAAAGGGGAAAAGACACCCTTGTATTAAAATTGGCTGTTGAAAATGAGCAACTTACAAAAGAATGGATAGAGGCGCTGAAAACAAGAATGAGCAGCACAAAACTTGATTCTTTTGCCAGGCTAAAACGAAGCATGACAAAAGAAGAAACAGAATGGAAAAAGCTTATTACATCCAAATTAAATTACTGGAATTCTATAAGGGATTCATTGGCAGTACCATTTAAAAACATTGAACTTAACGATACCATTAACCTGATGTTAGGCTTTCTGGGAGTTGATGATGGTTTTACGTACGGCCTCCAAACGGTTTGCCTGGATGTAACCGCATTATACAGGGCTTATGGAGAGGCAACTCTTATAGAAAATGCTTCAAGGATCGACCGGCTATTTGCTCACGAGTATACTCACCTTTTACATAAAACGTGGGCACAACAAAATAAATTACAGGTAAAAACATTTAAGGAGAATGTTTTATGGGAATGTTTATATGAAGGAATAGGCATGTATCGTTCGCTGAACCAAAAATGGCTACCCCAAAATGATGCTTTGCCTGCTGTTGCCAGAAACACATTGAATGTTCTATATCCCAGTTTTGTAGAAAATCTGATTGACATTGCTAAAAATGATTCATTGAGCGACGAAGATCAATACAGGATACAAAAAAATCTATCAAGAGGAAATGTAGCTCAGAAATGGGGAGCCTTCCCGGTTGCCATCTGGTTACTACTGGAAGCCAATGGCGATGAAAAAAAATTGATTCCGTGGATTGACAGTGGACCTGCAGCCGTAATTGAACTGGCAAAAAAATATTTACCGGAACATCTTAGAGAAAGACTTGTTGAGTTTTATTGACAGTTCTTTTAAAAACTCAATCCCAGGGATATATAAGGTTGAGTTCCCTCCTCCGACTTTGCAAAGGCAGCTTGTATTAACACCAGGTCGGCGGGAATTATAAATATTCCGCCACCATAACCCTTATGCCATTTTTGCGAACTTTCATTTTTAGCCCACACTCTTCCTACATCATTAAAACCAATGATACCAAAGGAGCCGGGAAAAAGATAGGAAGTAAAATCAAACAATTTTATACGCAATTCCAGGTTATTATAAAATATATGATCACCAGTGAACCGGTTAAGATAATAACCTCTTAAAGTAGTATAGCCGCCTAACTGGAATTGCTGGAAAAAAGCAGGCTGGCCAACAGAAACTCCACCACCCATCCTGTTGGCCAATACAATGGAATTGGTCAAGATGGGGAAATAAAATATACCCTGCGTTTGTACCTGCCCATAGGTATTTCCGGTTCCATTTGTCTGTTTCCTTCCTGTAAATTGCATAGCCAGATAAAACCCTTTAGTTGGCAACAAAGTCTCTTTGGGAGAGTTGATCTCCAATCCACCTACCAAACCAGCAAAAAACTTTTTTGAAAAAACGTTTTCCCCTGGGGCAAATGAATCATATGAATTTAAAAACTGGTTGATATTATTTTCCTGCTTACTGCTATAGGTTTGTATACCCACACCAAGATTGACCCGGAGATTTCTTGTTAATGAACGCCTTATTAAAACATTCCCGGTAAACACATCAAACTGGTTTCGGTAATAATTAATATTTCGTTCTTTGTTATTTATAAAAACGGTTTCATTACCCACACCAAAAAAATTGGTAACATAATGTGGGCCCTTTGATAGCAGGTTAATCAAAAGATCATTCTTGCCAAAAAGTTTAATAAAAGTTCCGTCGTAACTAATGATAAAAGATTTGCGAACGGGAGCATAGTTCAAAAAAAATGCATGCCGTTTGGCATACGGTTCCCGCCTGAATCCTTGTCGCTCATACACCATTCCTGCCCTCATCATAAATCCAAGATCAAGATCATATTGGGCCGAAATGCCGGGACCTACTTTATCATACTTAAAACTTTTACGGTCGAATTCATTTACGGTACTATCCGTTGAAGTTCTTAGACGAACCAGTTCTTTGGAGGGGAGCCTATTTTTTTCGTCTGACCGATCATAGATGTAAACTCTTCTGCGGTTGACTGCACCGGGTTCTACATAAAAACTATCAATACCATCTCCCCCAATCATATGCAAGCGAATAGACGATTTTGTTTCACCGGAAATTTTAAAAATATCTTTTCCCCCTAATCCAAAAAGCCGTAACTCCTCGGTTAAATGCGGTTTGAATTCCCGTTGATAAATAATGTTCCCCCTGGAATTATCTTTTTTTAACTTGTAGATCCTAACTCCTATGTTTCCTCCATTTTTTGTTTGTATGTCAAACAATTCAGGTTCATCAGATGCCGGGATGTCAATATTTCTTGATAGAAAATGGTAATAACGCAATGCGTCGCCAGGCAAATGATTTTTCCGGGCTTTCAGTGTGTTGAGGAGCTTTTGACCAGATAATTTATAGATGGTGTCGGGTAATACAGAAATTGCCTTTTCAATCAATTCATCAGTAAGCAGTTTTTGAACGAGTTCAATTTCTTTTTTCCAATCCTCTTCGTCCAATTCATTTAAAAAATAACGATCAAAAAACCGGTTGTTATAGTTATAACTACCAATCCTTTTTATCTTTTCTCCAAAAGGTTGCAGGTTAGATTTACCCGATTGCCTGGAAAGCAATGCCGGTAAAATGCCGGAAGTTGTATAATAAACTTTGTCCCTGTCCCGCGGAAAGGGCTCATAAACAGTTTGATCGTTTTTGTTGTGTTGTTCCCATCGCCATTGGTCCTCATGACGATCCCAGTCCCCCAAAAAAAGATCCAGCAACCTTGCTCTCAACAAACGTTGCTTATCAATAGCAACGGTGTTATCCTCTTCTACTTTATCCTGTACCTTCTCGGTATTATCTGTATCAAATTTTCCAGGCTGCCTTTCCTCAAACAACAAAACAGAATTGGCAAATTCTTTCCTATACTCTCCCAATGCCGGGTCATCCGGCAAATAAACAATTTGCGGATTGGTATGCAGTATACCTAAGGCTTTCGCAAAAACCGGGACAGTTAATGCTGCATAAGGATGGCTGGTCACTACCTGGTCCTGCAAAATGTCTTTCGCAATGGTTGCACGTAATTTTTTAGGCAAACCTCTTTCAGGATATTTCTGAACACTACGTAATACCCATTCCTTTCCGCTGGCATCCTGCAATTGTAGAGATTTGGTTTGCAAACCACCGCCTTTCTTGATAATTGTCAAGCCACCTTTTTCTTTTGAAAGGGAAAAAACCTTCATTTTAACCGGAGCCGCCCAAAGCTTACGATAGCTTTCACCAAATAAAAACCTGTGGAATCCGGTTACCTCATCATATTCGGGTGCAATGGCTACGGTTATACTGTCACCAAAGCTGGTTTGCCCATATATATTAGCCGAACACAATAAAAGAAATCCAGCAACTTTTGAAAAGCTGCTTAAAGAGCGTATGAATTTTATCTTTTGCATGTTCAGCTTCTGATTATTACCTACTAAAATTTTAAGCCACCTTTGAAGCTGGTTAAATTTTTTCAATGGAATGTTGTCGTTTAAAACTGGAATCCAAAAGTTACATACGGAAGAATTTTCTCTTCTTTAGAATGCGCTACAGAAGCCGTTATTACAAAACGTTGTATTGGCGCTATCCATAATCCACCTCCATACCCGTTATGCCAGTCCTCAGATTTTTGGTTGTCCATCCAAACCCGCCCTACGTCGTGAAACAGGAGCACTCCAAAGGATCCCGGGAAAAGATAGGTGTTGAAATTGCCCAGTTTAAAACGCAATTCTGAGTTGTTAAAAAACATGGTTCTACCAGCAAAACGGTTTCTTCTGTAACCACGGAGATTATCTGTACCGCCCAGGTAATTTGCCTGGGGAAATTCAAATTTTCCAAAGTTGCGGTAATAACCAAACCTGGTGGCAAAAACATAAACCGATTGAGGTACAAAAGAAGCAAAGATGCTCATATCCCATTTGAACCTTGTTACAGAATGACTTTGATTATTCAGGCCTATCAAATGGCGTATTCCGGCATCCAGTAAAAAACCACGGGTAGGTATAACCTGGTTGTTTTTGGAATTGATATCCAGCATTGCTTCGGCACCCACATACGTTTTGGGCAGATACAAAGTTTCCGGATCCAATCCATTCAATGATGTATTACTAATGAATTTCCCCTCGTTTTCATCTTGCGGCAATTTAAAATACTGGAATGTAGGTCCTATCAATACCCGCATCCACGATTGTAACTGTCTTCTCATTAATGCTGATACATTCACAATGTTATACCGGGTTCTGTATTGCAGTACTTCATCAGTATACTTAACTGTGCTATTTCCATAACCAAAAAAGTTGGTCACATTGATAGGCGCCCTTACTTCGGCTCTTAATAAAAGATCATTTGTTCCAAGTGCCCTGGTAAGATCAGCTTCGTACCTAAAGAACCATGATGATGTTCTGAGGGCATGACCAACAGCCAATTCGTGACGGGTGGAGAAAGGCTCCTTTCTAAACCCATGTGACGTATAGCGGAATTTACCACCCAGGAAAAGCCCGTCATCCACGTTATATGCAAATGCAAGTCCCGGATCAAAAATATTGTACTTATAAAAAATGCGGCTGTATTGATTATTTCTTGGATCTGCACTCAGCTTTTGCCGGAGCCCCGTTACATTACCGGAAAATTTATTTTCTTCGAACGTAACATCATAAACGATCAATTTTCCATCGGAACCTTCGTTGATAAAATGATCTTTACCCGGACCACCAATGATCCGGATCTTGATAGGTGAGGTTCCTCCTTTTATCACAAAGCTGTCATTATCTTCCAGCCCGTAAATACGTAATTCTTTGGTGACAGATGGATCAAAAACCCGGTCGTAGATCTTTGAACTGATCTTTCCTTCCTTATCTATTTTATTGATGATTACATGCGTTGTTCCACCCTCCGTTTTATCAATCGTAAAAAGTTCTTTTTGGTTGGTTCCTACAATGTTCACTTCTTTAGAAATGAACTTGTAGTATTTCAACATGTCTTTCTTAAAATAGTTACGGCGTGCTTTTAATGTATTGGCAATCTCCTGTGCATGATAATCTCTTACCTCAACCGGTTGACGCATCATAGCGGTATTAATAACAGAGTCAGTCATGGAAAGAAGAAAGCTATCGATTTGTGTATTCCAGGTTTCTTTATCTAATTCATTAAGGAAAAAGCGGTCGAAGTTGCGAGCAGCACGGTTAAATGTTTTTATGTTATCTGTATTGGCACGGAATCCCTGCAGTTCAGGAACCAGGTTGGGTTTTTTTGCAAACCATGGAATGATACCCTGGTTGGTGTAAAACGCCTGGTCCTGGTCTTTGGGTATGGGATAATAGATCTTTCCTTTCCCGGTATCCCTTGTTGCCCAGTTCCATTGTCCTTCATGCCGGTCAAGATCCATATAAAAATTATCAAGCAACCGTGCTTTTAGTACCAATCGTTGGTCCACATGATCATCGTTATCTTTTGCCAGTCTCAAAACCAATTCATCGGTATTGTAAGATTTTTCAATATTCTCGGGCTCTTTTTCTTCCAATACTGCCAGTGTATTTTTGAACGTATTGCGAAAGCGTTCCAATCTTGGATCGTCTGGTATGAAAACCAGTTTTCTTCTTAGATGCGGTATATCTAAAGCATCAGCCATCACCCCTGTTGAAAGTGACGCAAAAGGATATGATGCGGAAATTCCATCTTCAACAATATCTACAGCAAAAGGACTTCTCAGATCAGGTGGAATAGCAGCGTCGGGGAACTTTTGAATAGACCGCAGGTTCCATTCTTTACCATTTTTATCTTCTACTCTTAATGAACGGGTTTGCTTACCTCCACCTTGCTTTTTTGGAACAAGGCCTCCCTGTTCTTTGCCCAGATCAAGCACCGGAACTTTTACAGGTGTTGTCCATTCCTGCCGGTAATTTTTGCCCATAAATAAATTCTTAAGACCATTGCCTTTTAATTTTTTATTGGCTGCTACTATAATGGAATCAGGAAGAACAGGGATGCTATCCTTAGAAATTTTATCGGGCAGCACTTCAATTGTATCCATTTTATGAACAAAAACCGGTTGGTCCATACCAGAACTGCTAACCGTATAAAACCTGGCCTCTACCGAGCCGCTTTTTCTGATTTCAAGCATAGCAAAACCATTATCGCTAACGGTTGAAAACAACAGGTCGCCTTTGCGGTTTTCTTTTACCCGGCTCAGGTTTATACCTGAACCACTAACTATATACGGAACACTATCCTTTATGATCATTTGCAAACTGTGATCATGCCCGGCAACAGAAACGGGGTTCGCATGTTCCTTCATGGCTTTTTCAATAATGTCCACCATATTGCGATACAAGGGATGCCTTACATCCTGCAGGTTACCAAACACCCCCCTTGTAATTGGGTAAATTGACCCTATAACAGGTAGCGGTATCCACAAGTTTTTGTTTGCAGCAGTAAAGGGGAAAAGATGTTCTTTCCATCCATAATCGCCACCATGAATACCAAATGTATACATGGGGTGATGTGTAACAAGGATTATAAGCTGGTTGGGATGCATAGCCACAATTTCCCTAAGTTCTGTGGCAAACTCTTCCACAGTTTTAGCATCGCAATTGGAGCCGGGCCCTGGTTTTTCATGCACATATAAAAACCACTGGCTGTCAACAAAAACGGCAACTACTTTATCTGACAACTCCACGGGCACGGGACCGGGACAACCATCTCTTGGCCAGGCTTCAATGTTAGGTTGTTCAAGGTTGTTAATATAATTGATCTGGTTCATGGCTTGTTGCCAGCCACCCAACTTACCATTGTTCCAGTCGTGGTTGCCCATCACAAAAAAGGCCTTTCCTTTTTTCCCTTTTACCAGGTCAATCTGGCTATCCAGAATTTTTTTTGATTCTTCATAAGTGGGAGCACCTTCCATTGGCAACCCTAGGGGGTATATATTATCGCCCAGATAAATGAATGTATTTTTTTCATCATCAACATTCACATGTTCTTTTATCCACTCCACTACAGGCTGTTTATTACCAAGTAATTCGCCTGCATCACCAATTAAAAAAACCCTTTGGTTTATACTATCAATCTGGGCAGGTGCCACACAGTAAATTAAAAGGGTAAAGAATAAAGCAACGTTTCGTTTCATGATAGCCAATTTATTTTTTCTTGCCAGTCTGGTGTTTAAAAAATAATAAAGTAGGCTTGCCGTATTTACCCTCGTTTGAGATATACATATCTCCATTGGGTGCAAAAGCAATGCCCTCAGGTTGAGGAAATTTGTCCGGATTAAGTTTATAGGCCTCTATAACTTTTCCTCTTGTATCAGTTACAATCAGCAGGTTTCCTGCTGAAGACAGGATATATAATCTTTTATCAATGGGGTTAATGGCGGCTGACGAAGGGTCTACTTTAGCCTCTGTATCTTTCAAAAGGGATTCTATATCTGTTTTACTTATAGTAAAAAATGCTGTAGTGTCAAACTGCCGGGTTTGTAAATCAAAGCGGTACGCGGTGCGGATACCTTGCCTTTTTTCGTTTTCGCAAGTTTTGCAAATGAGTATCAATGCTTTAGCTGTCGGGTCATAGTACATGGTCTCAAAATCGTTGGTACCGTCTAAATTCATAGTATATCGATCAAGCCCCAAAGTGTCCCGGGCACCGGGAGCAACTACTCTTATCTCGCCCCAACTGGAAAGAAGGTAGATACTATCGTTCAGAAAAACTACATCTTCTGTATCACTATCCTTTGGTATTGCCTTGTCTGTCAGGTCTTTAAGCTTTTTTGTTTTAAGATCAATACCAAAAACTTTCTCTTTACTGTCAGAAATTGCCATCAACATTGAATCTTCATCCATATAATCCAACCCCGAAATTTCGTTGAGAACTTTTCCCAATTGCATTTCCCGGGGCTTATTTAAATCATAACCCTGAGGAGAGCCGTAACCTTCGCCTTTACAGCCGCTGAGTAACGTTACAGCATAGACGAGCAAGGCTAACAGCAGTGTCGGGCACTTAGTTTGAATTAACTGTTTCATCATTTGATACCTTTAATACAAACTATGCACCAACCATGACAGAAACACATGAGCAAATATTGGCAGGCGTCAGAACCTATGTTACGGATTTGTTGAACAATAAATTAGACCCGGCTTTTGTTTTCCATAGCCTGGAACACACGGAAGATGTAGCCGATGCCGCAAGCAGACTAGCTGACCATTATAACCTTACAGAGGACGACAGGTTTGTACTTTCACTTGCCGCCTGGTTTCATGATACGGGGTATACAGCAGGACAAACAGAAGGTCATGAAGAAGTAAGTGTACACATTGCAACTGATTTTTTAAAACGGCATGAAGTGGAAGAAGGTGTTATAAACAGGGTGGTTTCAGCTATACGGGCCACTAAAATGCCGCAATCGCCTTTAAACCTCCTGGAAAAAATTCTATGCGATTCTGACCTTATGCACCTGGCAACGGATGATTTTAAGGCAAAGAATGAATTATTCAAACAGGAAAGACAAAACATTCTTGCAAATTCCATTTCTAAAAAAGAATGGCGCAAAGTGAACATCAGATTCCTGGAAGGACATAAATATTTTACTGATTACGGCCAACAAAACCTGGAACCACAAAAACAGGAAAATTTAAATACCCTAAGAAAAAAGAAACAACGGAAAGAAATTGAAAAAGAGGAACAACCGGGTGCATTACCTTATTTATATGAATCGGGTAATGAACAAGATCCGCAATTAGACAAGAACAGGGAAAGAGGCATACAAACCATGTTTCGCACAACGTCCAGCAATCATTTTGAATTGAGCTCATTGGCGGATGGAAAAGCAAACATCATGATCTCTGTAAATGCCATCATTATTTCTGTGGTACTTACTGTATTACTGGTACGGCTACCTTTTTACCCGCAATATCTTATCCCTACCATCATGCTTGTTGGAACCTGTCTCTCTGCTATGATCTTTGCAATCCTGGCCACAAGACCATCTGTTAGCAGCGGTCGATTTACCGAAGAAGACATACGACAAAAAAGCACTAACCTTCTATTCTTTGGAAATTTTTACCGCATGAAAATGGAAGAATACCAATGGGGAATGAATGAGTTATTAAAGGATAAAGAATACCTGTATAACAGCATGATCAGGGATATTTATTTTTTAGGAGTTGTACTATCAAGAAAATACAAGTTGTTAAGAATAGCGTATACCATTTTTATGTGGGGATTAATAGCAACGGTAATAGCATTTGCCATTGCAGCTATCACCAGCGAAATGGGCAGCACCACTACAGGAGCCACAGAAATCATTGATTATTGATCAAATTGCACCTTCGTAAATTTCTATGTAAAAAGCTCTCAACTTTAATAAGGTTAAGAGCTTTTAGTTTATAAGTTTTAATACTACTTAGATAAATAATTCTTGATAGACTCCACCAATTCCACCTTTGTAATTGGTATGCCCATTATCTTATTATATCCCTTTGCATCAACCATATATTGATCCCTGATAATTTTTATCAGCTGTCCATTATTGATCTCTGGTATTAAAATCGTTTTATACTTACCTAATATCTCACCAAGGTTCCTTGGAAAAGGGCGCAAATAACGTAAATGCGCATGTGCCACACTGTGACCTTCCTGTAGCAATTCTTCTACAGCTGTTTTGATAACCCCATAAGTTGACCCCCATCCCAGTACCAGCACATCACCGCTATCGGGACCATTATCTAATTTCTGCTCAGGAATATTATTGGCAATCTTATCCACTTTTTCCTGCCTGATCTTCACCATCAGTTGGTGGTTTTCAGGATCGTAGCTTACATTACCGGTAATATTTTCTTTCTCCAGGCCACCAATCCGGTGTTCCAGTCCGGCTGTACCGGGCAATGCCCACGGACGGACCAGGTTCTCATCACGTTGATAGGGCTGGAACTTCGTTTCGCCATGACCCAATTCTGTTTTAAACTTGACATGGATGGGTTTCAGATCTTCCGTTGATGGAAACTTCCAGGGTTCTGCGCCATTGGCAATGTAACCATCACTTAAAAAGATCACCGGTGTCATATGTTCAACAGCAATACGAACGGCTTCAAATACAGCTTCAAAACAATCACTTGGTGTAGATGCTGAAACTACAGGCATGGGTGATTCGCCATTGCGGCCATAATAGGCTTGTAACAGGTCGCTTTGTTCTGTTTTTGTGGGCAGACCTGTGGAGGGGCCCCCACGTTGTACATCAATGATCAGGAGTGGAATCTCCAGCATCATAGCCAGCCCTATTGCCTCTGATTTTAATGCCAGGCCTG
This sequence comes from Flavisolibacter sp., assembly GCA_035714205.1. GTDB lineage: Bacteria > Bacteroidota > Bacteroidia > Chitinophagales > Chitinophagaceae > Flavisolibacter. Next base: position 27,672 of record DASTMJ010000258.1, on the reverse strand, counting down.
GCCCCGAGGTTGAAGTAACTCCAAGATGGCCACCGTAACTGGCACCTATAGCCGAGGTAACACCTGCAATTTCATCTTCGGCCTGGAAGGTTTTAATCCCAAAATTTTTGTGTTTGCTCAGTTCATGCAAAATATCTGACGCCGGGGTAATTGGATAAGTACCCAGGAATATTGTTAGTCCACTTTTAACCGATGCAGCAATCAAACCATAAGCAAGGGCCTGGTTACCCATGATGCTTCGGTAACTTCCCGCTTCAATTTTTGCCTTTTCAACTTTGTATTGTGTTGTAAAGGTTTCGGTAGTATCTCCATAATTATAACCGGCCCGTAAAGCTTTTAAGTTACTTTCAAGTATATCCGGTTTTTTTGAAAATTTCTCCTGTAGAAATTTTTCAGTGTTCTTCATGTCTCTGTCGTACATCCAATACAAAAAGCCCAGTACAAACATATTTTTAGCACGGTCTTTTTCTTTGGTTCCCATCTGGAAATCCTTCAAAGCTTCCCGGGTCATTTTAGTGATATCCATTTCGATGACCTCGTACCCATGCAACGATTCATCGCGAATGGGGTTGACGCCATCGGGATAGTTGGCAAGGCGTAAATTTTTGGTATCAAAGCCATCGGTATTGACAATGATTTTCCCACCCTTCTTAAGGTTTTTCAAATTGGTTTTTAGTGCCGCTGCATTCATTGCCACCAGTACATCTAATGAATCACCCGGGGTATAGATACTATCACTTGAAAAGCGTAACTGGTATCCACTAACTCCCGGAATGGTTCCTTGCGGAGCCCTGATCTCAGCCGGAAAATCCGGGAAAGTAGAAAGGTCGGAGCCCAACATTGCTGTGTTGTTGGTGAACTGGGTACCGGTCAACTGCATTCCATCTCCACTATCGCCGGCAAATTTGATAACTACATCTTGTAGTACTTCCTGCTTACGTTCCATATCAACAAAAATACTATTAGTTTAGTCTTTATTTATTGCTTGTTTCAGCCGTTTTGCCAATTTTAAATATTCGTGATAAAGGCAGCCCTGCTTTTGATCCTAAACCACTACAATCCCATTTTTTATGGCAAATAAAACAAGCCCGATACGGCTTTTACATTGTAGTTTCTCAAGCAAGGCATCCCTGTAACCATCGATTGTACGCGGACTTAATTTCATTTTCTCAGCAATTTCTTTGAACGTCATTTCGGTACATATGTATTTGAGTAACTCAAGTTCCCTGTCGTTGAGGCCTAAAACTTCTTTAGCAGATGAATGTTCAGGATCATCCAGGTGATTAATGGTATGAATAAGTGTACCAGTCACCAGCTCGGAATGATAAAAGCCCTTGTTTGCCACAGCGTATATGGCTGCCTTCAATTCTGTAGGGTCACTGTCTTTCAAAATATAACCTTTGGCGCCGCTTTTCAGCATACGTATGATGGCATTTTCATCATCATACATTGAAAGAGCCAACACCTTAATATCAGGATAATTTTGTTTTAAATAAAAGGTAGTATCATAGCCATCCATTTCAGGCATATTGATGTCCATTAAAGCTATTTGTGGATGCGGATGTGTTTTTAACTTTTCTATGAATTGTTTACCGTTATCGGCTTCAAACACTACTTCGTAATCAAGGTCCTGCAACAGGCTGGCCAACCCATTTCGAAGTAATACATGATCATCGGCCAAGGCGATAGTTGTTCTCATACTGCAACTGCTATTTGAATTTTGGTTCCGTTTGAAGGCTTACTGTCTATACTAAAATTACCATTAATCAATTGTGCCCTGCTTTCCATACTGCGCAAACCCAAACCTTCGCTCATATCACTGGCTACCGCAGGTTTTTCAAATCCGCACCCATTATCTTCTACCACTAGTGTAAGCTGTTCATTTCCAAAGTAAGCAGTAATGGTAATGGCTGTTGCTTTTGCATGTTTGATAATATTGTTAACAGCCTCCTGTACAATACGAAACAAGATTAATTCTTTTTGTGCCTGTAAAGGAAGTGCGTTACCAACTACTCTGAATTCAGTTGTATAGATTCCTGTCTTTTCTATCAGGCTTAATTCATATTGAATTGCCTTGAGTAATCCGGCTGATAAAATAGAATCTGTATTGAGTGATTTGGATAAGCTTCGAAGATCTGCTATGGCTTTTCCTACCAGTTCTTTGGAAGCTGCTATTTTTTGGGGCAATACCTGGACCTTTTCGGGGTTCATTGTATTTAAATTAAGTTTGACCAGACTTAAGGTTTGACCAATATTATCGTGAATTTCCTGCGAAATGTTTTTAAGTGTCTGTTCCTGTATTTCCAGTTGCGCTAATAATATCTCCTGTTCAAATTTCGTCTCCATCAATTTCTTTTCAGTACTGAAAGCAATTGATTTTTTTTGATAAAGAAGAATGAACCGGAACAGGAAGCCCATTACAAATAAGGCAAATACTGCTGCCCCGATTACGATAATGATTTTGGTATCCATTGTTTGGAAAATATGGCCTTAAGAAAAATAAAACATCCCATAGCCAAAAACACATTATGGAGCTTCCATAAGATACCGACATTTTTGGGAGAAACTAATGATAGATATTGGTAACTTATAAAAATAAAAAAGGAACTTCCAAAATAAACTAAAACCCCGGCAGATCCCCAGAACTCCTTCAGTTTAACGATATTATTTGCGGGCATGCTTTCCATCCATCCATAAAAACTGATCAGTGCAAATGACACAATGACAAATGCGCTTACTGCATATGAATAACTGTTGAATGTATTGTGCGGCTGGATAAATAAAAAGTTTGCAAGGTAAAAAATTACAAAAAGAATATTACAATACAGCACCAGGCGTTTCTTTGAGTCGGATGTAAATAAATGGTGAAAGTATAGTGAGAACACGGTTTGCGTGGCAATACAATTTAAATGATACACCCAATGATTATTGATACGGTTATCCTGCAGGTAATTGGCAAGGCTGTTTAGAATTACCTGCAATAAAATAAATGAGAGCAATATTAAATCTTCTTTGAGCAGCCGCACGCCTCTATATATAATGCCAAAAAGCACCACTATAAAAACAATGAAGGGTGCATAAATATCAAGATATACAAGAAGCTTACTCCACTTAACCACCAGTTACTCCTCCATCATCGCAGGGCGGGGGATACGGACAACCTGCATCTTTTTCCTCTGTATTCTGGTAAATGATAGCCTCTTCCATTCCTGCATCACTCCCTAAAGAATAAACAGGAAATGCATAAGAACAAGGCTGGCCATCCTGCTTTCTGCCGGCAGTAAAAACAATTCCTTTTAATTCTTTACCACCAAGGCGATTTATAAACTGGGGGTCGTTAAATTTAGCTAATAAACGTTCCAGTTTGGCTTTACTAAAATAAAATTGTCCGGTACCCATAAAATTGTTTTGGTTGAAATGGAATGGGCTCAAGTTAAAGAATGCAATTATATAAAACAACCGTTATTTAACGGTATAAATAACGCTAAGCTGGCAATCGTTACTTAATACGGATTTTTACGGTTGTAACTGAACCAAGGGGCTCATACCCACATCTGCTCCAATAATTAAACTACAGGTAAAGATACTTTGGAGTCCAACACCTTTTTAATCCTGCCGGGATTAAAACCTTTTCATCATCCGTCACGACAAAAGATCTTGTCATTTGTTTTGTTTCCAGAAATAGATTGTTGAAAAATCGATATGAGAAACAATATTATCAATCACTTTTAATTATTGTAAATAATGGCAGGTAAATCAACAATATTATACAGTGTACTATTCAGAATATTAAACAAGGGTAAGCATCTTATTCTTTTAACGAAAGAATTATAGAGGGTCAACGTTAAAGAAAAACCAATAAAGATCTTTTCAATAAATCATTTCAAGACAAAATATCTTTTTAATCAGCCTAAACAGAACTCTGCAATAAACTATAGCATAAAATTTGGAGCACGGCGACATCTCATTCATTCATTTTAAAAATTGTAGAGTATGAAAAAACTGTTTCTAACATGTAGTGCTGTAGCCGTCCTTTTGATTGCATGCGACAAAGAGGATAGCGACAACATGGAATTAAATTCAACAGACCAGGCTTTTATAACCCAGGTTGCGTTTAGTAATTCAGCGGAGATCAGCGCAGGGCAATTAGCTGCAACTAAAGGAACTGATGCTGCAGTCAGAGCTTATGGGCAGCTGATGGTAACCGAACACGGACAGGCTCAAACAGAATTAAAAACCTTGGGTACATCGGTAGGCTTAAATGTTTTGGATTCTGTAGATGCCTTACACCAGTCAATAATGCAACATCTGGATACCTTAACCGGTTACTCTTTCGATACAGCCTATATCAACAACCAGGTGAATGTTCACGAAAGCACCCTTAACATCTTCCAGAATGAAATTAGCACCGGTGGTCACCAGGAAGTAAAAGCTTATGCCAGCAAGTATTTGCCTGCCATCCAAATGCACTATAACAAAGCCGACAGTTTGCAAAATGAATTGTAGCAACTGGTGGTGTTCCAATAAAAAACCGAAGAGAATCTCTTCGGTTTTCTTATTGGAACTTTAGATACTCACATTATTTCTTCATTACCTTATCCCATAATTCCGGAATACGTTTTACCCAAACTAGTTCTTTTCTTTTGGTTAGAGCTTCCTCAATTGGAGATCCCCAGTATTTTTTTCCTCCCTCCACATCAGATGGCACTCCACTCTGTGCATATATTTCAGCGCCTTTACCAATGGTCAGTGTTTTATTGATTCCTACTTGTCCCCATATGGTTACACCGTCTTCCAATGTTACCACACCAGCTATTCCTGCCTGGGCAGCAATCAGGCAATTTTTGCCAATCACCGTGTCATGTCCAATATGAATCAAATTATCCAGCTTGGTGCCAAAACCTAAAATTGTATCGGCGCTTACCCCCCTATCGATTGTACAACCAGCACCTATCTCCACAAAATCCTCTATGATCACTCTGCCAGCGCTCAGCATTTTTTTATAATGGACATCACGGTTCGTTTTTTTATTATAATAAAAAGCATCACTTCCAATAACTGTTCCTGCCTGAATGATAACCTGGTTACCAATAATGCAATGGTCCATAATGACAACATTAGGGTGAATGACACACCCATTTCCAATCTGTACATGATTACCAATAACAGCTCCATGCATGATCACCGTATCTTCTCCTATAACAGCTGTGTCACTTATAGCTTGTGTAATTGGCTGGAAAGGGCGATAGGTACTGACGATCTTTTGATATGCTTCAAAAGGTTGCGGTACAATCAATAATGATTTATGAGAAGGGAAATCAGTTGGTTGATCAATGATGATAAAAGAGGCAGCAGATTGAATGCACTTCTGGTAATACTTGGGATGATCTACAAAAACAAGATCACCTTCTTCTACTTTATGAATCTCATTAATTCCCGTTGCAGTTCCTTTATCGTCGCCCTTAATTTGGGCTCCTACCAGTTGGGCAATTTCAGTTAGAGGCACAGGTTTTTCAAAACGCATGAAAAAAATTTTTTCAAAGGTAAAAGGGAATTTTGTAGGCGAACCTATTGATTACAGTGACAGCTGAAGAAATTTTATTTTCTAACCTTTCAAAATTGTAATTGGCTGAAACATTGATGAACAGTGTGTTTGAGAGAAAATCAAAATTTTAATGCAAGAACGCTATCCATTTTCAAATACCAGATCTGTTGATCATTCATTGAAAAAGGTTAGCTGATGACGTGATGCAATCCACAAATCATAAAAAAAATGTGAATAATTTTTACATGAAAATTTTTTAGTTAGAAAAAAATCTTTTTAATATTGTGTTGGGAATTTTATTCCCGTACTTACTAACCCATCTACATATTAGCTCCGCAATTCGCGGGGCTTTTTGTTTATAGTGCTTACAATACAGTAATGATGCGTATTTTCAACCAATATAACTTTACATCTTTCTAAAAAAATTTGCATGTTAAAATCAATGACGGGATTTGGAAGAGCCGAACAGGCGGTGGGTGATAAAACATTTTTAGTGGATATTAAATCGCTTAATGGTAAGCAATTTGACCTTCAGTTAAAGATGCCTGCCTTTCTGAAACCATTTGAATTCGATATCAGGAAGCAGCTTTCAGAAAAACTTGGCCGCGGTACAGTTGACTGTACCATTAACCTAAAAGAAACCGGAAACGCCAAACCGGTAACCATCAACACCGATCTTGCAAAAGCCTACTACAAACCTTTAGAGGCGTTATCAAAAGAATTGGGCTTAGACACCGAAGGCATCCTGTCTACACTTATCAAACTACCGGAAGTGATTACACCAACAAGTGAAACGCTTACCGACTCCGAATGGCAGCAGTTCACTTCCATCATTCAGGCAGCTATTGATGATCTTAATCATCACAGGCTGGAAGAAGGAAAATCCTTGCAGAAAGACCTGCAACTGCGTATCGATAATATTTTAAAACAACAGGAAGAAGTAGAGCGGCTGGAGCCTTTGCGCCAGCAAAAGATCAAAGAAGGCATCACCAAACTTTTAGAAGATAATGTTGGCAAAGAAAATTATGACACCAACCGATTGGAACAGGAGATCATTTACTACATCGAAAAAATAGACATTAGTGAAGAGCAGGTGCGCCTGAGAAACCATTGTGACTACTTTGTATCGGTTTTAAATGAGCCGGAGGACTTTAAGGGTAAAAAACTATCCTTCATATTGCAGGAAATTGGTCGTGAGATCAATACAACCGGCGCCAAGGCTTATGATTCTACCATCCAAAAATGCGTTGTATTGATGAAGGATGAACTGGAAAAAGCAAAAGAGCAGGTTTTGAATGTATTATAAAGAACAGAATTTAATCATCAGCAGAGGTAATTGTTGAAACCGATATAGATTTGCAACATGGCCGGACTAAAAAGACGCGTATTAAAAATTTTTTATTGGCTACCCTTAGCCTTTTTTTCATTTTTTTCATCCTGCGATACGATCAATCTTTACGAAAAAACGACCCCGATTCCTGGGCACCGGTGGACCAGCAATTTTAAACCACAATTTAAATTCACTATTACAGATACCACTGTACCCTACCAGGTATTTGTTTTATTAAGACATACAGACAGGTATAACTATAATAATATCTGGATCAACCTTTATACCCAGGCTCCCGGTGATTCAATACAAAAGGTTCAATATGAATTACCCCTGGCATCAAAAGATAAAGGTTGGCTGGGCAGCGCAATGGATGATATTTATGAACACCGCATTTCTATCACTCCCCAAAATCAGAACCTGTATTTCAGGAGAGCTGGTGAATATACATTCAGCATTGAACATATAATGAGGGAAGACCCTTTACAACAGGTGCTTGATGTTGGCTTGCGGTTGGAAAAGAAACCGTAACATATGGCTGACGTAAATAAAAGAAAGCTTCGCCGGGCAACCATTGTTTATTGGGTATTGCTTGTATATATTATTGCCGCTCTTGTTTGGTGGGCCTTATCTCTTTTACATCAGAACGAGAAGATTTACCAGATTGAAAAAACAAACCTGGTAGCTACCCATGCCAATGACCCGCAATACTTCAAATTACTAGAGGCAATTGAAGATGAACGCCGGAGAAATATTTCCAAATACATTGGTGAAGGCGCCACCTTTTTGTTACTGATACTTATCGGGGCTGTTTTTATCTACCGGTCTGTGCGAGGACAACTGAGACTGCAACAGCAACAACAGAATTTTGTAATGGCCATCACCCACGAACTAAAAACACCCATAGCTGTTTCGCGATTGAATTTAGAAACCCTCCAGAAACATAAGCTGGATGAAACAAAAAAGAACAAACTCTTGCAGATGACCCTGCAGGAAACCCTGCGGCTTGATACCCTTATCAATAATATCCTGATCTCATCTCAACTTGATGGGAATTTCTATAAGTTCTCAAAAGAAGAGATCGATCTTTCTTTGTTGGTGACTGATGTGGCACAACAGTTCGGCAACCGGTACCCGGACCGAATGTTGCAAACGACCATTGAAGAAGATGTAGACTTCAATGGAGACCCGCTTCTTTTAAAATTATTGGTGAGTAACCTGTTGGAAAATGCCAACAAGTATTCTCCCATCGATAAACCCATACATCTGAATCTACTGCAAAGCTCTAATACCATCACACTGGATATTGCAGATGAAGGAAAAGGAATTCCCGACGAGGAAAAAGAAAATGTATTTCAAAAATTTTACAGGTTGGGAGATGAACAAACCCGCAGATCGCAGGGCACTGGCCTGGGTTTATATTTATGTAAAAAAATAGCTTCCGATCATAATGGTACCATACAATTGAAAGATAATACACCAGCAGGCAGTAAATTTATAGTTCAATTTCCAGTATAAATAAATGAAATGGCAATAACTAAACCATCAATTCTTTTAGTTGAGGACGAAGAAAATTTGCACGAAGCATTAAAGATGAACCTGGAGCTGGAAGGGTATGGTGTTACTTCGGCGTTTGACGGGGCGCAGGCAATGAAGGCTGTTCAAAATGAATATTTCGACCTGATCATTTTAGACGTAATGATACCTGAAATTGATGGTTTTACTGTTACGCAAAACATTCGCCTGAGCAATACCGAGATTCCTATATTAATATTAAGTGCCAAAGGTAGCAGCGAAGACAGGGTTACCGGTTTACGAAAAGGCGCCGATGACTATCTTACCAAACCCTTTAATCTTGAAGAACTTTTATTAAGGGTGCACAAGCTGATAAAAAAGAACAAACTGTTACAGGAAAAATCTTCCGTTGGCGATACCTATAGTTTTGGTGGACATTCTATAGATTTTAAAGCACAGGAAGCAAAAACAGCTTCAGGTGAAAAGATCCAATTAAGTAAAAAGGAAGCCATGCTTTTGAAATTGCTTATTGAAAATAAAAACGAGGTAGTGCCCAGGGAAAAGATTTTACAATCTGTGTGGGGGTATAATGTCTATCCAACCACCCGTACGATTGACAACTTTATTTTGAACTTTCGCAAATATTTTGAATCGGACAGTCGCAATCCAAAACATTTTCACTCGGTTAGAGGCGTTGGTTACAAATATGCCGAATAAGATCATACCGTTTCAAATTCCATAAAAAGCTTTTTAGCTTTTTGCCTGATGGATATCAACAACGTTTCTTCATTAGCATGTGAATAAACCAGCTGCTGGCAAGCTTTTAACAGGTTTTGAAATTCTTTTTCCTGTGCAGGGGTTATAATTGCTGAATGCTCAGTATAGCATTGCCTAAGTAGTTTTTGGATTTCAATACAGGCATCTTTTTCTGAAAGTACGGCCCAATTGATCCTGGAAAGCCTTTCACGATAGGTTTCCGGGGATGGCGGAACAATATGGGATTGCTCCTTACTTTTCTTTTTCCTGAACCCATAAACAAATATTAAAGTAAGAACGACGGCAATAACTAGGAATGACACCAGTAGATACGGATTTTTTGCTTTTTGCCTGATAACATCCATGCCATACCTCTTTGCCACTGTTGTTACCCTTAATTCAAGACTATCTGTGCTCCTGTTTTTAAAACTGCCATCGCTGATGTCAAAATAAGAAAAGGCAATGGGTTCAATATTGTAGTTTCCGGCCGAATCTGCAGCAAAACCAAAAATATATTTTCGTTCTCCTGTAATGGGTGCTACATCTTTATTAAGCTGGTCTTCAATAACAGGCTCAAAAGGTTCAATGCCTTTTGGCCAACTAATTACGGGTTGCCCAAACTGGATAAAATTTCCTTTGCCTTTTATGCTTATTATAAGCTTACCGCCTGTTTCTTCTTTCAGGTTTTCTTTTTCCAGGTAGCTCCTCACTTCAAAATCTCCTACTGCTCCTGTAAAATTTTCCGGCTTTTTTGCTGGCAATGGCTTTACGGTTATGCTAATGGGCTCTGTAATGATTTCTTTTTCAACTTTTGTTTTATAATGTGTCAGGCTGTCTTCAAACTCAATTTCGTTCTGAACAAACATTTGATCCACTATCAAAGTACCTGATTGCACAGGGTACAATTGTACCTGTCTTAAAATTGAAGTATTAAAGATCTGTCCATTTACGGTTTCAACTGCCGTGTGTGATTCTCTTATATTAAGCATATCAACTACGCTAAATCCGTAAAAAGCAGGTGATTTTTCCGCCTCAGATGATGATTGCAACCTGGAATATAGTTTAAAGGTTGCCGTAACCGGCTCACCTTCGTAACAAACTCTTTTATTTACAATTGTTCTGATAAACAGGTTTTCTTCTATCAACCTGTTAAGGTCTTTTTTGGATGAGGGCATATACAGAGTTGCATCTGTATAACTTGATTTTGTAGTAAAACTGGCCCTGGGCTGAGGAATTACGGTAATTCCCGCATCAGCACTTTTTATTTCCTGGTCATTTTTATATCGGGCAATGATACCGCTAATTTTTAATACCCCAACCCTGGTAGGTACTAATGTGTACGCTATGTTTTGAATGGGTTGCAGCTTGCCGTTCACTTCTGCAATGCCTTTATATATATTCGGTCCGCTGATTACCGTACAGTTATCAAATACGGGTTCTGTGGCACCTGTTAAATCGGAAGGGTCGGTAATCACATATTGTACCTGGAAGGCTGTGCCCAGAACAACTTCTCCCTTCGGCACTATGATCTCAACATTTTGAGACCAAACCCGGCAGCCGATCAATAAACACACTATAAAACTCATTGCCTTCATAACAACCGAAAATAGTAAGTGATTGCCAGCAGCTGTTTTGGAATAGTATCAAAGGATTCCTGATAATTTCTATGGCTATAGATCGCCCAGTTGCGGACGAATGACCAACTCTTCAACCACGGCCTGTGGCGATAGCTGCGATGCGGTATAAATGATTTTAGCAATATCTGCTGTTTCCATAATACGTTGCTCAGAAACACCACTTCCTTTCCATGAATCAGTATAAACAGCACCGGGAATAATTGCTGTTACTTTTATTCCATGGTCTTTTAATTCCTGTCTCAGGTTTTTGGTAAATCCAAGTAAAGCATATTTACTAATGCTATACGATCCGCCACCTGGATAGGCAGCTAAACTGGCTATGGAGCATATAGTAAAAATATGGCCGGTGCCCATCTGCTTCATTTTTGGAAGAAAAGCCCTGGTAGTATTGTAGGCTGTATACAGGTTTATATCCAGCATTTGTTCCAAAGCACCATCTTCTTCATCACAAACATTGCCTTGTATAAACGTTCCCGCACTATTCACCAATACATCTATTGAATCACCCTGGCTTAGCACCCATTCGCCAAACTGCCTTGCCTCTGATTTTTTTGCAATATCCAAAGCCTTACCGGTAACCGTAACATTTGGAAACCGCGTCTTTAATTCCTCAATGGTGTTCAGTAATGTTTCTTCCGTTTTGGAACACAAATAAAGATCATAGCCATGAAGTGCAAAGATCTCAGCAACAGCCTTTCCAATCCCTCTTGAGGCTCCTGTAATTACTGCATTCATTTTGTTGTGTATTTTTGGAATCTTTTTTACAAATCTAATTCTCTATTTCTATACCCATTCATGAAGTATAAACACCTGTTTTTCGATTTAGATCACACACTTTGGGATTTTGATGCAAACGCACGGTCCACTCTTGAACAATTGCATATTGACCTTGACCTGGTAAGCAAGGGTGTTCATGATTTTGATCTTTTCCATAAGAATTATCTGCAGCACAATGAAAAGTTATGGGCCCGCTATCGTAATGGCTATATAAAACAGGAAGAATTGCGCCTGAAAAGGATGTGGCTCACCTTGCTTGATTTTAAAATTGCAGATGAAGAATTGTCAAGGCAGCTAAGCGAACTTTTTTTACAACTCTTACCTGCCCGAACCATTTTGTTTCCTGACACAAAAGAAGTGTTGACCTACCTGGAAAATAAAGGTTACCTGCTTCACCTGATCACCAATGGTTTCGAAAAAACGCAACACAGTAAGTTAAAACACAGTGGTCTTGATGTTTTTTTCAAAGAGGTTATTACCTCCGAAAGCTCAAACAGTTTAAAGCCAGAACGTGAGATCTTTGATTTTGCCTTAGCAAAGGCAAAAGCTTCGGCAGAAGAAAGCATCATGATTGGTGATAGTCTTGAAATAGACATCGCAGGAGCTATAAATGCAGGTATGGACCAGGTGCACGTAAATTATAATAACCTGCCGCAGAACATTACACCCACCTATACCATTAAAGCATTAAAAGAACTGAAAGAATTTTTATAGAAAAAAGTCCCGCCGTTAAGCGGGACTTTCGTTTAATAGCAAAAGCTTTTTGAAGTTTTTGAATCAGCTTTCTTCATTGCGCATTTGCTGGTTTCTTTTTTAGTTACCTTTTTAGTGTTGTTATTGTTTAGCACTGTAGCCGTAACAGCGGCAGTAGTAAGCAAGGCAACACCGGCAACGATCAGCTTCTTCTTCATGTAAGGAGAAAATTGTTCCCTTAAGTTAGGAAAATTATCCCGTACACATTACCATCTTCCAAGAACGGTAACACCACCCTTTACCTTCTGGTTCATTTTCACTTCAATCTTTGTATCAACGGGCAACAAAAGATCAACCCTTGATCCAAATTTTATGAACCCCATTTCGCCACCCTGCAAAACCTTATCGCCAGGTTTGAGGTAGTTCACAATTCGTTTAGCTAATGCTCCGGCTATTTGCTTCACCAGCATTTCTTTACCATGCTGCCGGTAAACCACTGAATGTCTTTCATTTTCAGTAGATGATTTGGGATGCCAGGCTACAAGGTATTTACCGGGGTGATACTGGCTGTACAACACTTCACCACTAACCGGGTTACGGTTTACATGCACATTTAGCGGGCTCATGAAAATGGAGAGTTGTAATCGCTTATCCTTAAAGTATTCATCCGCTTCCACTTCTTCAATTACAACCACGGTACCGTCGCAAGGCGCAACAATCACATCGTCACCCTCCGTATAATCACGACTTGGAATCCGAAAGAAAGAAAGTATGAAAAGCAACAATCCTACAATACCAACAGATATGATCCACCCCAGTACAGGGTAACGGGGCATGATCAGCATCACGGTCAGCAATACAATTACTGCAACAACAATAGTACTTACCAGGATTGTTTGAAAACCTTCTTTATGTATTTTCATTCCAAAAATTGAAGGGCAAAATTAGGAATTAGAGCACACAGTTCCAGAAGTTTGATGAACTATCGTGAAATCATAGGACCACAAACTTTCTTGTATTCATTACGTTTCTTTGCTGAATGGACGGTACAATACTTCAGCAACTGGAATCCAGCCTCAATTATTTCAGGTCCGGCACAACAAAAGATTATTCTTTCAGATACAGCCAATTACTACAATTAAAAAATTCAGTTTTAAAATACCAGGATGAAATTCACCAGGCGCTATATAAGGATCTCAAAAAAACCGCTGAAGAAAGCTGGGTAACCGAAACAGGGTTTTTAATAGCCGAGATCAACCATACGTTGAAGCATTTAAAACAATGGATGAAGCCAACCCGGGTATCAACCAACCTTTTAAACCTGCCAGCCAAAAGCCTGATTTACAAAGAACCACTTGGAGTTGTATTGATTATTGGTCCTTGGAATTATCCCATCCAGCTTTTATTAACGCCATTGGTGGGTGCTATAGCTGCCGGCAATTGCGTTATTCTAAAACCAAGTGAATTTGCTCCGGCAACAGCCAAAATCATCCGGAAAATTATTGAAGAATGTTTTGCTGCTGAGTTTGTATTTCTTGTGGAGGGAGATGGATCGACAGTTATTCCGGGAATGATGAAAACATTCAGGTTCGATCATGTATTTTATACCGGTAGCACACAGGTTGGAAAATTGATCTATGAAATGGCAGCTACCAGGCTAACACCTGTAACCCTGGAATTGGGTGGAAAGAGTCCCTGTGTTGTTGAAGAGGATGCCAATATAAAAATTGCAGCAAGGCGTATTGCGCTTACCAAATTTTCCAACGTGGGCCAAATGTGTGTTGCTCCAGATTATTTGCTGGTTCACGAAGCTGTTAAAGATCAACTTGTACAGGAGCTGATTTCTAATCTTCGTAAATTCTACACAGATGATGCATCTGCCAGCGCAGAGTATGGAAAGATCATTAATGAAAAACAATTTTACCGCTTACAATATTACCTGCAACAAGGTAAAATTATTTATGGTGGCCGGCATGATCTTTCATCGCTTTATATTGAACCTACCTTAATGGAAAATGTGCCCTTGCATATGTCTGTAATGGGAGAAGAGATATTCGGGCCTATTTTACCAATCCTGAGTTTCAAAACATTTGAAGAAGCAAAAGAGATCATCAACTACAACCCAAACCCGCTTGCTTTCTATGTTTTCACAGGGAGTACAAACAAAGAAAAACGATGGATTGAAGAAATTCCTTTTGGTGGGGGTTGTGTTAATAATGCCAGCTGGCACCTGACAAATTATAATTTACCGTTTGGTGGCCGCGGCAATAGTGGCATAGGTAAGTACCATGGTAAATTTTCATTTGATACTTTTTCTCACTTTAAGTCAATCATGAAAACACCTACCTGGTTTGATCCCGCCATTAAGTACCCACCATTTGCAGGCAAACTGAATCTTTTTAAAAAAATCATCCGGTAATAATGAAACATTTGTTGTTATTACATGGTGCCATAGGAAGTGGCGAACAATTAAAACCCCTGGAAGAAAAACTGCGGGTATTTTATACTGTTCATGTATTGACTTTCCCTGGTCATGGTGGAACAGCGATGCCGGATGCATTTTCCATTCCGTTGTTTGCTGAATTTGTAAAAACCTACTGCGAAAACAATCAACTGGATAAGGTTTTTATTTTTGGTTATAGCATGGGCGGATACATAGCACTATATCTTGCCAAACACCAACCTTCCTTCATAGAAAAGATAGTTACGCTGGCCACTAAATTTGAATGGAATGAAAAAATTGCAGAACAGGAAATAAAAAAGTTACAGCCGGAAACAATTGAACGGAAAGTCCCGCAGTTTGCAGCAATACTTAACCAGAGACATAGGCCTAATGATTGGAAGATTGTATTGAACAAAACCGCCGGGCTATTAAAATCGCTTGGTGATAAAAACTGCCTACAGGCAGCAGATTATACCGCCATCACTACACCCTGTTTATTATTAGTAGGCGACCGTGATCCTATGGTGTCATTTGATGAAACACTGGCAGTTTATAAAAGTTTACCAATGGCGGAGCTTTGCGTTTTACCGGGGACAGACCATCCTATTGAGAAAGCAGATATTTTGTTATTGCAATTCATAACCCGGAAATTTTTAGGTTGATCAAATAATTATTTCTCTTCTTTCGCCAACCTGCTGGCGCCACATCGCATAATACAAACCTTTTTGCTGTAGCAAATGATCGTGTGTGCCCGTTTCAACAATCTTTCCTTTCTCTAAAACGTAAATCACATCAGCATGCATAATGGTTGACAAACGGTGTGCAATCAAAATAGATATTTGTTCCCGGCTCAAAGAAATATCTCTTATAGTATTTGTAATTTCTTCTTCTGTAAGTGAATCCAGGGCCGATGTGGCTTCATCAAAGATCAACAAACGCGGATGACGAAGTAAAGCCCGGGCAATGGAGATGCGTTGTTTTTCACCACCCGATAATTTCATACCGCCTTCACCTAAAACAGTATCTATGCCCCTGGAAGAACGGCTTAATAAATATTCACAAGATGCTTTATGAAGTGCTTCCAAAATTTCCTCGTCAGTTGCATCTGCTTTTACAAACAAAAGGTTTTCTTTTATAGTGCCCGCAAATAATTGGGTGTCCTGTGTAACAAAACCAATCTGTCTTCTCAATTCATTATACCGGATGAGGGCAGATGGTTGCTCATTAAAATAGATCTCACCTTCCACGGGTTTATACAGGCCTACCAGGAGTTTAACCAGCGTGGATTTACCCGATCCTGAAGGACCTACAAAGGCAATGGTTTCACCTGTTTGCACTGAAAAGCTTATACCATCAATTGCGTTGTGTGCTGCAGTTTTGTGATGAAATACTACATCCTGGAAACGAATGGCTTTCAAATCTCCTACAGCTACAGCATCCGGTGGTCTTTGTTCAATGGGCTTATGCATTAAATGATCGAAGTTGCTCACAGAAGCCTCTACCTCGCGGTAACTCAAAATTATATTACCCAGGTCCTGCAGGGGCCCAAATATAGAAGTGGAAATAAATTGCATGGTAATCAACTCACCCGTTGTTAATACATTTCTGAATATGAGCCAGAGTAAAATGAAAAGAATGGATTGTTTTAAAATACTGAGTGTTGTGCCCTGGATAAAGGTCAGAGTCCTGACCTTGCGCACCTTTACCATTTCCAATTCAAATATCTTTTGTGTTTGTTCACGCAATCTTCTTATTTCAGGAAAAGTGAGCCCAAGACTTTTTACCAGCTCAATATTGCGAAGAGATTCCGTAATAACCCCAGACATTTTATTGGTTTCGCGGTTGATGGATCTTTGAGTGGTTTTTATTTTTTTACTAAGCAAACCTGTTAGTGATCCCAAAACCAAAATGCCTATAACAAAAACCGGTATCAGCATCCAGTTTTTGGTAACTGAATACCAGATCAAAAACCCAATTCCCACCAAAGAAGAAAATAAAATATTGATGAAGGCATTGATGAATTGTTGTGTATCGGTTCTTACTTTTTGCAAAACCGAAAGTGTTTCTCCGCTGCGTTGTTCTTCAAATTCCTGGAAGGAAAGACGGAGGGTTTGTTTTAACCCGTCGTTAAAGATCTGCATGCCAAATTTTTGAACAGCAAGCCTGGTAAAATATTCCTGGAACGATTTGGTAATACGGGCCAGCAGGGCCACCCCAATGGCTACACCCAGCCACCATAATACGCCTTTTACCGATTCATCCTGGGTACGGGCACCCGGGTTTGTAGCATAATCATCTATAATTTTACCAAAAATCAACGGGTCAACAAGACTGAGTAACTGGCTGATACCAGCCAACAAAAGTGAAATGAGAATCAACTTTTGTTGCGGTTTCAGGTACTTCCATAAAATTGACATAGAAATGAATTACGCAAAAAATACGCCTGCTTAAAGATACTTACACATCAGCCAGTCCTTTTGCACATCATCGCCCAAAACAAAATGCGTTTCGTCAAATATTTGAAAGCCCCATTGAGTGTAAAATTGAATAGCTCTTGGGTTTTTTTCCCATACTCCCAACCAAACAACTTCTTTGCTCTTTTGATTGCCAATATCAATACTGGCTTGCATCAATAACTTGCCAACACCCTTGCCAATAAAATTTTGCATGGCATACAACCTGGCAATTTCCATTGAGTTACGGGTTTGTAATTTATGCGGGGGCTTTGATTCTCTCAGCTTTACATAACCGGCAACTTCATCGTGGTGGTAAGCCAGTAAAAAAATATTGTTTTGATCATTAACTTCCAACATAAGTCTGCCTTTTGTAAACTGCTCGTTCATAAACTTATCCATATCAGCCTTGGTATTATCGGCAGCAAAGGTTTCGAAAAAACTTTGCCTGCTGATATCTGCTATCAGAGCCGCATCGTCTTTTGTAGCATAACGAAGTTTAAGTGACATAATGGAAGTAAACAGCTTATTTAAAACTAAATTTTTTTAGCTTAGAAAAAACAAAACATGTGCGCCTATAAATCTAAAGCCTGGGTCGAAAAATTAAATGTTGATAAACATGCTTTTATTGAAAAGCCGGGTAAAGATTTTGCGGGCATTAAAGCAGGGCAAATGATGCAGATACCGTACCCAGGTTGGTTGATGTTTATATCAGGCGAATTCATGAGGGCACACAAGTAAGTGTAGAGCGTTTGAGAAAAGACCTGGCAGCGAATTCCGTTCAGAAGTTACTTGCACGCTTACAACTGGTATTTTCTTCTATTGCTGCTGAAGCTGCATATGAAGAATATCAAAATGCACCCCCTTACAAAACATTACGCCTTTCCGGAGGTATTGGATGAAAAATCGGCAACTGCCAAAAAACTAACTATCGGCACAAAATTCTTAAAAGCCCAAAGACGGAAAGATGGAATTGTTTCACAATAAAGTTTCATTCTCAGCAAGGATGTTTACACTTAATTTCACCTGATTAATTTAGGACAGGATGGATGATGAATATTATATGAAGCAGGCATTGGTACAGGCCCGGCAGGCATTTGAAGAAGACGAAGTACCCGTAGGTGCGGTTGTGGTGTTAAATAATAAAATCATTGCCAGGGGATATAACCAGGTAGAAAAATTAAACGACCCGACCGCCCATGCGGAAATGATTGCATTAACATCAGCTTTTAATTACCTGGGTAGTAAATATCTTCCCGAAGGCAGTTTATATGTGACTGTTGAACCCTGCCTGATGTGTGCAGGAGCTCTTTACTGGACTAAGATCGGGCGAGTAATTTATGGAGCCACGGACGAAAAGAATGGCTACCTTCATGTAACCAAGGAAACGTCTCCTTTCCACCCTAAAACAGTATTGACACGAGGAATATTAAAACAAGAATGTGCCGAACTGATGAAAGCTTTTTTTCGTAAAAAACGATAAGCTATGAATGTCAAAACCGATATCGATAAAGCAGAATGCATCAATCCCAATACAGGCCGGGTAATGAATATCGATAAAAACACCTATGATCTTTTTTCAAAAGCCATTTATCATAGTTTAATGAGAGGTAAAGAATTGACGTTTTCAGAAATTGTAACCGAGGTAGATAAATGTATTAAAGAGCAAAAAGCGAAGTTTGAGGGTTCTTTATCCTGGTATGCCATTTCTGTAAAAAATGATATGCAGGCAAGAGGTATTATTGAAACCGTTGGTATAAAAGGAAAGAAATTAAACCGCTTAAAAAAATAAGAGCCGCTTAAAAGCGGCTCTTATTTGTAATTTTTATTGATCCCACCAAAGTCTGTCTGCCAGCGAATTTACCACGGGAACGTTTTCACCATTCCGGTCTGTTTCAGTTGACGGATATCCCACTCTTCTAATGAACGTTGTCAACAATGCATTTTGCGGCAGATCAAAATCCGCATACTGGTAATCATAACGCCTTGCATCGGTCCATGCCTCCGGGTGTAAAAACAAGGCAATGTACTTTTCCTTAAATATATGAGCTAATGTAAAATCAGCCAGGCCAGGTGAAACTTCCGGGTTGGCTATATAAGCACTTTTAGCATCCGAAGGAATACCCAATTTGTCCATATTGGCAGCAATACCTTCCAGGTAAGCCTGGTAAGATCTAGCCTTATCAGTATCAAAAGTTACCTCCGCTTCAATAAATTTCATTTCAGCATAAGTAACCAATAATAAAGGAGCCCCGCTTTTTGAATAGAAGCCATTTACGGATAAATAACTTTCTTCTTTATTGGTTCCGGTACCTGTCCTTCCTTTGCCATTTGGCGTTCCCCTGTAATCACCAAACTTAGTAGTGTCGGTAATAAACTTAATACGCGGATCTTCCACACCATAAGTTGTACCATCCAATGCATCAATAAATTGTTCACTTATCCATCCGTCAAGCAATAAATTGACATTATTGACGGCGGTTTGGTTCCAGGGGCTTCGTGCAACAAACTTTGTTATTTGTGCGTCATCGGCATTTGATGTATATGCTTTTGATAATGCATCCAGGATGGCTGTTGGATTATACGCCGCCGTTTTGCTCAGCTTATTCAACATTCTGGCTTTTAGGGCATATGTCGTTTTGATCCATGCCGCTATGTTACCACTGTGAATCAGGTCACTTGCAGCATCCAGCTTAATAGCCGGATTTGCTTTATTAAATTCAGTCAATGCATCATCAAGCAAGGTTAAGGCTGCATTAAAAATTTCTTCCGCATCGTCGTATTTCGGTTGAAAAATAGCAACATTAAAAGCTTCGGAATAGGGAGCATCACCAAACATGCTGATTAACAGGTCCAGGTTCATGGCTTCCGTTACCTTAGCTACACCAATATGCTCAAAGGCGTTGACCGCTATTGCTTTTTCTTCCATAATACGACTGTCCTGGATTGTATTATAGATACTATACCATAATGAGCTCCTGTCCACATTATCATAAATATCCGAACCACTGGAAGCATTGGGAGAAGCCAGTTGCTGCACATAATAAGCTGTTACATTGCCGGCCCTGTAAACATTAAGTCCCGTTTCAGAGGTTACCCTGGTTAATAATCCATTGATAGGCGGATTAGTGGTCTGGTTTGGGTTTTCTTCCAGGTCAAGGTAGTTTTTTTGACAACTTCCAAAAAGGAAGGCTGAGCATACTAATAATTTATATATCGGTTTGATTTGCATAAAATAGTTTTTTTAGAATTGAAGATTTATAGTTGCCAGGAAGCTACGTACACCGGGATAGGTAAAGCCGGAAAAACCTTCCGAAGCATTGCTGGATGCCGTAAATGAGCTGGACTCAGGATCAAATCCTGAATAGTCTGTTGATAACCATAAATTATTTCCAACCACAGAAACTGTAGCTCCTTTTATAAATCCTGTACGGTTTAAAATACTGGATGGCAAAGAATAACTTAGAGATACAGAACGCAGGCGTACCCATGATGCATCTTCGATAAAATTCTCTGTTATACCCCTGTAAACATTTCTGTAATAACCATTTCCATAATTAACACCATCAGGACCTACAGCTTGTCCCAGGTAAACCGGTTTTGTATTTGGAGTACCATCAGCCAGCACACCTTCAAACACTATGGTCTCTGTTCTGTTTTCGGTTAATTTGGATGTACCAAAGGCAGCCATAAAATTGGCAAACTGGTTGTACTTCATTTGTCCCTGGCGAACATCAAGCAAGGCACTCAGGGAAAAGTTTCTATACCGAAGTGTCTGCAGGGTACTTGCAATGTAATCGGGCTGGGTACTGCCCAGGTATTTCTGGCGGGTATCAATGATCGGGAAACCGTTAGCACCGATCAATAGTGGCTGATCATAATCTATACGGAGCGGATCTTCGGGTTTGCTGCCATAGTATCTTTTGTAAGTTCTGCCAAACAAAGCACCGTATTCATAACCCGGTATTAATTTCATATTGGCATTGGATGACAGATACCCAAACTGTGAAGCCGTTAATATTTCACTTAAACCTTCATTCAACTTTACCACCTCGTTTTTATTGCTGGAGAAGTTTATATTAAAATCCCATGAGAAATTGTTAGTACGTACCGGTATAGCGTTTAATGTGATCTCAATTCCTTTGTTTTTTATTTCACCAGCATTAATAAGAGCTTCATCATAACCAGTGGTGTTCGAAATTTTTACGGGTATGATAAGGTCTTTACTGTTTGCAGTGTAACCCGTCACCTCCAATCCCAAACGGCTGTTTAGAAACCGTAATTCCAAACCTGCTTCTGTTGTATTTGTAAATTCCGGTCTTAACACCGGGTTGCCAAGGCGGTCAACATTTGTCCATGGTATTACGTTGCCTATAGGAGTGCCTGAAATAAATCCCGTGGATGTAGAATACGCTTCTGCATCTTTTGCAATCTTGGCATATGATACTTTGGCTTTACCGTAACTCCACCAGTCAGGCAATGTCATCATATCGCTGAAAATGTAGCTTAAACTGGCAGATGGATAAAAATAACTCCTGTTATCTTTTGATAATGTAGATGTATAATCATTTCTACCGGTAACATTCAGGAAGAGATAATTCTTGAACCCGAACGTGAGGTCCGCAAAAATGCCATAAATTCTTTTGTCTTCTGCAAGGTTTGAAGCCAGTATACGTTTTGTATTTTGAAGTATAAATAATTCAGGAACAACCAACGTATCCCCCGTTGTGCTTACCCTTCTTAATTTAGCATCCCGCAAGTCATGTCCCAGGTTCAGGTTCATCGAAAAATCTGATGCAAAGGTTTTATTGATATTGGCAATAAACGTAGAAGTGATCACCCTGTTTTTAATATTGTGTTCCTGGTAAAAACCAAACCCATTGTCTGAATTCACCAGTTCATCAACTACGCCTTTCGGACCCGGGGCATAACGTGTACGGGCATCCGTATAAAAATCATTGCCAAACCGGTAGGTAAAATTCAACCAGCTTGTTGGAGCATAATTTATATTGGTGCTGGCAATAACACGGTTCACATTATCAAAAAACCGGTTGGTAGCTAATGTATACACCGGGTTATCATTGTCGCGGCCATAAAATTTCTGCGTTCCATCAGGGTTAATATAATCCATTACATCCCACCGTGGCGACCAATAGATCAATTGTTCGCCATACCGGTCTGCATTTACTCTTGAACCTCCTGAATTGATGAAGTTAACCGAAGCTCCTAATTTGATCTTACTGCTAACATTCAGATTGCCATTCAGGCGTGCATTGTAACTTTTATAATCACTAAAGGGTATCACTCCTTCCTGGTTAGCATAAGAAAAAGATGCACCCAGTTGCATATTTTCTGAACCACCTGAAAGGTTGATACTGTGCCGGTTTTGATTGCCCTGGCGGTAGGCTCTTTCAAAGTTGTCATAGATTTGGGCAGGATGCGTTGGATCGATGGCCCTTGCTGCTTCAACTGTGGGACCCCACGATGGCCAGAAACTTGTGTTGTCATACACACCCAAATAACCCTGCGTAAACTTCGTTTGCACCTCAGGCGATTTGTTCACATTTTCTATACCATATGTACCTGTATAAGAAACCTGTGTTTTTCCCATTTTAGCCGACCTTGTAGTGATGAGGATGGCTCCATTAGCTGCCCTGATTCCATACAATGCCGTGGCTGCACCGCCCTTTAATACGGAAATGCTTTCAATATCATCGGGGTTAATATCAGAAGCCCGGTTGGTCATTCCCCTTGTGTCACCACCTCCTGTTACGAAGGTGCTGTTATCTACTTCCACACCATCAACAATAAACAGGGGTTGGTTATTCCTACCGGCATCAAGAGAATTGATGCCCCTGATCAGGATACGGGCACCCTGGCCCGGCGCTCCACCACCACTGGTAATGGTTACCCCGGCAACCTTACCCTGTAATGCGTTAACCACATTGGGCTGACGGTTAACATTAAGGTCTTCGGCACCCACACTCTGCACACTGTAACCCAGTGATTTTTTTTCTCTGCGTATTCCCAATGCTGTAACCACTACTTCCGACAAGGAACCTGTTGCATTGAGACTAAGGTTATAAGTAGTTGCATTAGTTACTGGTAATTCGCGGGTTTCTCTACCAGCATAAGAAAAAACCAGAACCGGTGACGCACCCGTAACAGTAATATTGAAAACACCGGCTTCGTTAGTAACTGTACCTGTAGTGGTACCTTTTTGAACTACAGAAACACCCCCAAGAGGCGCCCCTCTTTCGTCACTTACAGTACCTGTCAATTGCCTGGTTTGCGAAAAAGCCATAAAAGGCACCAGGATGAGTAACATCATCCATGCGTAGAACAGTGATTTTCTCATAAATCAAATTTTAATTTTTTGTTTGAGCTAATGATTGCAGTTTCGACTCTATGCAGCGGGTACAACAGCAGTTTTCAATCAAAAAATTACGCATAAAACTGCATTCATATTTAAAATAAACTAGTATTTTTTCAAATTATGCATATTTATCATGCAATAATTACATAAAAGGCCGCAAAATCCGCAGGAATGGTTATAGTCAAAAAGAAAGAAATAACTATTGCTTCCGGTCATTCCATCATTCCTTAATAAATTTGTATCTCCTAAGGAAACGACAGACAAATATTAATTCAACATTTAAAATCAGAAGTTATGGCTTTTACCCTTCCCCCGTTACCGTATGCACCCGAAGCTTTGGAACCACATATTGATGCCCAAACCATGCAAATACATCATGGCAAACATCACCAGGCTTACGTAGATAATTTAAATAAGGCAATTGCAGGTACTGAACATGAAAATAAAAACCTTGAAGAATTGGTTCGCAACGCCGGCAGCATATCTCCCGCTGTTCGTAATAATGGCGGTGGACATTGGAATCATAGTTTTTTCTGGGAAATTTTAGGTCCCAATGCAGGCGGAGAGCCTACAGGTAAACTGGCAGAGGCAATCAACCAGACATTTGGCTCACTTAGTGCTTTAAAAGAGAAAGTAAATGCAGCTGGCACCACCCGTTTTGGTAGTGGTTGGGCCTGGTTGTTAGTTAAAGATGGCAAACTTGAAGTAAGTTCAACTCCAAACCAGGATAATCCATTAATGGATGTAGCTGAAGTAAAAGGAATACCTGTTCTGGGTATTGATGTGTGGGAGCATGCCTATTACTTAAAATACCAGAATCGCCGTCCGGAATATTTAACCAATATCTGGAATGTGATTAACTGGAAAAAAGTAAGCGAGCATTTTGAGAATGCTACGAAATAAACTGGATGTAACTGTTTAAAGGTTATGAAAAGAGTCTCTGCAGAGGCTCTTTTCTTATATACAAGGTGCATTGACTAGTAACAAAGAAGGCGATGAGAATGAGTTGAAAAAAATGATTAAGAAGCGACCACATGGCCAAAAAATGTCAAGGCACAGGATCGTATCCATGCCCGCCCCAGGGGTGGCAGCGGCCAATGCGTTTTGCCGTTAGCCAAAAGCCTTTAAATACTCCATGTTTTTGAAACGCTTCTACGGCATAATGGGAACAGGTGGGAGTAAAACGGCATTTGGGGCCCAGCCAGGGAGAAATTACCCACTGGTAAATTTTTATCAGTGCTATGAAAGGCAGTGCCAATATTTTAAGAATGGTTTTCATTTATAGTACCAAGCCTTTGTTGCAGTTTTTCTAGACTGATTTGCATGGCTGGTTTTATTTCATTAAAGGTCGGCAAGGTTTTGCCAGTAAACATAAAGAATACAGAGGCTTTAACCTTTTTATTTTTTAATGCTTCAACAAACTCATTTTTTTGCAAACGGTAAGCCTCCCGCAACAGTCGTTTGATGCGATTACGATCTACAGCTCTTTTAAAATGCCTTTTGCTAACAGTAACACCTACCTGTGCACCAGGTTCTTCTGCGTTGGTCAATAAACTATACGTTACTCTTAATGGAAAAACTGGAAAACTTTTGCCACCTGTAAACAATGCATCTATTTGCTTACGACTTTTCAGCCGCTCCTGTTTACCCAAACCAAATAGCTTAGCCATATTTGTAAAATAACAAAAAGCCCCGTAAAACAGGGCTATGCAGTTAAGACCATTGCTTCGTTAAGAAGCGCTATCTTATTTTAATTTCTTTTCGTCGCTGATGGTAAGTTTATGACGACCTTTTGCACGACGGCTGGCCAGCACTTTTCTTCCATTAGCGGTTTGCATACGCTTTCTGAAACCATGAACTGTTTTTCTGCGGCGGCGATGCGGTTGAAATGTACGTTTCATTTTTTAATCTGTTTTTTCACGTTACTAAATCACCTGTGGAGAGCCAGGCTTGTTTCAGTTACCTACAGGTCACCACACCCGTTGGTTTTGTGAAAGGAGGGCAAAGGTAAGGGTGAAGGGCCAGATTTTGGGTATGAGCTTTAAGATTTTTAGAAGAAAGCTGTTAAAATCAGTGAATTGAAAGAATCAACGATCCTAAAAACCAGCTATTTTCACTCCGCATTTCTGTATTCCGATAAGACTATCATGCCTGTGAAATTCAATTTGTTCTAAAAAAGGAATTTCAACTAAAAGAACTGATCTTTTTAAAAATTATAATATAAATAGTCCTTCTCATTGCAAGATTCAATGCTGCAGATTTACATGTTTTGATTCTACTCTTTCTCCAAAAAATATGGTTGCTTTAGTATTGAAATCATCAGGTGCATCGGTTGTATAAAATACACGATCAGCATTCTTTAAAATCTGGTTTTCAATTTGCGGGTGGCGATGAAGGTAATCTTTCAGACTTGCTGCCACAATTTCTCCTTGGGATAACAATCTTACACCGGCCGGCAAATATTGTTCGATCTTTTGCCTAAGCAAAGGATAATGGGTACACGCAAGCAACAGCGTATCAATATTTTTATCCCTTGATAAAATATTCTGAATGTGCTTTTGAATAAAATAATCTGCGCCTTCGCTTTCATATTCATTGTTTTCTACCAAAGGCACCCACATGGGGCAAGCTTCCTGCTGGATTTTAACACCCGGAAAGAACTTATGAATCTCTATTGGGTAAGAATCTGACAACACAGTTCCGCTTGTTGCCAGTATGCCAATACTGTTGGTTTTTGTATAGTTGCCTATTGTTTCCGTTGAGGGCCGGATAACACCTAATATTCTTGCATGAGGGTTTAATCTTTGCAGATCTTTTTGCTGAATTGTTCTTAATGCTTTGGCCGATGCTGTGTTACAGGCAAGAATAACAAGAGGGCAATGTTGTTGAAGCAACCATTCAACACTTTGCAGGGTATAGCGGTAAACTGTTTCAAAACTACGGGTGCCATAAGGCGAACGTGCATTATCACCTAAATACAAATAATCATATTGTGGTAATTGTTTTACCAATTGCTGTAGCACCGTTAAACCTCCATAACCCGAATCAAAAACACCTATCGGACCCATACAAGAAAATTGATTAAACTACTAAGTTAGACGGAAAAGAAGTTGATAAGATAATAAGACCATGCACAAACTGTAATAAAAAAATCCCGCTTTTTTGAGAAAGCGGGATCAGTTATTTAACTCAAATAAAAATTATTGTTTTGTCGCCGGCGTATTGGCCCTGGCACCTGGTGCACCAGTAGGAATAGTAAGATTTAATTTTTTGGCAACCAATGGTAACAGGTCGTCTGCAGGCGGTGCTACCAGCAAAGCATCCTTGGTATAAACGTAGGCGTAACCATTTTCTTTGGCAACGGCCCTGATAGCTTCAATAGCTTTGTTATAAATGGGTTCTAATAATTGGTTTTCTTTATTTTGAACCAATTGCTGGGCAAGTTGCTGCCAGTTTTGTAATTCGTACAAGTCGCTTTGCATTTCTTCACGCATTTTTGCACGGGCAGCAGCGGGAGTTTTCAAAGAATCTTTTCCGTTAACTATGCTATCCTTGCGCTGGAATTCAGCCAATGTATAATTGAACCTTGGTTGTAAAGAATCTGATTGATACTTTTCCAGGGTTGTTTGAATTTTTGAAGTTTCAGGCATCAGTCTTACTACATCATCTACCCTGATGTAACCTGTTTTCTGCGCTGCAGCACTTCCTGCCATTACTAAAATAACCGCCGCAACTAAAAATAATTTGATCTTGTTCATGAGATTGTTTTGTGATGTTTAGTTATGATTCGTTTTTATAAATTATGGTTGCCTGTTTTACCAGCTTTTGCAATTTTTTTTATTTCACACCCAATTCTTTAAGCACATCATCGCTTTTTTCAAGTTTTGGGTCGGCAAATATAACCGTAATTCCTTCACTTTTATCCAGTATAAAATCATAGCCTCTTTGTACCGCCAGTTTTTGCACAGCGTTGTAAACCCTGTCCTGTACTGGTTTTATCAACTCTTGCCTTTTTTTGAAAAGATCACCTTCAAAACCAAAACGCTGGCGTTGGAGATCCCTCAGATTTTTTTCTTTAATAAACAGCTGATCTTCTCTTTTCTTTTTTAATTCTTCACTTAGCATTACCTGCTCTGCTTCAAAATCT
>DASTMJ010000257.1:0-4783 GCA_035714205.1 Flavisolibacter sp. | reverse complement strand
TATTTAGTGCAATCTTAACAAACTTATTCGTGTTTCAAAATATCCCGCATAAAATTATGGTACTCGTCAAATGCAGGCAGGTTGTTATGACCGCCGCCATGAATACGAATGAGCGTTATCCTGCGGGGATTGAGCCGCTGTAAGTTTTCGCTGTGTTTTATCGGGATCAGCCAGTCTTTTGTACCATGTATAATATAGACAGGGCATTTTACTTTAAGGATCCATTTATCGGTTCTTAAATGATACCTCAATACAAAACGGATGGGAAGTACAGGTAGAAACCGCTCAATAACTTTTTTGAAATTATAGTAGGGGGAATCCAATATCAGGTAACGCGGATGATTATCCGACGCCAGTTTTGCTGCAAAACCGCTTCCTAAACTTCGGCCATATACAATAAGATGACCCTCGGAATAATCCCTGGCAAGTGTCTGGTAGATGAACTGTACGTCTTCCAGCATTTCTTTTTCGCTTCTTTTGCCGGTGCTTTTACCAAAACCGCGATAATCCACTAAGATCACATCATACTTATAGCGGTAAAAATCTTTGGCATATTTAGCCCAACCTTTTATGCTTCTTGTATTCCCATGAAAATATAGGATCAATCCTTTTGGTTGCTCCCTGTGAAAATGAAGCCCGTTGATACGTACGCCGGGTTCAACATCAAAATTCAACTCCCTGAATGGTATATCGTATTTGAACTGGAACTCCGTTGAAAGTTTCTCGGGTTTGAATATGAAAAAGTCCTGCAGAAAATAAACTGCAATGGATAATACAAGTATACTTCCAATGATATAATAAACAAAAGAAGGCAAGAAACAAGTTTAGATAGTAAAATATAAACTATCTGCAACAATTCTTAATCTTCTATTCTTCTTAATTTAAGGTTGGTAACCGGTGCTACAATCAACGGGAATTTTTCAACTGTAACATTGCTGGGATCAAGGCCAAATCCTCTTTCTTCGGAAAGGCTGATATCTTTAAGCCAGAAATGAAATTTCATGATGATCCGTTCCAGGATTGGAAGGTCATTATCCTGGCTCAGATATTTTTCCATCACCACAAATGAAAAGTCTCCTACAACATTGCTGCGTTCCAGGCTTTCATACCGGCTTGTAATATTTACTTCCCTGTTGGCCACCAGGTCCTCAACTACTTTTCTGAACATCAGGTTAATGCGGGGTTCAACCCTGAAACCCAAACGAAACTCTACCCGGATAATGTCATTGGGAATTATATGGTCTACTTTATACTCCATTGTATAAGGTTCATCCAGTGTATCTACATGCACAAACCAATAGATATCGGCCCGCTTTGGTTTTTTGTTCAGAATAGAATAAATGATCTTATGTTCAATTTCCTTAGGGTTATCGGCACTGGTTAAATACACAAGGTGCGTTGCGTATTTGGGTACTGAGCGGTCGTTGCTCAGCTCCTGGATCTTTGGTATATAATGTTCCAGCCGCACGAACTCTATGTAGCGATTTTTGATCTTCCTTGCCCTAAACCATACGTACATCACCACAAACATCAATCCGCCGATCATTACTGTTATATAACCACCATGGGTGAATTTTTGTAGCAGAGCAAAAAGAAACATGCTTTCAACCGAAACATAAACCAGTAAAAAGACCCAGATGTAAAGTGGTTTAACCCTGTGTAACACCATAAAATTGGAAAACAGCAGCGTTGTCATCAGCATGGTTGCAATAATGGCAAGGCCATATGCAGCTTCCATTCTTTCTGAGGTTCGGAAATATAAAACCACAATAACACAACCAACAAACATCATCAGGTTAAGTGATGGAATAAATAATTGTCCACGGGCTTCGGAAGGATACCGTATTTTAAGTTTAGGCCATAAATTTAAACGCATGGCCTCGCTGATCAGTGTAAAAGATCCCGAGATCATGGCCTGGCTGGCAATGATGGCAGCCGTTGTGGCAATGATGACGCCAGGTATGATAAACCACGAAGGCATAAGATCGTAGAAAGCATGAATGCCGGTCAACAACTTGTACTCCTGAGTAATTACTTTTTGATTATGGTGCGCCATTAGTGATGCGCCTTGTCCAAGATATTGAAGGAGCAGGCAGCTTTTTACAAAAATCCAGGAAACCCGGATGTTTCCTTTTCCACAATGTCCCAAATCACTATAAAGTGCTTCCGCCCCGGTTGTGCATAGGAAAACCGCTCCCAGTAACCATAGTGAATTGGGATAGGTATTTATAAAATTAGCAGCATGTGCCGGGTTAAATGCTCTTAAAATGGAAAAATCGTCGGAGATGTGAATGATACCAAAAATGGCAAGCATGGAAAACCAAACTCCCATTATCGGCCCAAAAAACTTACCTATAGAGGCTGTTCCAAATTGTTGTAAAAAAAAGAACATAGCCAGTATCACCAACACCGTATAAACTATGTATTGATCTATATTACTAAAGGTGGGCAGTTTTCGAAGACCCTCAACCGCAGAAGTAATAGAAATAGGAGGGGTGATGATACCATCAGCCAATAGAGCTGCCCCACCCACCATAGCAGGAAAAACCAGCCATTTTTTTCGACGCCGCACAAGAGCATAAAGGGCAAAAATGCCACCCTCGCCCCGGTTATCTGCCCTTAATACCAGCAGTACATATTTAATGGTTGTTTGAATGGTAATGGTCCAAATGATACAGGATAAGCTGCCGAGGATCAATCCCTCGCTGATTGTACGGTTGTTGATAATAGCATTAAATACATACAAAGGAGAAGTTCCAATGTCGCCGTAAATAATTCCTAACGCTATGATTAATCCTGCTGTAGTAACCTTATTAAGCGGTGCTTTCACTGTACCAGAAGTTAAATTGTTAGTAGGGCGCGGATGGGCGAATTTGCAAAGGTATATGTTAAAATTAATGGGAAAAGAATATTTTGGATAAATACTTTCGTTATGAAAAACAGAAAGAAATGGCATCATGCAGCCAAGCTTAATTTTAAGCGTCTTATAAGAGATACAACATTTAACTTTATTTGATTAAAGATTTTACCGCCCATGCGTTTGATACTTCCAGTTATTACCCTAAGCCTTTTTGTAGCTATTTCAGCACCTTCGTTTGCTCAGAGAATTGTGTATTCCCAGCCCAGCGATGATGACTCCCGCCGCATGAATTTTGAGGTAATTGGAAAGGTTTCAGGCAACTTCCTGATCTATAAAAACATTCGCAATAAAAGTTTTATTACGCTTTATAATAATGAAATGGAGGAAATTAGCAGGATTGAGCAGGAATACATTCCGGATGAAAGGCTCATCAATGTTGATTTCTTTGCCTATAACGATTTTGTTTATATCATTTACCAGTACCAGAAAAAAAATGTTGTTTATTGTAATTCGGCAAAAATAGATGGTAGTGGTAAGCGCATATCAGATGTTGTAACTCTTGACACATCTCATATAAGATTTACGGCCAGCAATAAAATCTATTCTTCCATCACCAGTGAAAATAAAAATAAGCTGATGGTGTTTAAGATCAATTCGAGGAATAAGTCAAAATTTGTAGTAACCACTTTATTGTATGATGCTGATCTTGCCCTGCAAAAACGTTCGCAGTTTGTGCTGCCTATGGATGAAAGGGAGGACAACCTGGATGAAGTTAACCTGGATAATGACGGGGACCTTATTTTTACCAAATTCAACCGGAACAACAATGAAACCATCAACGCCACCCAGTTATTATGGAAGCCCGCTACAGAGGATACATTGAACTCAATAATAATCCCACATGAAAAGATGTGGCTGGATGAAATTCATATTAAAGTGGATAATGTCAACAAACGATACTTTCTTACTTCATTTTATTATACTAAAAAACGCGGCAATATTGAAGGTTTTTATTTTTATGTGTGGGACAAACAATCACGCCAGCCGTTTTTACAGAATGCCCTTGTGTTGGGAGACGACTTGAGAAGGGATGCTAAAGGTGATGCCAATATGAAAATGGCCTTTAATGATTATTTTGTACGAAACATTGTAATTAAAAAAGATGGCGGGTTTATAATCAACACAGAAGCCTATTACACCACTTCCCGTGGTGGTGGCTGGAACCGCTGGAATTATTTATACGGTGCCCCATTAGGCTCTTTTGATTATTATTCCAGTTATTCGCCTTTATATAACAGCTGGTATTGGAGAGACCGTTATAACAGCTTCCAGAACGTTCGCCGGCATGCGGACAATATTACTGTCCTTTCCTTTGATAATGCAGGAAAACTGGTATGGAGCGGAGTTATTCACAAAGAACAGTTTGATGATGAATCGGACGACCGCATTTCTTACCTGATGGCCAATACCGGCAGCCAGATTCATTACCTTTTTAATGTTGATGAAAGAAGAGCCCTGCTGCTAAATGATTATACTTTGTCACCAGACGGAGAATTGAATCACAATCCAACATTAAAAAACCTGGATAAAGGCTATGAGTTTTTGCCGAAGTACGGCAAACAGGTGAGCTCTTATCAATTGATCATTCCCTGTTATTATCGTAATTACATTTGCTTTGCTAAAATCGAATTTAATTAATAGCATTGCCATGTGATTGGATTGTTCAAACAAAAGTCGCCCGGAAATGTTGTTATCCTGCTCATTTTCGGCCTGCTTTTAAAGTTGCCTTTATTTCTTTATCCCCAAAATATAGTGGCTACAGAAGATGACGGGCCATTGTTTAGGATACTTGTAGAAAGGATGCCCGCCGAAAACGGATTTCTCGCTTCCCTCATTTCTTTTGGATTATTGTATGTACAGGCG
>DASTMJ010000256.1:0-5547 GCA_035714205.1 Flavisolibacter sp. | reverse complement strand
AGAGATGATTTCCTGTTGTTCGGCGGTAGCTTCTTTACCCTTTACCTGCTGTTCCAGTTTTTCGATAAGGGTTGTTTTTTCGATAATGTTTTCTGTAAATGTTTTTAATTTATCGCTGGCCGTGGCAACTTCCTGCTGCATCCTCATTTTTTCCTGTTCCGCCTTTTCCGTTTTTAATTTTTCTTTTAAACGCTGCCGGTTTACAATTAATAACCCAATAATGGCAAGCAATACCACGCAAATGATGATGATATTTCTCCATAACAATTCCGTCTCTTTTTCCCTGTTCAGCTTTTGAATATTAAAACGACTCACCTCGTTATTTAATCTTGCTTTGGAAATGGCCAGGCTACTCGTTGCCACTTCTTTTTCCAGGGAGTCGTGGAGTGCGGTATAGCGTTCGTTGTAATAAAAGGCACTGTCATAATTGCCCATAGCCCGGAATACCTGTGTAAGGGTGCGATAACTGTCCCGGAGATACGGGCCATTTGGCCATAGCTCTAAAAGACGAATGGCTTCTCGTACATCGGCTAAAGCAGCCAGTTTATTTCCCCTGGCCAGGTTAGCCTTTGCCATCCATTGCGCTGCATGGGCAGCATCATTATAAATACTGTCAGCCCTGTTGTTTTGATAATCGGTTTTGAACAGGGAATAGGCGGAGTCGAAATTATTTCCAGCGTATAGTATCCTGCCTATATTACCCAAAACAATTCCGGTCCACAACGTATCCTTATTTTCTTTTGCTAATTGCAATGCCTGCTGGTAGTATGCGTTCGCTGAATCAGGAAGATCCTTCTGGTAAAATGCAATGCCAATAGTGTTTAATGCGCGGATCTTGAATTTATAAGGATCCTTATACTCTTTCTCATAATTTCTTTTTTTCCATGCCGGGATGGACTTTTTTGCATAGATAATAGATTCGTCATATTCTCTCACCTGGTAAAGTAGATCGGCCAGTTCAGTATATACCGGGGGTTCAACTTCGTAACCATCCTTTTCAAAAAGATCTACACCGTTTTTTGAGTACATCACCGCCCAACCGGTTTCTCCCAGGTGACGCATTCTTCGGGCGGCATAAAAACATACCCAGCCGATGGTCAGCTCATTTTCAGTGTGGTAAACTGCATCAAGGGCATCGGCATATAATTTCATCATCTGCTCCTTGATGGGTATTAACTCCTTTGACCTGCGGTCTTTATACTTGTCGTACCCGGCAAATTTGGCATAGAGGTAATCGGCCTTCACCATAGAGAAATAGGTTCGAAAATAATACCCCTTCGCATGGTCTGAACGTTCCATGGAATCCAGGAAACCAAATGCCCGGAGGCTGTCGGCTTCTATCAACAGGTTGGTCAGGCTTCCTAAACTATTGACTTCATTTAACTCATTTTTACTGAGCTTGGCTGACCAATTATCAACATCATCCAGGCCCAGCTTTTTTTGTGCAGGAACATGAGTAGTAAACAACAAAAACGCTACGAGGATAATAAGAGGTGAGCAGCTGGTCTTGTTTTTGGTTGCCATAACGCCTCACTAAAATAAGAAAAAGCTACCTGATACTTTAGCATCCATACAGCCTTATGCGCCAGGCTACTGTTGCTTCAGCCTTTCAAAATGATCTTTAATGGCTTTGTGATACACACTTTCTCCCGGCTCCAGGTTCTTTTCATATCGAGCACTCAGTTCAGGATCCCTTTTTGCAAAGCTGGCATAGGCCGTTGCCTCCTTCATTTTAGTTCGCTGCATGGTTTGCCGGGCAGATGGTTTCACCTTGCTCATATCAGGATACCTGCTGACCACCACCTTGTCAGTGTACTGCTTGAATACCAGTTCCTTACCCAGGCTGCCACTCATGGCTTCCAGTACCGGATGTTTTTTTAATCGTGCCATAGGATTTGCTTTAGAATGATTCTGTATTCGTATGACGGATAATGAAAGGCCCTTTTACGCCCTGTTCCATCGTAACGGATCCTGTATCCATACTGGTACCGTTCCATATGGATACTAAAGGGCTAACACCACCTTTCTTCAACCATCCTTCGATCATCCTTCGATGATCCTTCGATCATGGTGCGATTCTACTATAATTATTTTTGGAAAACAAACGGAGAATTACCAGGTAAAAAAACGGGCTGGCCCCAACAGAAAGCAAGCACAAAATAGATTTTTTTTTAGCCGGTTACAAGCAAAAATCCCATCAAAAAAATGACAGCCGTGCCTGGACAGACCCTGGTTAAATTCCGGCTGACACTAAATTCAATCATCCTTTGTAATTTGGCCCGGGTCAATATAAGTTACCGGGTTGATGCTTCAAGAAACGCAACTGAACGAAAAGTTGTGGTTAGCAGCGTTCAATTGCAGCATTACCCGCATATACAATATATAATCAATTCGGCCATGGAACAAAACAAAAACGAAAATAAAACCATTCAAACGCCCTTTGCCCAGACTTACTTCCACGGAACAAAGGCAGACCTAAAGGTTGGTGAACTTATTGTAGTTGGTAATAACTCCAATTATGGAAAAAGAAATAATGCAAAATATATTTTCTTAACTGCCACTTTGGATGCCGCCATCTGGGGCGCAGAACTTGCTGTTGGAGAAGGACGGGAAAGAATTTATTTGGTGGAACCAACAGGAGCAATTGAAGATGATCCTGATTTAACAGACCGAAAATTTCCAGGTAATCCTACAAAATCCTATCGCTCAACGCATCCGTTTAAAGTTGTAGGAGAAGTTACAATCTGGCAAGGCCACCCAACCCAACAAGTTCAGGCAATGAAAGATCATCTCCACAAACTTAAAGAGCATGGGATTGATTCTTTAAACGATTAATGATGTGCGACCGAATACATGAAGTAAGATTCAGTATGTTTCAATCAGTGCTGTTGTAAAAAAATGGTTTAAGGAAACACGTGTTTTTATTAACAGTTGTCTTTTTTTTCACCAACATTTCCCTGGCAGGTTTGTATTAATACACTCTCCCCACCGCGTCGCAGGCCGCTTTCAGCAAACTGTTCCCATCCATGGCATCCTGCCAGTGCTCCCACAGCATCACGCCATTGGCCACCTGTTTGGCAAACACCGCCTTATTTTTAACCGTTGGCTGCCCGTTGTAATAAATAGTGTAGTTGGTAAAGCTACCGTTGCTGATAACAGCCGAATCACTCTGCGAACTGCCGCCGCGGGATAAAATATCTTTATAGGTTACAATCGTTCCGCTTTGTGTAATACCCGATGGACGACCATAACCCGGTAACCCCAACACGGCTTTTTCCTTCGGCATTCCCCTGGTAGTTAACCAGTAGTTCAGGCAGGTTTGGGCCAGTGCAAGATCGCTGTGGTGTTTGTAGGGAACCGTAGTGCTGAAATCGTCGTAGGCCATGATGTTGAAAAAATCGGTATACCCAAACAATTCTGTTTTGATGGCATCGCGGGTTCCCCCGGCATATTTACCTGGTGTAATGGCTGCAGATAAATAATATTTTTTATCGCGGTGCAAAGAATCGGATAACTCCCGCATAAAAGCTGTAAAGGTCACATCTGTCCCATCGGAAGTGGATGGATATTCCCAGTCCACATCCACACCATCAAAACCATACTGCCGAACCTTGTTCATGATGTCGGCAATACAGGAGGTTCTGCCTGAAGTGGTAGAGGCCATTTTTTTAAAATTGGTCTTTCCGTCACCCGAGGCATCGTTGATGCTCATAAAAACCCTGGCATTGTTAGCCCTGGCTTTGGTAATAACTGCGGACGGTGAAGCGGCTGGTGATGCAGGTGCATTGATGCCCCCATTGGCATTCACACCAAAAAACGCATAGTTGACAACGTTACACATTTTGAATTTAATATCCGGAACATCTGCCAGGTTGCGGTAAGAAGGGAAATATCCCACCACGTAAAAACCAAAGGGTGGTGGTGGTGCAATAACTACAGGTGGCGTGTTGGCAGGAACCTCTGATTTTTTACAGCTTTCAATACATACAAAAACTGCCAGTACAAGTACGGAAAAACGGGTTGATCTCATAAGAGTGATTTGGGCCAACAAAATACATCATCTGTTCAACATGGATACATGCCGTTGATAAAAAAATGACAAAAACACAAAACCTGGAACCGGGATATTTTCTATTTTACAAGACAAGGCCAAATCTTCAATTGTGTAAATGGTGTGCGGTGGAAAATCTATTAACTTAAAATATGAACCAACCATTTTCCCGGATCGTAAAAGCAGGTTTGCTTGTAGGCACCCTGGATATCTTCTCGGCTTTTATTTTCTATTATAGTAAAACAGGCAAAAACCCTTTAGCTGTTTTAAATTATATAGCAAGCGGTATTTTTGGAAAGGAAGCCTTTGCCGGTGGTGGTATGATGTATGTAGCCGGTCTTCTTTTACATTACCTGGTTGCTTTTTTAGTTACCCTCTTTTTCTTCTGGCTCTATCCCAAAATAAAACCAGTTTCAAAAAATAAATTACTTACAGGCATTTTTTATGGACTGTTTACCTGGCTGGTTATGAACCTGCTGGTAGTGCCTATGTCAAAGGTCGCGACCCGTCCCTTTAACTGGCAAAATGCATGGATCAATATGGTGATTTTAATTGTTTGCATTGGCATTCCACTTTCTTACCTGGCAAGCTTGTATGACCAGGGAGCAAAACAAAAGCAGGTGTAGATAAAAGAACATCCATTTTTTGTTTAGGAACCCCCTCAGGCAAAGAACG
Source organism: Flavisolibacter sp. (assembly GCA_035714205.1). Taxonomy (GTDB): domain Bacteria; phylum Bacteroidota; class Bacteroidia; order Chitinophagales; family Chitinophagaceae; genus Flavisolibacter. The sequence continues at coordinate 821 of DASTMJ010000256.1, read as the reverse complement.
CTGAAGGTTAATTGCGCTGCCGGTATTTTTGCATTCTAATAGCATCTTCATGAGAATCATTCATAAAGCAAAAAAAGGCGATTACCCGGAGTATGCCGAAATGTATATGAAGCTTTTACCGGCTGACGGTTTGTTGTTAAAACATTTGAAGGATAATTTTTTAATGGTGAAAACATTTATTTATTCGTTACCGGAAGAAAAATTAGTACATCGGTATGCGCCGGGTAAATGGAGCATAAAAGAAATTCTTGTGCATATTATTGATGATGAAAGAATTTTTGCCTACCGTGCTTTACGTTTTGCAAGAAATGAAAAACAAAACTTAATTGGGTTTGACCAGGATGCTTATGCTTTTTATTCGAAGGCAGATGAAAGAGAGCTGGATAATATTTTTGATGAATACGAAGCCGTACGAAATGCAACCATTGCGCTTTTTAATGGACTGCCGGAAGAATCGTTTGACAGGATGGGACACGGAACCGGAACCGCTAATGATGCAACCGTAAGAGCATTGGCTTATCATATTGCAGGACATGAACTGCATCACATCAGTTTTATAAAAGAAAATTATTTATAAACAGCTTACTCAAATAAGATGAAAATAGCAACCTATAATGTAAATGGTGTGAACGGGCGGTTACCTGTATTGCTTCGCTGGTTGCAACAAACAAAACCCGACATTGTATGCCTGCAGGAACTAAAAGCACCACAGGAAAAATTCCCGGAAGAAGCCATTAAGGATGCAGGTTACCATGCCATATGGCACGGACAAAAAAGCTGGAATGGTGTGGCCATTCTTTCCCGGCACCAACCGCCGGAAG
>DASTMJ010000255.1:0-5289 GCA_035714205.1 Flavisolibacter sp. | reverse complement strand
TTTCATTCTTACAGATAATAGCTGGTGGAGCTATAATACACCTGCGCCAAATGATACATTAAAAAGAACGATTGTTGGCTCGGGGCTTTTAAATGGTGTTGAATATAAATTATTAAAAGAATTAAACCTTACAGGTGCTTTTGATGATACTTTGTTTATACGCAAAAGCGGTAATAATTATTATGAATTAAATTATGTGGATCAATACACCAGTTTTTACCTTGATGGTACTATCGTCGATAGTTTACTGTTTTTGAGAGAAGGTTTGACAACAGGTGAAACCTGGAATTCCAATGAATATAGCGATGCCGTAAATAATGTACCTACTAAGATCCGTTATAAGTTTACCTGTACAAATGCAAATGCAACCGTGTCCCTGAATGGAAAAACCTATACTAATGTTTACCAGGTTACCATGACACCCCAGGTAAATACAAATAATGCAGGTTATGTTGATGATAGCTGGGTTTGGGTAAACTACTATGCCCAGGGCATTGGATGGATCTACCAGAAACTTACCGTTTCTACTGGCGGTGGGTTTGAACTTCCGGTTAAAAACTATATGGTATTCTAAACTGTTTATATACTTTTTATCAGAGCCGGGTTCGTTTGAATCCGGCTTTAATTTTATCTTTTTTTATGGTGTAAACAGGTCAAATATTCCTCATTATTTCACCTTTTGAACCTTATCTTTGCGCCAAATTTCGGGAAGATTATGGTTGTTGGACGTGTCAAATCCTTATTGGTAGCGGCTTTCAGCGTTTTAGCCCTTTCATTTTCATCTGTTTCCCTGGCGCAGCATCCCGGTACAAACGAAGATCTGCACCAAAAATCAGAAGAAACCCAGGCTCACATGGGTAACAAGGATAGTGAAAAGCTAAAAGGCGGGAATAAAATAGATGCTGCAGAAGTCATCATGGAGCATATTATGGATAACCATGAATACCATTTTGCAGATATTAGTGGACACGCCATAACATTACCTCTTCCTGTTATTGTTTATTCAAAAGAAAGAGGACTGGATATTTTTATGTCTTCTAAGTTTGAACATGGCCATGCCATTTATAAAGGTTATAAAATGGAACATAACCACATTTTGGCAGTAAATGAAAATGGTGTGGTAAATGAAAGTATTAAACTGGTTGACCTTTCCCTGACCCGTAATGCTGTTCAACTGTTACTGGCCTCCATTCTGCTGATCATATTGATGTTGAATGTTGCCAGATCTTATCAAAAAAGAGGAAACAAGGCCCCTACAGGTTTTCAGAATGCAGTAGAGCCTGTAATTGAGTTTGTTAGAGACGAGGTAGGCAAGCCAAATCTTGGCCGCAAGTACCACAAGTACATGCCTTATTTATTAACTGTATTCTTTTTTATACTGATCAACAACCTGTTAGGTTTGATCCCGGGTTCTGCCAACGTTACGGGTAATATTTCATTTACACTGGTGCTGGCTTTTATATCCATGCTGGTGATCTTATTTAGTACGAACAGCCATTTCTGGGGTCATATTTTCTGGCCTCCGGGGGTTCCTTTCCTGGTCAAACTCATCCTGATCCCCGTAGAGTTTGCCGGTGTTTTTATTAAGCCTATAGCTTTAATGATACGTCTTTTTGCCAACATGGTGGCGGGTCACATTGTAATCATTTGTTTCATTTCGCTGATCTTCATTTTTGGAGCCATGAGTAAGGTAGCTGGTATTGGCTTTTCGCCGGTATCGCTGGCATTTACCATTTTTATTTATATGATCGAATTACTGGTAGCATTTATCCAGGCGTTCATATTTACCAATCTTACTGCAGTGTTCATTGGGCAGGCATTTGAAACAGGGCACGGAGAAGGACATGACCATGCAGGTAAAGATGATCCGCACCCCACACATGATGGCAGTGCAAAAGAATTTGCGTTATAATTTTTTTTATCATAAACAAAAACAAACAGTATGTCTTTAATGAATCTTTTGTTGCAGGTTGGAACCGATGCAGCTCAAACAGTGGTAGATGTTTCTAAATCACATTTGGGTGGTGCTATCGGTGCTGGTTTGGCAGCTATCGGTGCTGGTATTGGTATTGGCCAGATCGGTCGCGGTGCTGTTGAATCAATTGCTCGCCAGCCGGAAGCAGCTAATGACATTCGTGCAAACATGATCCTGACTGCTGCCTTCGTAGAGGGTGTTGCCCTTTTCGCGGTAATTGCAGGTATTCTGGCTGTATTAAAATAATACAGCAGCACAAAACTGATTACTGCATCTTAAGCACAGGGCGGCGGGTGCAGTAATTAAATAACTGTTTGATCTTAGATTAAAAATTCTGAATTAATAATATGGAACTTTTATTACCCGGTGTTGGCCTGATCTTCTGGACACTGATAGCGTTCATTGCAGTGCTTCTTATATTAAGAAAGTTTGCCTGGAAACCCATTCTTTCGTCTTTAAACCAGAGGGAAAAAACAATTGCTGATTCCCTGGAAACTGCTGAAAGAGTAAAAAGAGAAATGGCCCAGCTGAAAAGCGAGAATGAAGAATTGCTGGCTAAAGCCCGTGAGGAAAGAGGTGCCATGCTGAAAGAGGCAAGAGAAACCAAAGACCGCATTATCAACGAAGCAAAAGAACAGGCAAAACTTGAAGCCAATAAAATTATTGTAGAAGCCCAACAGCAGATCAATGCGCAAAAGATGGCAGCCATTACCGAAGTAAAGAACCAGGTTGGTCAAATGGTGGTTGAGGTAACTGAAAAAGTATTGCGCAGGCAGTTGAATTCATCGGCAGCGCAGGAAGAACACATCAAAAGTTTAGTGAACGAAGTGCATTTAAGCTAATCTGCAACAGACAAAAGGAAGTTATGGCTCATACACGTTTAGCATCACGATACGCAAAATCATTAATTGACCTGGCAATTGAAAAGGGACAGCTTGAATCGGTTTATAGCGATATGCTATACCTGCAATATGTGATAAAAAGCAGCCGAGAATTTTTGGTTTTGCTGCGCAGCCCTGTTGTTACATCCGATAAAAAACAAGGTGTAATTGATGCCCTGGCTGCCGGTAAAATAAGTGAACTTACAGCCGCATTTACAAGGTTACTGGTTAACAAAGGTCGGGAAGGTGATTTAAACGAGATCATAACTGCTTTTATCAGGCAATACAAAGACAAAAAAGGGATTCATACGGTAAAACTGACAACAGCGGTACCGGTAAGCGACCAGGTAAAGAACAGTATTATTGACCAGGTAAAAAAAACCAGCAATATGCAAACCATAGAGCTGGAAGCCGAAGTGGATCCAAATATTATTGGTGGATTTATTTTACAGGCTGGTGATAAACTGGTTGATGCCAGTATTGCCTATGACCTGAAAGAGATATCCAAACAATTTCAGAACAACGATTTTATTTACAAGGTAAGATAGTTGCTCTTTCAAAAAGCTGAAGAAAATTACCCGGCGATGCAGTGAGTGACACAACAGCAGCCAATAGTAGAACTGAAAGCAGACAATATAATTTAATTATACATTTTTAATTTTTTAATTAAGAGCTATATGCCAGAAATAAAACCAGATGAAATAAGTGCCATTCTTCGTCAGCAGTTAAGTGGCTTTAATGCCGGTGCTGATTTGGAAGAGATAGGTACCGTATTAAATATTGGAGATGGTATTGCCCGTGTTTACGGCCTAGGTAATGTACGTGCCGGTGAACTTGTGGAGTTTGAAAACGGCGTACAGGGTATTGCACTGAACCTTGAAGAAGACAACGTGGGTGTGGTATTGATGGGAGATACAGGTGCTTTGAATGAAGGAGCCAAAGTGCGCCGTACCGGCCAGATTGCTTCGATAAAAGTAGGTGAAGGTATGGTTGGCCGCGTGGTTAATACCTTAGGTGAACCTATTGATGGAAGAGGACCTATTGAAGGCGAACGTTATGAAATGCCTTTGGAGCGTAAAGCACCGGGTGTTATTTTCCGTGAGCCTGTAAAAGAACCGCTTCAAACGGGTATTAAAGCTATCGATGCCATGATCCCGATTGGTCGTGGTCAGCGTGAGCTTGTAATTGGTGACCGTCAAACGGGTAAATCAGCCATTTGTATTGACACTATCATTAATCAGAAAGAATTTTACGAAGCAGGTCAGCCTGTGTATTGTATCTATGTAGCCATAGGTCAAAAGGCATCTACCATTGCGGGTGTAATGAAAACCCTGCAGGATAATGGTGCTATGGCATATACAACAATTGTTGCGGCTTCAGCCTCTGACCCGGCTCCATTGCAGTTCTACGCACCGTTTGCTGGTGCTGCCATTGGTGAATTTTTCCGTGATACAGGTCGCCCGGCCCTGATCATTTATGATGATCTTTCCAAGCAAGCCGTGGCCTACCGCGAAGTATCCTTGTTGCTTCGTCGTCCTCCTGGTCGTGAAGCTTACCCTGGAGATGTATTCTATTTGCATAGCCGGTTGCTGGAAAGAGCTGCCAAGATCATTGCTAATGATACCGTAGCAAAGCAAATGAATGATCTGCCTGAAAGCATTCGTCATTTAGTAAAAGGTGGGGGATCATTAACCGCGTTACCAATCATTGAAACGCAAGCGGGTGATGTATCAGCATACATTCCAACAAACGTAATTTCTATCACCGACGGACAAATCTTCCTGGAAGGTAACCTGTTCAACGCCGGTATTCGTCCGGCCATTAACGTTGGTATCTCTGTAAGCCGTGTGGGTGGAAATGCGCAGATCAAATCCATGAAAAAGGTGGCGGGTACATTGAAGCTGGACCAGGCTCTTTACCGTGAGTTGGAAGCCTTCTCTAAGTTTGGTGGCGACCTTGATGCGGCAACAAAATCCGTAATTGATAAAGGTGCCCGTAACGTGGAGATTTTGAAGCAGCCACAGTATTCGCCAATGCCGGTTGAAAAACAAGTGGCCATTATTTATCTTGGTACACAAGGTTTACTTCGCGATGTTTCTGTAAGAAAAGTGAAAGAGTTTGAAGAACACTTCCTGATGGAAATGGAAAACAAACTTCCGGATGTTTTAAATGCATTTAAAAAAGGTGCTTTACCTGACGATGGTATTCAAAAGATGGTTGATCTTGCAAAGACCATTATTCCCCAATACAAATAGTTAGAACTGTTTACTATAAATAGTTAGAACTGTTTACTATAAAGGCGGCCCACCAGGCCGCTTTTTTTGTGTTTAGCAAAAGTTCTATCCAATTTAATTTGGTTTATAACATAAACTACTTTACGTTTGTGAAACAATTGGCTTTATGAGGAAGGTTATCTTTTTTATTCTTATGGTG
>DASTMJ010000254.1:0-16892 GCA_035714205.1 Flavisolibacter sp. | reverse complement strand
CAGTATGCGGAAATCCATTTGCCGGAACCAGGTATGAAAAAGGCTGGTTAATTACGGTAGTAAGTATATAATTTTTATCAGGCGAAACAGAAACAGCCCTGTAAATGGCAGGCTCACTTAATGGTGTTTCGGTTGTTAAATCGTTTTTTACCAATTGCGCTGTTGCATAATATTCAAATAAAGCTTCATCATATGGATTTTTAATAAGGTCCTGGTAGGTTCTTGATGCAACTGTTTTTCCAATGTTCTCCTGTACTACCGGGCCGGATGGTGCTCCGGCTTTGGCTGTTAGTTTTTTGCCGGGGACTATGGTTTTATAAATTAACGATTGATTGCCTGCCCATTGAAAAGCTCCGCCTGATACAATGTTCAAAGGAGTTGTATTGATCTTTTTTGCTTTTTTGGTGGCAAGGTCTGCTACATACAGTTCAACTTCTGAATTGGTGGCATTTACAAAAGCAAACCTCTTTTGATCCGGAGACCATGCAACAGATGAAGCCCTCATGTTGCCCGGCAATCCATCAAGTTCAAAAACTTCTTTTGTTTTAATGTTTTTGATTTTGATGTTGTTAAAACTTGAGGCGCGGCTAGGACTGAAGTTGGCGGGGTTGATACGCAAACCGGCTATACGTAATTCGGGCTGCGACAGTTCTTCAATGGTTGGGTAGTCGCTACGTTCCATCAACAACATCCATTCTGCTTTATCGTCTATAAAAACGCTGGGTGTTGGTTTGGCCATGACCAGGTCAACGATATCTTTTGGCGGTACCTGGTAACTTACATCATCCTGGGCAGTTGAAAAAAGGAAATTAAACAGTAAAAAAATTGAAAATAATACGTGTTTCATGTGTGTATTGTTCAAAAGTCAGTACCTAAGTTAAGGCGAAAGCGGTCTTTTATATTTTCAAATTCTTTTTGGAGGGTAAAAAATCGAGCTTATTTTTGCGACTCAATGAAATTATTTGTACATATCCATCATCATTCACTTGCCCTGGGGTAAGCCGTTGATGTTTTGTACTTAAAATAAACGAAGGCTTACCATTTGGTAAGCTTTTTTATTATATGTCCCCGTCAGGCAGAAATGCCGCGGTAAAATTGTAAAAGATGGTATTAAAGATCGCTATTCAGAAATCCGGCAGATTGCATGATGATAGTATACAGTTATTAAAAGATTGTGGTATTGCTGTAAAAAACGGGCACAACCAGTTAAAAACTGTGGCTGATAATTTTCCGCTGGAAGTTTATTTCTTAAGGGATGACGATATCCCGCAATACGTGGAAGATAACGTGGCACACATTGGTTTTGTGGGTGAAAATGTATTATACGAAAAAAATAAAGATGTAGATGTGGTAGAACGTCTGGGGTTTGGAAAATGCCGCTTAAGCATTGCAGTTGGCAAGTCCGATGACTATAAAACCGTTGACTTTCTGCAAGGGAAAAAAATAGCGACCAGCTACCCTGTGCTGACCCAAAATTTTTTAAGAGAAAATAAGATCAATGCGGAGATACATGAGATCAGCGGTTCAGTAGAACTGGCACCCAGTATTGGACTTGCAGATGCCGTTTGTGACCTGGTGAGCAGTGGTTCTACTTTATTTATGAATGGATTGAAAGAAGTACAAACCATTTTGAAAAGCCAGGCTGTGTTGGTGCGGTCTAAAAACATGGCAACAGAACAACAAACCTTATTGAACCAGTTGTTGTTTAGAATAAGAGCGGTAAAAAAAGCAAAGAATAATAAATATATTTTATTGAATGCACCGAATCACTCTCTTGAAGAGATCATCAGCTTATTACCCGGAATGAAAAGCCCAACCGTATTACCATTGGCCAACGAAGGGTGGAGTTCTGTTCATAGTGTGTTAAGTGAAGATGAGTTCTGGGAAAAAATAGAAGCCTTAAAAAAAGCGGGGGCTCAGGGTATATTAGTTGTTCCCATAGAAAAAATGATTATCTGACAATGAAAATATGTTATGCAAGTAATCAGGCATCCTGACAAAAAAGAATATTCAAAGCTGGTACAACGGCCTTATGTTGACAACACGGCAATTGTAAATGCAGTGCAGGTAATTTTAAATGCTGTAAAGCAACATGGCGATGAAGCGCTCTGGTCGTTTACAAAAAAATTTGATGGGGTTGAGCTCAAAAATTTTTCAGTTACTGAAGCAGAAATATTAACTGCATCTGAATCCATACCAGAGAATCTAAAAAAAGCAATAACGCAGGCCATTAAAAATATTGAACGTTTTCATAAAGCACAGTTGAAAGATGCGGAGATTATTCAAACCATGGAAGGAGTGGAGTGCTGGCGTAAAACGGTAGGTATTGAAAAAGTAGGCCTGTATGTTCCCGGCGGAACGGCACCTTTATTTTCTACTGTTTTGATGTTGGCTATACCGGCACAACTGGCCGGATGTAAAGAAATTATTTTGTGTACACCATGTAATAAAGAAGGTGTTGTACATCCCGCAGTATTATATAGTGCACAATTGGTTGGTGTTACCCGCATTTTTAAAGTTGGCGGTGCACAGGCCATTGCAGCTATGGCTTATGGAACCGAATCCATTCCTGCCGTCCACAAAATATTTGGCCCGGGTAACCAGTATGTAACGGCAGCTAAACAATTGATTCAAATGACAGGAGTTTCTATCGATATGCCTGCCGGTCCCAGTGAAGTATGTGTGTGGGCGGATGAAACGGCTGATGCTTCTTTTGTTGCCGCAGATCTGCTTTCGCAGGCCGAACATGGTACAGACAGCCAGGTATTGTTGGTAAGTAAAGATGAAACCGTTGTTAAAAACATTCAACAGGAAATTGAAAAACAATTAGCATTATTACCCCGGAAAGAAATTGCAGAAAAAGCATTAGCTCACAGTAAAGCTATTATTGTAACATCAAATGAAGAAGCTTTAAATCTTATTAATGAATATGCGGCAGAACACCTGATCATTAGTTGTAAAAATGCTGATCAACTGGCTGCTGAAGTAGTAAATGCAGGTTCTGTTTTTATTGGTAATTACTCGCCTGAAAGTGCAGGCGATTATGCAAGTGGCACCAATCATACATTGCCGACCAATGGTTTTGCCAAAGCATACAGTGGCGTAAGTGTGGATAGTTTCGTGAAAAAGATAACCTATCAAAAGCTTACAAAAAAAGGATTGGAGAATATTTCCCGAACAGTTATAGATATGGCCGAGGCTGAAGGTTTGCAGGCGCATGCCAATGCTGTGAAAGTTCGGTTGTAGAGCAAAAGCAATTAATAAACATTGATCATAATTGAAAAAATGAATTTCGACCTGGATAGCTTAGTACGTGATAATATTAAAAATTTAAAACCATATTCCTCTGCCCGCAGTGAATTCAGCGGCACAGCAAAGGTTTTTTTAGACGCTAATGAAAACAGTTTCGGCTCACCATTAACAAAATGGTATAACCGTTACCCCGATCCCCTGCAATGGGAACTTAAAAAGAGAATTGCGGACATAAAAAAAGTGGATGCCGAAAATATTTTATTGGGAAATGGAAGCGATGAATGCATTGATCTGTTGATCCGTGCTTTTTGTGAGCCCGGAAAAGATAATATTATAATCTGTCCGCCAACATACGGTATGTACGAGGTATATGCCCACATTAACGATGTGCCGTTAAAAGAAGTTCCTTTAATGGTAAACTACCAGCTAAATATCGAGGGATTAGAAGCCGCGATAGATAAGGAAACAAAGCTGATCTTTTTGTGTTCTCCCAACAATCCCACAGGAAACAGTCTTGAAAGAGAAGACATTGAAATAGTTCTGAATAATTTTAGTGGCATTGTGGTGGTTGATGAAGCTTACATCAATTTCAGTCGTCACCGGTCTTTCCTGGCCGAACTTAAAGAATACCCAAACCTGGTTGTAATGCAAACCTTTTCAAAGGCATGGGGGTTAGCGGCCTTACGTCTTGGAATGAGTTTTGCCTCGAAAGACATCATTGGGATATTGAATAAGATCAAACCACCTTATAATATTAACCAGGCCACGCAGGAACTTGCACTCAAAGCGTTGGATAATCTTGATGATGTCAACAACATGATTAGGGAAACAGTTCAGGAAAGAGATGTATTGGTTAAAGAAATGATGCAGTTTCCTTTCGTGCAAAAAATTTACCCCTCCGATGCGAATTTTATTTTGGTAAAAATGGAGAATGCAACCGCTATCTATGAGTTTTTAAAAGCAAAGGGGATCATCGTCCGCAATCGTAGCCAGGTTATTTTATGCGAAGACAGCCTGCGCATAACGGTTGGTACACCCCAGCAGGATCAGCAATTAATACAGGCATTAACAGCATATAAACCCGGTTAACTATGCAATCAAACCAACAACGAAAAAAAGTTCTATTTATTGATCGCGACGGAACCATGATCAACGAATATCCTCCTAAATACCAGATCGATTCTTTGGATAAGGTTACATTTTATCCATATGTTTTTAAATACCTGGGAAAGATTGTGGAGGAAATGGATTACGAGCTGGTTTTAGTAACCAACCAGGATGGATTAGGTACAGCAGATTTTACGGAAGATCAATTTAATCCTCCCCATAATTTAATTATGACATCTTTTGCCAATGAAGGAATTGTATTTTCAGATGAACTGATCGATCGCAGTTATCCGGAACAAAACCTTCCTACCCGTAAACCGGGTACAGGTATGTTTTCCAGTTACCTCAACAATCCCGATTATGATATTCCCAATTCATTTGTTATTGGCGACCGTATTACTGATGTACAGTTAGCCAAAAATTTAGATTGTAAAGCGATCTGGTTAAAAAATGATCCTGATCTTGGTGGAAAAGAGGTGAAGGATTCAATGGAAGAACTGGAAGAAGTAGTAGTATTGGCCACTAAGGACTGGAAAGATATTTACGAGTTTCTGAAGCTTGGAAAAAGAGAGATCCTTCATGAACGGAATACATCGGAAACAAAAATTAATATAAAACTTAATCTTGACGGTAGCGGTAAAGCGGCTATTCACACCGGGCTGCCGTTTTTTGATCATATGCTGGACCAGGTTGCACGTCATGGCATGATGGACCTGGAGATTGATGCAAAAGGTGATCTGCATATTGATGAGCATCATACCATAGAAGATACAGGCATTGCCCTGGGCGAAGCTTTTGCACAGGCTTTAGGAAATAAAAAAGGCATTGAACGTTATGGATTTGCTTTACCAATGGATGATGCGGAGGCCAAGGTATTACTTGATTTTGGAGGCCGCAACTGGATCGTTTGGAACACAAGCTTTAGTCGTGAAAAAATAGGAGATATGCCCACCGAAATGTTCTTTCATTTTTTCAAATCTTTTTCAGATGCTGCAAAATGCAACCTGAATATTGAATGCAAAGGGGAAAATGAGCACCACAAAATAGAAGCGATCTTTAAGGCTTTTGCCAAATCCCTGAAAATGGCCGTAAAACGGGATCCGCTTAAAAATTATCTCCCATCAACAAAAGGAATTCTGTAAGCTGATAGTTAATAATTTATAAATAGCATTTGTCAATTACTGCCAAATGTAATCACTTGACTCCTTCCGCAGTTTATGTGGCACAATTCTTATTTCTTCTACAATATGTGGAATAAAATTGTGAGTTATGAAAGCAGTAGTATTTGTAATGATCGCCACCCTATTAACCAGCTTCTCAATTAAACAAGAGGTGGGGTTAGGTGGCATCTGGACGGGAGTATACAGGTCGGATAACGTAAGAGAAAAAGTGCTCGTAAAATTTGATGCACAAAATGGAGTTGAACTGTACAATGGTGAGGTAGTAGAAAACAACCGGTATACCGGTACCTGGGAATTGCAGGGTGATACAGTTCTTGTGTTTAAATATGTAGCAAGTGACGGAAAAGAGTTTACCATGCACGGCCACATTAATAAAAGGAAAAATTATGTTGATGGTGTTTGGCAAACCAGTGATAAGCTACATGGCAGTTTTTACCTGAAAAAAGAAAAGATTCAGGAAATGTATGTTCAACCTTAAGGTTGTTTGTATATCACACCTTCTTTCATTACGAATAGTACATTGCGGATATCCTTAATGATCTTTGAAGGATCTCCATTCACTGCCACGAGATCTGCCAGCAGATCTTTTTTGATTCTTCCAAACTCATTTGCATAGCCAAATACATCTGCATTGACTGATGTTGCAGATCGCAGGATATCTATCGGTTTCATTCCATACTCAGCCATTAGTTCCATTTCTCTTGCATTATCGCCATGTGTGTACACACCCACATCTCCGCCCATGCAAATAGCTACCCCACTTTTTAGAGCAGCCCGGAAACTCTTTTTTTTGGCGGTGATACGTGCCGGCTCCGCATCAATTCCTTTTTTCCAGCCATTGTATTGAAGTACTGCATCACCAGCTGCCAGCGTTGCGCAAAAAGCAACGCCTTTTTCTTTCATCAGTTTAAAGATCTCCTCGGTTCCCTCATCACCATGTTCTATGGTAGATACCCCACCAAATACAGCACGGCGCATGCCTTCTGTTGTTGATGCATGGGCAACCGTTTTTCGTCCGCTGCTTTTTGCAATTTGGGTAACAGCAGCTATTTCTTCGACACTAAAAGTAGGTGCTGCCGTGCCGCCTTTTCCCCAGCGATAGTCTGCATAAAGTTTTATTACGTCAGCTCCCTTTCCAATTTGAGTTAATGTTTCATTTACAAGATTTTCTTTACCAAAAACTTCTGCGGCACCTTGTGGCAGGTCTATATCAGGGTTATTAAAATTGGGTCCGTAACTGCCTTTGGCAACAATGGCTTTAGTGGCAACAATCATCCGTGGGCCGGGAATGATGCCTTTTTCAATAGCGGTTTTTAATCCAACATCATCAAAGGCAGCGCCTTCCGTGCCCAAATCTCTTACTGTTGTAAAGCCGGCAAGTAAAGTAGCTTTTGCGTGATTTACTGCCCTGGCTGTTCTTTCTGCCCGGCTTTCTTTTATAACCTGGTCGTTCCAGCTTACTTCATCGTAAGGATGCAAAAAAAGATGTGAGTGACCCTCAATCAGGCCTGGCAACAGGGTAGTTCCTTTCAGCTCAATAATACGGGTAGCTGCAGGCAGCTTAAAATTCAGTGGTCCTGCCTGCACTATTTTATTTTTTTGCACCAAAACAACCCAATTGGTATGCATTTGTTCACCATCAAAAACGCGGTCAGGCTTAAGTAAATAAATACTATCGGTTTGGGAGAAGGATGAGATTGTAATCAATAAAAAAGAAAAAACCGAAACTAACTTCATGCTATTAAGATAAGTAATCTAACAGCAGAACCGTCGAGGAAATATCCTTATAATGACACTGATACTGATAAATTATTTCACCCGGGTCCATGTATCGGTTTTGCCTAATAAAGAAACACCAATATAACCTCGTACCATCAGTGTTTTTTGATCTTTCAGTTTCATATAGGCTTTATATTCTTTACCGTCAGAAGGATTATAAATGCGTCCATCGTTCCATTCTCCATCGTCATAGGTGAAGTCTTTTAACATTACAAGTCCTATAAGAGGTTTGGAACGTTGACCCGGGTCAGTGTTTTTCCGGTCTACCTTTGGTTTACCAGTTGCAGGGTCAACCGCATCTCTTAACCAAACAATTTTGCCGTAATATTTGTGATTGTGTTTATAGATCTGTATATGTCCTTTACCGCTTCCGTTTTTCCACACACCTAAAATGGCATCGGCCGTATCGGGTGTAGTAAAGCCTTGTAAAGCAAAAATTGTTAATATCAAAAAAAGGGCTTTCATAAGTTTGCTTTTTTGATGAGTTTGTTCGAAGTAAAACCTTACTCTTCATCTTAACCAAGATTATTCCACTTTAAACTTACTCTTTAGATTTAACAAGTAAAAGGGGATAGAGGGGGAAAATTACAGCAAGGCTGCATTGATAGTTGCTAAAATTTATGGAACATAGTCTATCAACACGTCCTGTAATTCGGGCTTTTTGTCAATTATAGCTTTAGCAAAAGGACACATAGGAATTACTTTAAAATTATGGGAACGGGCATATTCCACCGCTTTTTGTACCAGCTGAAATCCAACATTCTGACCTTTTAATAGGTCGTCTACCTCGGTATGCTCAATGATCATGGTATCGGGTTCCTTTTTCATGTAAATGAGCTCAGCCAGGTAGTCGTTTTCTTCACCCGGTATAAAAAATAATCCTCTTGTCTCGGTTTGATGATGTTGAATAAGCATAATTATTTTATTAAAGCTAAAAATAATTTTGTCCAAATGCCGTGCCCTTTGCATATTTGCATACAAATGAAACAACTTATTAATAAGCATTGGTGGTGGCATACAAATTCTGAAAGGGGTTCTGTATAGCTATAACTATAGTTTATTTATTATACTCAGAGCCCCATATTGGGGCTTTTTTAATGTCCATAACGGGACAGGAAATAAAAATATATGGAGGCAGAAGCATTAAAAGATACAGCCAGGGTTGGAAAAAAAATCAGGGTTAGAACACAGGTTATAAAAGGCCTGGCCGATGTATACACACCTGTGGGCATATACCTGCGGCTCAGGGATCGTTTCAGAGATACCATTTTATTGGAAAGCACCGATAGCCATGCGGCAGAAAATAGTTATTCTTTTATAGGTATTAATGCCATTGCCGGTATCGAGATCAGGAATAAAAGCAGCGTTGAATTTAAGTTGCCCGGGCAAACACCTGAAAAAATAAACTTAAGAAGCGGTGATGATTTGGATGAGTTATTATGGAGTTTTATGAACAGGTTTGACACAGAGTCAGATGACCCGGTTTCTGCCCGGTTTGCACAAGGTTTATTTGGTTATTTTACGTTTGATACGGTGCAGCTTTTTGAAAAGATGAAATTTAAAGATTCCGGGGAAACCATCAATAAAATACCCGTGGCCCGTTACCGGTTATACCAATATGTAATTGTCATCAACCATTATAAAGACGAACTTTTATTACTTGAAAATAAAATAGCCGGTCTGGAAAGTGAGGTTGAGGCCGTTCGTTCCCTGATCAACAGCAAAGATGTACCCACGTATCCGTTTAAAGCCGTTGAAGAAGAAGAGTCAAACCTGCAGGATAACGATTACGTGGACATGGTAAAAAAAGGCATTCAAAGCTGTTACCGTGGCGATGTTTTCCAAATTGTTTTAAGCCGAAGGTTTCAACGAAAATTCACAGGTGATGAGTTTAATGTGTATAGAACGCTCCGCAATATTAATCCATCTCCCTACCTGTTCTTTTTTGATTATGGAGATTATAAATTATTTGGTTCTTCGCCCGAATCTCAACTGATCATTAAAAATGGAAAAGCAATCGTACATCCAATAGCGGGTACCTTTCGTCGTACCGGCGATGATGTGGAAGACCAACAAAGGGCACAGGAGCTTTTAGCGGATGCAAAAGAAAATGCAGAACATGTAATGTTGGTTGACCTGGCAAGAAATGATCTGAGTACTGTGTGTTCAAACGTACATGTAAGTCAATACCGGCAGATTCAATATTATTCGCATGTTATTCACCTGGTTAGCGAGGTAGTGGGTGAAGTGCCGGCAGCAACCAATCCATTCCGGGTTTTGTTTAAAACATTTCCGGCCGGCACCTTAAGTGGTGCGCCGAAATTTAAAGCCATGCAGCTGATCAACGAATACGAACCCACTCCAAGAAGTTTTTATGGTGGTGCAATTGGTTTTGTAGGCTTTGATGGTTCCTGCAATCATGCTATAATGATCCGTACATTACTTAGCAAGGATAACACCTTGATCTACCAGGCCGGGGCCGGGGTAGTGGCTGCCAGCAAACCGGAAAGTGAACTGCAGGAAGTAACTAATAAATTAAATGCTTTAAAATCCGCCATCAACATGGCGGGAACGATTTAAGAATATGAAGATCCTGGTTTTTGATAATTATGATTCGTTTACGTACAACCTGGTTCACCTGGTGAACAGTATTGTAAAAGATAAAGTGGAAGTATATCGTAATGATGAAATACCACTTGAAAAAGTGGCAGCATATGATAAGATCATTTTATCTCCCGGGCCGGGCATTCCTTCTGAAGCCGGATTGCTTTTACCACTGATAAAAGAATATGCTGCAAAGAAATCCATACTGGGTGTTTGTTTGGGCCACCAGGCTATAGGCGAAGTTTTTGGTGGTAAGCTCATCAATCTTTCCACCGTATATCATGGAGTGGCGACACCAGTAACATTTATTGAAAATACATCACTGTCTAAAGCATCCAGTCAACTTTTTAAAGATCTGCCCGGACAAATACAGGTGGGTCGATATCATAGCTGGATCGTTAGTGAGGAAAACTTTCCAGCGGAACTTGAAATTACCGCTGTTGATGAAAATGGTTATATCATGGCATTACAACATAAAACCTATGATGTGCAAGGGGTACAATTTCATCCTGAAAGTGTGTTAACGCCAGATGGAGCAACTATATTAAAAAACTGGTTACAATCATAACAACCGTGAAAAAGATTTTACAAAAATTATTTGAGCATAAAACATTATCAAGAACTGAAGCGAAAGATGTAATGCTGAATATTGCAAAAGGCAGTTATAACGAAACAGAAATCACTGCTTTTGTAACCGTTTACCTTATGCGCAGTATTACTATTGACGAGTTACAGGGTTTTCGTGATGGTTTGCTTGAATTGGCTGTGCCGGTTGATTTGGGTTGCAGTGTAATGGATATTGTGGGGACCGGTGGCGACGGAAAAAACACTTTCAATATTTCAACCCTGGCGTGTTTTGTAGTGGCCGGTGCAGGCAAGAAAGTAGCCAAACATGGCAACTATGGCGCTACATCAGTAAGTGGGGCCTCTAACGTAATGGAAATTTTGGGTTATAGATTTAAGAATAAACCCGACCAGCTGAAAGCAGAGATTGAAGAAACAAATTTTACCTATCTCCATGCCCCGCTTTTCCACCCCGCCCTGAAAGCCGTTGCCAACATCAGGAAAAATATTGGTTTCCGTACATTTTTTAATATGCTGGGACCCATGGTCAACCCGGCCAATCCTCAGTTCCAGTTAGTGGGTGTATATAACCTGGAAATGGCCCGCATCTATAATTACTTATTGCAGCAAAGTGATAATCCATTTACCATCATTCATAGTCTTGATGGGTATGATGAAATATCCCTCACGAATGACACCAAAGTAATTACCAACACCGGAGAAAAAATCCTCACACCTGAGGAACTGGGCAAACGTACCGTTTCACCTATTGATATTTATGGCGGATCAACGGTTGATGAAGCCGCAAAGATCTTTATGAAAATTTTGAAAGGTGAAGGTGCCTGGGCGCAAAATGCTGTAGTATTAGCTAATGCTGCAATGGCCTTGAAATGTACCGGCAGTTATAAAGATTATAACGAAGCTTATTATGCCGCGGTTGACAGTCTTGAAAACGGAAAAGCCTATGAATCGTTTAAAAAATTAATTGCCCTGCAGTAATGAACATACTTGAAAAAATAATTGAGCACAAAAAACTGGAAGTAGCAAAACAAAAGAAATTAATGCCGGTTGATAAGTTGGAAAAACTACCTTTTTACAACAGGGCTACTCTTTCCTTGCAACGGTTTGTTACTGATGAAAAAAGAACAGGGATCATTGCAGAATTTAAAAGGCAATCTCCTTCAAAAGGAATTATTAATGACCGGGATAGTGTTGAAGCGGTTACAAAAGCATATGCCGATTTTGGTGCATCAGGTATTTCCATCCTGACTGATACTCCTTTTTTTGGAGGATCATTGGATGACCTGCAATGTGCAAGAGATAACAATGTCCCCTTGTTACGCAAAGATTTTATGATAGATGAATACCAGGTTATAGAAGCAAAGGCTTATGGTGCCGATGTTGTTTTATTAATTGCCGCTTGTCTCTCACCCAAAGAAATAAAACAACTGGCTTCAACCGCAAATAATCTTGGACTGGAGGTTTTGCTTGAATTACACGAGGAATCAGAATTGGGCCATATCTGTGAAAGTGTACACCTGGTTGGAGTGAATAACCGCAATTTGCGAAGCTTTGAGGTAAATCTTGAACACTCCATTAATATGGCTGGAAAAATTGGGAATGAATTTGTAAAAATTGCTGAGAGTGGAATTGACAGCACCGATACCATCCGGTATTTGAAAAACAATGGTTTCCACGGTTTCTTAATTGGAGAATATTTTATGAAACAGGAAAATCCTATGGATGCATTTAAAGAGTTTGCACAACAAATATGAACTGTAAAACAACGATTGCTATAGCTGTTTGTTGAAAACGTAAAAGCAAAATATGAAAGTTAAGGTTTGCGGAATGACGGTACTTAGCCAGCTGCACCAGCTTGATGAGATGGGAGTGGATTTTGTTGGTTTTATTTTTTACAATAAAAGCCCACGTTATGTATTAAAGAATGGACTGACAGGACCGGATTTAAAAAAAGCAAAACTAAAAGCATATAAAGTTGGGGTATTTGTAAATGAATCGTACGAAGAAATCATGAAACAGGTTGATGAATTTGGACTGGATATGGTTCAGCTTCATGGTCATGAAACTCCTTATGAATGTTCCAAAATTGCTGATTATGTGCATGTGATCAAGGCTTTCCGTTTCATAGAAAACGATCATGTGCAATGGATGATAAAGGATTATTATAATGACTCGGACATGTTCCTGTTTGATACAGGGGTTGCTGTTCCTAAAGCAAACAATGAAAACGCAATGTTGTATGGCGGAACGGGTCGTAAATTCAACTGGAACCGCTTAAAAGGTTTAAATATAGGGAAGCCGTTTTTTTTAAGTGGCGGCATAGAACCAAATGATGCTGTACTAGTGAAGCAATTTATGAAAGATCCTGTGGCGAAAGACCTGTTTGTAATTGATATCAACAGCCGGTTTGAAACTACTCCCGGGCTGAAAGATTTGGATAAAGTAAAACAGTTTATTAACGAACTTCATTCTTAATTATGGAAAAAGTAAACCTTTCTGAAAAATTTACATTGTTCGCAGACCATTGGAGTCCAAAGATCGTTGGCGAATTAAATGGCCAGCAGGTAAAACTAACCAAGGTGCACGGCGAATTTATCTGGCATAAACACGACCACGAAGATGAATTGTTTTTTGTAGTAAAGGGTATTCTTAAAATAGAGCTGAAGGATAAAACGATTGAATTGAACGAAGGCGAATTTTTGATAGTGCCAAAAGGCGTTGAACATAAGCCGGTGGCCGAGAACGAAGCCTGGATCATGCTGTTTGAACCCGCTACTACTTTGAATACGGGTAACGTGGAAAATGAACGGACAAAGGCGCAATTGGAAACGATATAGCCGAAATAAGATCCAGGCGTACAAAAGTGCGACGCAACAGGTATTGATGGTTGTGCCAAAGCTGGTTATATAAAAAACGAAATTGAGATGTTGGAACCTAATAGTCATACAATAAAAATTGCTCAGAAAGAAAATGAATCATTTGCGCCGGATGAACAAGGTTATTACGGCCGTTTTGGCGGCGCCTATATTCCCGAGATGTTGCACCGTAATGTAGAAGAATTGCGTACAAAATACCTGGAGATTATTTATGAACAGGAATTTCAAAATGAATACCAGCAGTTGCTTCATGATTATGTTGGCAGGCCGACACCTTTATATTTTGCCCGGCGGCTGAGTAAACAATTCAATACGTCCATTTTTTTGAAGCGGGAAGATCTTTGCCACACAGGCGCCCATAAGATCAATAATACAGTTGGACAAATTTTACTTGCACAGAAGCTTGGTAAAAAACGAATTATTGCTGAAACAGGAGCTGGCCAGCATGGTGTGGCAACCGCCACTGTTTGTGCCTTAAAAGGAGTGGAGTGTATTGTATACATGGGTGAAAAAGATATTGAGCGGCAGGCTCCAAACGTGGCACGAATGAAGATGCTGGGAGCCAAAGTGATTCCTGCAACAAGCGGCAGCAAAACGTTGAAAGATGCTACTAATGAGGCCATCCGCGACTGGATCAACAATCCTAACGATACGCATTATATTATCGGCAGTGTAGTTGGTCCTCATCCTTATCCTGATATGGTAGCAAGGTTTCAAAGTATTATCTCAAACGAAATCCGTTGGCAGTTGAAAGATAAACGTGGATCTGAATTGCCCACGCATGTTATAGCCTGCGTAGGTGGTGGTTCCAATGCGGCTGGTGCTTTTTATCATTTCCTCGAAGAGCCTGTTGTGCAATTGGTGGCCGTTGAAGCAGCGGGTCATGGTGTGAGTTCTGGCATGAGTGCCGCCACAACGCAATTGGGTAAGGATGGAATTTTACATGGAAGCCGCAGCCTGGTTATGCAGACGGCAGATGGACAGGTGATAGAGCCGCACAGTATTTCAGCCGGTTTAGATTACCCGGGCATTGGGCCTTTACATGCACATTTGTTTAACAGCGGCCGCGGCGTTTTTCTGTCGGCTACAGATGAAGAGGCTCTGCAGGCATCTTTTGAAGTGGCGCGGCTGGAGGGAATCATCCCGGCCCTGGAAACAGGTCATGCTTTTGCTGCTTTGAAACAATTATCCCTAACCGAAAAAGATACGGTGGTTATTTGTTTAAGTGGCAGAGGCGATAAAGACCTTGCAACTTATATGAAGGTGATGGAAGCACAGGGTGAACCAAGCTGATTGCTGCTATTAAGCTCTTGTTGCGTCGCACACTTGAGCTGTAGCAAGGCTATCAAACGTATTTAATTCAATCAGACAGAAAAATTAAAATGAAAAGTAACGAGGCAACTTATACCGGGTTTGAATTTGAAGTGGAGGGATATCCTGCTCTGGCAATAATAAACACCGACCTTAAAAGCATAGAAAACAGATCGCAATATCCATACTCTGTTTTTATTGAAATTATCCCGGACAGTTTTAATGAAAATGGCCACCCGGAAGGAGAGGAATATGATTATTTAAATGAGGTGGAAAAAAAGATCATTGAATACATGGAGGAACAAACTCAATCGGTTCATGTTGGCCATACGACGGTGTACCGGGCCCGGGAAATTATCTTTTATACAAAAGAGAAACAAGAAGTAGAAAACTTCCTTGACTTTTTTCTTCAAAACATTGAAAGGGAAAGCAATTTTGAAATTGAAAATGATCCCGAATGGGAGAATGTTTCAGCCTTTTATGAATTATTATGAGCAGGATTGAATCATTATTTAGCCGCAAGAAAGAACGGGTTTTAAACGTGTATTGTACGGCAGGTTTTCCAACATTCGAAAGCACAATTCCGGTAATGATATCTTTGCAGGCAAACGGCGCAGATCTTATTGAGTTGGGGATGCCATACAGCGATCCCCTGGCAGATGGGCCCGTGATCCAGGCAAGCAGTGCCATAGCCCTGCAGAACGGGATGACCATTTCAAAACTTTTTGAACAATTAAAAGAGTTTAGAACGCAAGTGCAGGTGCCTGTTATTTTAATGGGTTATCTCAATCCTTTATTGCAATATGGTTTTGAGCGTTTTTGTGCCAAAGCTGCTGAGGTAGGAATTGATGGTTTGATCATTCCTGATATTCCCATGTTTGAATATGAAAAGGAATATGCTTCAGTAGTAAAAACATATGGACTCGATTTTATTTTTCTTGTTACACCTGAAACATCGGAAGAAAGAATAAAGAAACTGGATGAATTAAGTTCTGGTTTTTTGTATGCTGTTTCATCATCTTCCATTACAGGTTCAGATAAAGATTTTACCCCGGTGGAGAATTACCTGAAGCGGTTACATTCCATGAAATTAAAAAACCCGGTATTGGTTGGCTTCGGAATTAAAGACCAGCGAACCTTTGATGGGGCCTGCAAATATGCCAATGGTGCTATAATAGGAAGTGCTTACATTAAAGCAATAGAGAACAGTAATGATATTGGAAAAACAACAAAAGAATTTATAGACCGTGTGATTAGATGAGCGGAAGACGGGACTCGAACCCGCTACCTACAGCTTGGGAAGCTGTCGCTCTACCAGGTGAGCTACTTCCGCTTAAAAACTAAATGAAAATTACGATGAATCTTGCAATTATAAAATACAATGCGGGCAATATTCAGTCAGTGTTAAATGCACTTGAACGCCTGGGTATTGCAGCAGAAGTAACAGAAAATGCAGATAGCATAAAAAGTGCAGATAAAGTGATCTTTCCCGGTGTGGGTGAAGCCAGCAGCGCTATGAAAAGTTTGCAACAAAACAATCTTGACCAGGTTATCAGGACACTAAAACAACCGGTTCTTGGGATTTGCGTTGGTATGCAGTTGTTATGTAAACATTCTGAGGAAAACGATGTAGCTTGTCTTGACATTATACCCATACAGGTAAAAAAGTTTTCACCGGCCCTTCAATTAAAAATTCCACAAGTTGGCTGGAATAATATTTACGACCTCCAATCTGATCTTTTTAAAGGTATTGAAGACCATAGCTATGTATACAATGTGCACAGTTATTATGCAGAGGATAGTGAATTCACTATAGCAAAATGCAATTACGGAGTTGAATATGCAGCCGCTATTCAAAATGATAATTTTTACGGCGTGCAGTTTCACACAGAGAAAAGTGCTGAAACGGGAGATCTTATTCTAAAAAATTTTATTGAACTGATTTAATATAGCCAAGCCATGAATCCAACGCTGCTTAAGGACCTCCAAAATTTGGATAAAATATTATCGACCGCAAAGGAGTTGAGTATAAATTATTTGCAAAACCTGGATGACATTCCGGTTAGCAAAGCTTCTGTGGCCGCAGATCTTCCTTTTTTACCCCGATATGGATTAGGTGCCATTGATACCCAGCATTTATTTGAAGAGAAGTTCTATCAAAATATTGTTGCTGCATCTGGTAGCAGGTATTATGGTT
>DASTMJ010000253.1:0-19128 GCA_035714205.1 Flavisolibacter sp. | reverse complement strand
GGTTAACAATGCAAAGGTGATTTTTAAAGACGTTGATGCCAGCAATGGTGTAATTCATGTGATCGATCATGTATTGATGCCTCCAACACAAAACCTGGTACAATTAGCCCAATCTAATCCTGACCTGAGCACCCTGGTGGCTGCTGTGGTACAGGCCGGGGCCGTAGGTTTATTGGAATCAGATGGTCCATTTACCGTTTTTGCACCAACCAACATGGCTTTTCAAAATGCCTTAGCAGCTCTTGGTTACTCAGCGCTGGTTGATGTGCCGAATGATGCGCTGTTAAACATTCTTGCTTATCATCTTATTGGAGCCCGCGTATTTTCCTATAATCTAAGCGATGGCCTGATGCCGCAGACGGTACAGGGGGGCACTGTTACTATTTCTTTAAATGGCGGTGCTAAAGTAAAAGGTAATGGCAATTCTACGGCCAGCAATATTGTAGCCGTGGATATTTTAGCCACCAACGGAGTTGTTCATGTGATAGACCAGGTTTTGTTACCGTAGTATTTGGCTTTGTAAAAGAGAGGCTGTTATTTTTATAACGGCCTCTTTTTTTGTAGTGTCTATGGCACGTATGCCATCTGTAAATCCTAATTTTATAGGAAATGAATCTGTTATGAAATCCTTTCTTTTTTTGGCAGCTGTAGTGTTAATAACAACAACAGGCTTTAACACAATGTGGAATTCTGCAAAAGGAATAGAAGGGGCATGGCAATTAAAAACTGGAACAGGAGAAGAAGTCCTTCTGTTTGTTGATGGTTATTTTACACTCACAACTTTCAACAAGGATTCAAAAAACTTTATTCAAACCAGGGGAGGTCAGTATACATTAAATAATGATCAGCTGTTTATTCAGTTTGAATTTGATACAAAGAATTCAACTGTTGTGGGCGAAGAAAAAACATATTCGGTAAAGTTTAATGGTGATGATCTTTTGTCGAACCTGGATGGAAGCCAGCAAACGTTTACCAGGATTGATGATGGTAAAGCGCCATTGGCCGGTGTGTGGAATATTACTTCCCGCATGCAGGATGAAAAACTGGTTCCCATCCATAGAACAGGTACCCGGAAAACACTGAAAATACTTTCCGGTAAACGATTTCAATGGGCCGCAATTGATCCCGGTGCCAAACAATTTATGGGCACGGGTGGTGGCACCTATACATTTGAAAACGGGAAGTATACAGAACATATTGAATTCTTTTCAAGAGACAGCAGCAGGGTAGGTGCTTCATTGAGTTTTGATGGCAAACTGGAAAATGGTGACTGGCATCA
This sequence comes from Flavisolibacter sp., assembly GCA_035714205.1. Taxonomy (GTDB): domain Bacteria; phylum Bacteroidota; class Bacteroidia; order Chitinophagales; family Chitinophagaceae; genus Flavisolibacter. Next base: position 17,849 of record DASTMJ010000253.1, on the reverse strand, counting down.
CAGCGGTCTTAGCTCTAAAGGCGATAAGATCTATGAGGTGTGGAGCAAGATCAATTCAGTAAAACAATAAGCAGCGCAGGAGAAATAAAAATGGATTGCCGGAGAAAATGCTAAGTTTATATCCGGCTTATGAAACAGATATTCCGCTTCAGGCGATCGACGGTTGTAGTCATATTTATCAGTGCCTGTCTTTTTATTTTCACTCAATGCATTAACGAAGAAGAAGGCCGGCAACAGGAGAAGCCCGGTGATAGCAGCCATCAAAACATTACCCTTGCAACAATTCCTTCCTACAACGAATTTGCCGGTTCTAAAAAATGCATGGGTTGTCATAAGGATATTTATGAAGCACACTTAAATACAGCACACTATCAAACCTCTCAACAGGCTTCTGAAAGAAACATTGACGGAAGTTTTAAAAAGGGAAATAATACATTCAGTTACAACCCGAATTTATTGGTGGCCATGGAAAAAAGAGATAGTGGTCTATTCCAGGTTGTGTATTTCAAAGGAGAAGAAAAAGTTGCCCTGCCATTTGATATGGTAATTGGCTCTGGCACAAAAGGACAATCATTTGCGTACTGGAAGAACAACTGGTTATATCAATTGCCTATTACCTATTTCACGGCGGCTGCTCAATGGTCAAACAGCCCGGGATTCCCAATGAAGGTTATGATGGACCGGCCAATAACTTCCCGTTGCCTTGAATGTCATGCAACATATGTTGACAAAATAAGTGCGCCGGAAAGCAACCAGGATGTATTTGACCGGAACAGGATTATTTATGGGGTGGACTGTGAAAAATGCCATGGACCAGCGGCAAGACATATTGAATTTCAAACACAAAATCCAAAAGATACTTCGGGTAAATTTATTATCAACCCGGCAAAACTTACCCGCCAGCAAAACCTGGATCTTTGCGCATTATGCCACGGCGGTAATATTCAAAAAACACAACCTCCGTTTTCTTTCATAGCCGGCAATGTTCTATCTGATCATTTTCAGATAGATTCGGTAAGTGATGCTTCTGCCGCTGCCGGTAATTTTGATGTGCATGGTAATCAATATGGATTATTAAGGGCCAGCAAGTGTTTCAGAATGAGCGAGACGCTTACATGCAATAGTTGCCATGGTGCACATGCCAATGAAAAAGGTAACACTGTATTATTTTCCCAGCGTTGCATGAACTGTCATTCAAAAGAACATAACAATTTTTGCAAGATGAATCCCGCACTGGTTCCCGGGCTGGAAAAAAATTGTATAGACTGTCATATGCCGGAACAACCTTCCCGATCCATCGCGTTGTTTCTTCCTGGTAAAGATGTGCCGGTTGCATCCATGATCCGGTCGCATTTTATAAGTATTTACAAACAGGAAACGCAAAAATTTATGGGTAAATAGGATGATAGCTAACTGCATTTTATTTAAATATCTTTAGATACTTAACCATCTTCATGCATCAACTATATTTTATTGCATTCATTTCACTACTTGCATTAGGCTGTGGTGAACAAAAAGCCTCACCATGGCAAATGGTATGGAACGATGAATTTACCCAGCCCGGTCTTCCCGATTCTACAAAATGGAGTTATGATGAAGGCGGCCATGGCTGGGGCAATAATGAATTGCAATACTACACGGCCGCCAGGAAAGAAAATGCAAGAGTTGAAAATGGAAAACTTGTTATTGAAGCAAGAAAAGAAAAATGGGAAAAGAACGGGTTCACGTCAGCAAGACTGATTTCAAAAGGCAAAGGAGACTGGAAATATGGGAAGATAGAAGTTAAAGCAAAACTTCCTGAAGGTTTGGGTACATGGCCGGCCATATGGATGCTTGCTTCCACAACGCCATTGGCATGGCCCGACGATGGTGAAATAGATATTATGGAGCATGTAGGTTTTAACCAGGGTTTTGTGCATGCATCTGTGCATACCAAAAAATACAACCATGTTATTGGGACGCAGAGAACCGATACTGTCATCGTTAAAGATTGTTCATCAGCCTTTCATGTATACGCACTGGAATGGGATGCTGAGACAATTGCTGTATTTGTTGACGGCGCAAGATATTTTAGTTTTTCAAATGAGCATAGCGGTTATGCAGCGTGGCCGTTTGACCAGCCATTTCACCTTTTACTGAATATTGCTGTTGGTGGCAACTGGGGTGGTGCAAAAGGAGTAGATCCAAACATCTGGCCGCAACGTATGGAAATTGATTATGTAAGGGTGTTTCAAAAGCAATAAAGTGCAATTAAAAAAAATATTTCAGTCCAGGTATTGTAACTGTTATAAGAAAAGTATCTAAGGATTATTTACTACTGTCTGGAAAATACCTTCCAATTGCCTTAGGTGCCTTTGTGTATGAACAAGGCAAAAATTTATCCATTCCAAACGGGTAAATTCTCCATAACCTGGAATAGCAAAGGTGGTACAGGTTTCCGTGAGATCAAGCGACTGAGCCGTTTGAATAATAGCTTTTGCTAAAGAGTCCAGTTCCTGTAGCAGTTTTGTTTTGTCATATGTTTTTTGTTCGGGAACAATAAATTCCGGCGCCTGCATTTTAATTGAAAAATTCAGGAAGTCCATATTGACCATAGCGATTTTTTCAGCCGGATCTCTTTCTGTAATTTTTGTATTATGCCCAAGTAGCTCCGGTACTCCCTTATATGATTTCCGTAAATGTTCACCCAGCTGAGCTGCGCTCCATCGACCTTCGGCAGGAATTGTGTTTAGCTGTTCCTGGCTAAATGCAGTTAATTTCTCCAAAAGTTTCTGTATTGTCGATTCAAATTGTTGCACCATTTCTGCCGGCGAACTCATCGTAAATTTTTCCATTTTGAAAATTACTGAGGGGTTATTGAATGTCAGTCTGTTAAATCGTCAACGCATTTAAGTTTTATGCATCCTGTAGTTGTTGTATCTCCATCTTATCCATTTTCAACATGGCCTGCATAACACGTTTTGATTTTTCGGGATCCGGGTCTGTGAAGAGTTTGTTTAAAATAACCGGAACGATTTGCCATGATAAACCAAATTTGTCCTTAAGCCATCCGCACCTGCTTTTTTCTCCACCTTCTGAAAGTTTCTCCCAAAAAAGATCTATTTCATTTTGTGTTTCACAGTTCACAACAAATGAAACAGCTTCTGTGAATTTAAAATGCGGACCACCGTTCAACGCAACAAAATTTTGTCCATCAAGCTCAAAATCAACAGTCATAACTGATCCTTGTGGCCTGCCCGATGCACCGGCACCATTTTCGTCATAAAGAGTAACACCATTGATTTTGGAATTTTTAAAAACCGAAGTGTAAAAACTAGCTGCTTCTTCAGCATTGTCATTAAACCACAAAAATGGTGTGATCTTTTGCATTGTAGCCATGGTTAAAAGTTTTTTATTGTAAGAAATAGTTGTTGCAATAAGAGGAGGCCGGGATTGGGATGATAAAGCCTGTAGATGTTGTTATTTACGTTAGCTGCATCATCAGCCTTGGTTGTTATTTTTTGTTGCTGCAGGCCTGTTGGCCTTCAATGCATATTTGCCGGCATCTCTTTTAATTTCGCCTTCACCGAAGTTGTGTTGCTTTTAATTTTCTTTTCAACTTGATTTGGCAGTCTCTACAGATTGGTTTAAGGAAGTCTTAATTTCCTAATTGGCCTGAACGGCTGGTTGCGGGGTTTTGGTGTAATTGAACATCCACCGGGTGCCGAATTTATCGGAACCATATCCAAACAAATCCCCCCAGAATTGCAGCTTAATAGGCTCAACTATGTTCCCACCTTCCATAATAGCATTGAACGTACGGTTTAGTTCTTCTTCGCTGGTACAATTAACAGAGAGAGAAAAATTGTTACCTGGTTTAAATCCACCCGGATCTACCATGTCGGTAGCCATGATAACAAAACCTTTGTTGACGAGAGAAGAATGCATTACCTGGTCTTCGGTACCACCGGGACAGGAAGCACCAGCGGGGGTATCTTTTACCTTTATCACCTGTAATTCACCACCCAGGCAATCTTTGTAGAAAGACATGGCTTCAAGGCAATTGCCATTGAAATTGATGTAAGCATTAACTTGCATTGTTGTAGATTTTTATTGTTTATAAATCATTGTAGTATTTAGGATTTTTGTTTCCTGCTTTATTTATTTCAGGGTGTCAAATGCCAGTTTATTCAAGCACCTTGCATACAAATCCATAATCTTTTACCAACCTCACGATTGTTTCTGTTGCAAAGTCTTTGCCCTCCACTCTTAATACTTTGTCACAATCATGCAGGTCAATAGTGATCTTACGTTCTGGAAAGTTTTGACGGAGTACATTGATCAGGTTGTGTGCTTCTGAGGGTTCTTCCACATTGGTTTTAAAAACTTCTATCATGCCAATTGACTTTTATAGGTGAGGGGTAAATCTTTTTTATGGAACAACAATGCATCTATACTATACAACAATGGTCCTGTTAACAGAATAACAAGGTTACAGACCATTAGAAGACAGGGATATGCTGCTCCGCCCATAAAAAAATTTTTAGTGCCTGATACAATGGTTGCCACAAGCATGTTGATAAATAATGTAAATGCAGCCGGCCGGGTTAGTAAGCCTAACATGATAAGAAATCCTCCAATAAACTCGGTATAAGAACTTATGTAAGCCCACAGAGGCCCGATATTCATACCAGATTTAAACATGTCTACTGTTGTATGTATTCCAAACCCGCCAAACCAACCCATTACCTTACCGGCGCCGGCAACAAACAAAATGAGACCCGTCATCAACCTTAATAATAGAATGGCTGTATTAAATAAGTTTTTATTGGTTTGAGTGAATAATTGCATAAAAAATATTTTTAGTTGCACTAATAATCGAATGATCTCCATACAAAGGTTCGGTCATTATTCTAAAATTTCGGGGTGAGAATACGGCAATTTGAAGGGTTGATTGCGACAACGTATTGTCATAGCTTTATAGCCATAAAAGAGTTATACATACAAAGCTTAGTTTACTGTTTGACCAACGCATCTTAAACAACAGCATGCATTAAGTAAAAAGAAAAAAGATGATAAAACATGTATCCATTCTAATCCCGGAAGGTGAATGCAGCCTGGTAAATATTGAAGGGTCGCACCAAATTTTTAATGAGGTGAATTCTGTACTGGCACGTGCAGGTAGACCGCCATTGTTTAAAGTGCAATTGGTTGGCTTGCATAAAGAAGCCAAAACAAAAAACGGGTCATTTACCATTCGCGCCGATGTTCTTATAACCGATATTGATCAAACCGACCTGGTTATTATCCCGGCCATACATGGTGATAAGCAACGAATGCTGGAAGCGAATCGTGAGTTTATTCCGTGGCTGGTCAATCAATACAAGCAAGGGGCTTCTGTTGCATCACTTTGTCTCGGAGTTTTCCTGTTAGCAGGAACCGGTCTATTGAACGGGAAAAAATGTGCCACGCATTGGGTGGAAGCAGATAACTTTCGCAACATGTATCCTGATGTAGAACTTGTACCTGACAAGATCATTACAGATGAACAGGGCATTTATACCAGTGGCGGTGCTTATTCATGGCTCAATCTTGTACTATACCTGGTTGAAAAATTTGCCGGCAGGGATATAGCTATTATTTGTTCTAAAATTTTCGGAATCCAGATTGAACGCGACAGCCAATCAGTATTTATGATCTTCAGTCCACAGAAGCAACATGAAGATGAACTGATTAAAAAAGCGCAGGACTATATTGAAATGAATTACCAGGAAAAAATTACGGTGGATGAATTAGCAGCTAATCTTGCTATCAGTCGCCGGAATCTTGAACGAAGGTTCAAAAAAGTTACCTATAATTCAATCATTGAGTATGTACAAAGAGTAAGAATAGAAGCGGCAAAACTGAGTTTGGAGCGCAACAGGGAGAATGTGAACGAAGCGATGTACAAGGCAGGTTACACAGACATTAAAGCTTTTCGCACCACGTTCAAAAAGCTTACAGGGTTATCTCCCCTGGAATACAGGAATAAGTACAGCAAAGGATTGGTTCATGCCTGAATTGCATGAGAATAGATTTTTATAAACCTTTACTGTAAATTCATTCTTTTTGGTAGGAAGTGCGGTGATTAATTTCTATTCTTGTTGGGGCAAACAACCTGAAATATAAACGATGTGACTAAAGTGTTCCTCCCTATGCGACGTGTTTTGTTCTTTCTCCTGTTCTTATGCATATGTTCCCTTCCAGTACAGGCCCAGGCAGAAGATGATACATTAATTAGCCGCAATATTGTTTATAAGACCAATAAGGCAAGCGAGGTTTATATTTATTGGGCTACAGATTATTGGAAGGTGCCGGATACTATGTACTGGCCGCCGAACACAGTTATCAATGAAAAATATCCCTGCACAAAAATGTTTAAGCAGGGTGATTCTTTTTACGTTGCTATTTCTTTGCCGGCAGCCACCAGGGTGGACTATTATTTCCAGCTACCAAAAGACCCTAATGGTAAGAGTATCGACGGGTGGGATACAAAGTTGGATAATATTTACCAGACCTATTTTACTGATAACAAAACTTTAGTTCACAATGATGCCAACCTACGCATTATAAAGCCCGCATTTTCGATCTTGCATAAGGGAAAATATTTCCTTGGGGCTTCATTTCTTTTATTCATTTTGGCCGGCGTTTATTTTAGAAATAAACTTGTTTTTCATAAAACACAGTTTTTATGGGCAGGTATTGTAGCAGCTTTGTTCTTTATGGTTCTTGCCCGCCTTGAAATTTCAGGTACTTCCGGGTCCATTCCCATGATGGTTGGTGCGTTATTTCCTGATCTGGGTTATGTATTGCTGGTTAGTATTTTCTTTTTCTTTCTGCTGCACCTGTTTAGAAACAGACTCGTCTTCCATACTACAGTTTCAGTTTTATTTTTTGGCTTGCTGTTTTTTACGGTGTTGATTTCATTGCTAAATATTGAAGTAGTGAAACAATTGGGCACTCCTTTCAGTTATAAATGGCTTTATTACTCAGATTTTTTAAAAGGTAACGATGCCAGGGCAGGCGCCGCAAAAACATTAACTCCAGCTTTTATAAAAAACATTCTTGGTTTATTAGCCAGTTTTGTATTGCTGGCTTATGTGCTTCATTTGTTATTTACAACCTTTGATAACCCGAAATGGAAATCATTTGTATGGATAGTGGTTTTGGTAATTACGGGCAACAGTTTTTACGGGTTTATGAAATACCCAGTTAAAAAAGCAAACGTACAAACGCCGGTATTTGCATTTGTCGCATCTCTTTATGATCCACCCGGTGAAAAAAGGTTGATGGACACAAAGCTTTCAGCTACGACAATAAATTATATTGAGGCTTATCACAAACGTTCTTATAAAACACCGGGAATAGCTGGAACTACAATCGATAACATTATCGTTTTTGTATCAGAATCAACACCTGCACAGTTTGTATCTGTTTATGATTCAACTTTTGCCTGCACTCCCAACCTTAAAAGGTGGCAACAGATGGCAACCGTTTACCAAAACATGTATGCACATATTCCAAGTACGCCCAATTCTATGTTGTCATTGGTGTCAGGCATTTATCCGATGATTGATTACCGTTCTGCTTTGTTAGAAGACATTTCAATACCCGAACCATCATTGCCCGGTGTATTAAAAAATGATGGATGGGCTACCTCCCTGTTCTTTTCATCTGACCTGGTATATGCCAATATGATCACCTATGCCAAAAACCAGGGTTTTACGTTTGTGCAGGATTATTCAACCATTCCCTGCGATAAAAAATTCTCAGTTACCAAAACTGAAATGGATGGTATTGATGATTCGTGTATGCTTGCGAGTTATTTAAATTGGTTTGACCAGGATAGACAAAAGAAAAAATTCAGTGTATTGTGGACCAATCAAACACATAGTCCCTATTATACAAACGATGAAGTGGTGTATTCAAAAGAAAACGATAACCTGAACCGGTATTTAAATGCGCTGAACCATACTGACGCCATTTTTGATAAATTAATTTTGGGGTTGGAGAATCGGGGGCAATTGAAAAATACGCTAATCATATTTACCGCTGATCACGGGGAAGCCTTTGGCACGCATGAGCAAAAACTACATGGCACCCGGGTATACCAGGAGAATGTGCATGTACCCTGTATGCTTTTTAATCCTGTTTTATTTCATGGGCAAAATAATAATAATGTTTATGGCCTGGTAGATATTGCACCTACCATAACGCATATGGCTGGTATTCCAAAGCCTGCACATTGGCAGGGAAATAGTTTATTAGATACCTCCATTTCAGACCGCACTTTTTTTGTAAGTCCTTACACTGATCTGATTATTGGTACCCGTTATAAAAACCTGAAATACATTTACAATATTGACACAGAAGAGCCGGAATTATACGACCTGGAAGCTGATCCAAAAGAAGTTAAAAACATTGCAAATAAACACCCTGACCTGGTAAAGAGTGAGCATGAGCTACTGGTTGGCTGGTTTCAGTTTGTTCATAATAAATACGGGCAGTGGCGCCGGACTGAGAAATAATATTTAAAAACCAGGGACCCACATCCTGGGGTATGTGTGCATTAAATATTGATTATCTACATTTGGCGGCTGTTACGTTTTACTTTCATAAAGGTTCCTCAGCATATGAGTTTATTACAGGTTTCAGGAGTGTCAAAAAAGGAAGCGGGAAACTTTGTTTTAAAAGATATCAGCTTTTCACAAAATCAATTGCAGAAAATTGCCATTGCAGGAGAAACAGGTTCTGGTAAAAGCACCCTGCTAAAGATCATTGCAGGAATAGTACAACCGGATAACGGGCATGTGTTGTTTGAAAATGAAAAAGTAAAAGGGCCGCAGGAACAGTTGATAGCCGGCCATCCTCAAATCGGTTATCATTCCCAATATTTTGAATTACGCAATCATTACAGGGTTGAAGAACTGCTACAAATGGCCAATCAATTACAGCCAGAGGAAGCTGAGGTTATTTTCGAAGTTTGCCGTATCACTCATCTATTAAAAAGATTTACCAGTCAATTATCCGGAGGGGAGCGACAAAGAATTGCATTGGCAAAGTTGCTGGTAACCAATCCATCTCTTTTATTACTTGATGAACCCTATTCAAACCTTGATGCCATTCATAAATCCATTCTTAAAACGGTCATTACTGATATTAGTGAAACCTTAAATTATACCTGTATTCTTGTTTCACATGATCCTTCTGACCTGCTTTCGTGGGCTGATGAGATTATGGTTTTGAAAGACGGGGTGATGGTGCAACGTGCAAATCCCGGTGAAATTTACCGCGAACCGGTAAATGATTATGTGGCTGCTTTATTTGGACCCTATACCATTTTAAATCCCTCTTTGGCCAAAGCATTTTCAGAGTTTACAGACCTGGAAATGAACAGAATCAACAGCTTTATGCGGCCATGTGATTTTAAAATTGCGGAAAACGGTACAACCGGCGTGAGAGGCGTTATAAGAAAAATGAAGTTTTTGGGGGGCTTTTATGAGCTGGAGGTTTCTCTTGCAGGTTCTTGTATACTTGTTCATACCAATCACGGCAACCTGAAGGAGGATGATGTCGTATATATTTCCATCTGAAATTTTATGGTTCTTGTTTCAGGTTGATCAGCAGCTTAGCATTCTTTTGTTCAGTTGAGGAAATAAACACTTGCCATCGTTTATCCTTAGCCGTTACAATCATCAGCGATGTATTGGGTGGTATAGAACCGAGATTTTCGGCAACCATCACCAATTCATGAAAAGGAATAGAAGGATTAACCTCAAAGCTAAACGTGATAGGTTTCTGTGAAAGTCTGGCCTTGCTTACAACAAGTTGATTATTGTGGTAGATACTGACTGTATCACCATCAATTTCTCCATTGTCATATAAACGTATAGTGACTTCGCCTGCATCGATTTCCAGTTGTTTTATAACCGGGTTAGCCCTTGTTTGTAATACCAGGGGAACGGGAAAGGTTGCTTTCTGTAACGGAGTTGTAGAAGGAAGTGATTTTTTCCCGGGTATCATGGCAACGGTAAGGGGCTTCGCTGGTTTTTTAACAGGATCAGAAGACGCTTTCTTCACCACTTGTTTTGATGCTGTATTGTGTTGTAAAATCTTTTTTGGTTTATTTTCAACGGGTGGCTGTATGCATTCACTAAAACTGATATCATCTAATGCAAAATCATTTCCACAACCACCAATGGTATTGTCGTACATCGTTAAAGTGAGTTCTTTATGAGCTGAAGGCATATTAAAATATCCTTTGAATTTTTTCCATACGGGTGAATTTGTTTGTCCCAGTGTATTGATGGCAAAACCAGCAATTTTTTTCCCGGAAGTAGTCGAAAGCAGAATATAAAAATTGGGTGATAAATGCGAGCAACAAATATCTAACCGGCAAATATTCATGAGCCACAATGCCAACTCAAACCGTGTGCCTTGCTTTAGTCCACTGATTTTTCGGTTAAAGAAAATTCCTCCACCAGGATGGGCATTTACAATCATCATATTACCATTTTCATCACCTGGGGTATGATCTTCAGATAAGGTAAACCAATCACCATAAAAGCATCCTGGTGTGGAAGAAACAAATGTATAATGACCATCGGTTGGACAACCACCGCTAACTCTGCGGTAGTAAGAAAGCGGTGATGCATTCACATCATCAACCGGGCCTTTGCCAAAATGTATTTTTACTGCCGGCGGTTTTACAATGCAACCATCCTGTTGTGCATGCAATAGCCCTGGTAACAGCGCATACAAAACCAACCCGATCATATGTAGCATCACAAATCCCCGTTTCATGTCAATGGTTTTAGGATTTGTTTTCAAAGGAGGCGTGAATGCTATTTAAAGTTAGCGTTTATCCACACAAAAAAATAGGGCAGTGGTAATGCCGGTGTTTATGTCTGATGACCGTTAATAAGAGTTTGTGAAATAAGAGGATTTTATTTGTTTGATAGGCCGTTTTCTTAACTAAATTCCTGGCATTTTTATAAACCAATGACGATGTCAAGACTGGCAGGAGCTGCATAACCGGGCCGTAAAAATTGCAGGTTAGCGGCAATAGCGTAATATGTGAAGGGCTATGGCATGCATTTCATTATAACTACTTGGTTTCTTATAGTGCTCAACACCTTCGGCAGTAAAGTACTGTTCATCGATATGACTGGTTGCCGTTGAAAAAATAATAATTGGAATTACTGCCAGTTCTTCATCTTTTTTGATCTCTTGGAATGTTTCCCTGCCATTCATAACGGGCATATTAAAATCCATTACAATAAGGCAGGGTAGTGTTCCATTTTCTTTGGCCTTATACAAATACTCAAGCGCCTTTGGTCCACTATATTCTTCAACAATTGTTATGTGGGGATTTACCTTTTTTAAGGTCTCACCAAAAAATTCAAGATCATCCGGGTCATCATCTACAAATAAAACCTTGTTCTGCAGGCCATTGATCATACACTTTTCCTTTTTTTATACACGAGCTGTCGAAGCTCAATCACTATTTAAATCCTATAATTGCAATCGTTGTGCCCGATTTGTAAAGAGAATTTCTTTTTCCGAAAAAATTGGTTCTGGAATATGCCGAAATAATGCTTTAAACAAAAAGAGATAATTCGTTGGTTTCGTTACCCAACGGTGGTAAGCCCGGCCAGTCAAATGGTTCAAGTTTCGATTTTCCATCGGGCCGTTCTTTTGCGCTGCGTATGGTATAAACCGGATGATAAAGTAATTCTTTCGAAGGCATTTCGTAATCAAGTATTTCCTGTATTTCTCCATCAGAAAGATCTTCCTGTAACCATTTCAATTCTAAATCTTTCGGCAATAAAACCGGCATACGTCCGGCATTGGGTCCGCCATTATGTATTTGTCCCATCAGGGTGTTGGCTTTTCTGGTGATCACGGTAAACGTACCCCTTACCTCACCTGTTTCTACATCAGGCACCGGTGCGTAGTTGTACAAACCAATCAAAGCAAAGACGGGACGGTCTTTCATTTCTATAAAATACGGTATCTTATTTTTTATGTTTTTTACTTCCCTGTGTTCAAAAAAACCTGCCACCGGAATGAGGCACCTGTTTTTGCGGATGCGGTGCCAGGCCGATTTTTTATCGAGTATCTTTTCACTTTGCGCATTACACATCCACTGCCGGTTTTTTTTTATGAGTTCCGGTGTTTTCATATAATCAGCAATTACACCCCATTCAAATTCCTTCATATAATACCTGTCATCTTCTTTATAAATGATTGGTTTTTTTAAAAAGGCCTGCGCAATGACATGTACGGAAGTTTCATAGTCAAACCGGATCTGCGGATCAACTATAAGATCGGGAACATAGGTCGTAATCAATTCATAACGGGTGCTGAAAGAAATGTCGTAACACATCAGGCAAGCTTTTCTATTTCTTCAAATTTAACCCTTACTTCCTGACGGCGGAACTTCAGGCTGACCATCACTTCGCCAAAGTGCGGATAAAAAACAGGGATAACGGGATCTTCTCTTGCCGGCTTCCAGCCAAGTGATTTTATATAGGCCCTTATTTTTTGCTTTAAACGGTCGGTAACATGCAGTTCCCAATCGGGAAGAAACGTATTGGTGAAAATTTTATAACCTTTCGGTTTACCGGCTGCCAACACTAATTTTTTCCTGTGCTCCTCATCCTCCCAATCATACAAAAACCTATGCGGGTCATCTGCCAGTGCATCAAAATGTTCCTTGGCAGGCGGGTACTCCTGGTAGTGGCAAAATAAAAAACTTCCTTTTATGCCTTCTTCAAAATAATCAAGGCCACGAGGAAAGGTTTGGCGTACGAAATACCGGTGGCCTTCTTTGGTCATGCCCATCAATGCCTGTTCTGTAAAAGGTGCTAAAGGATTAAACATATCAGGTAGCTTTTACCTCGGCCAGTTGATTGAACCGGGTGGTAAAACATTTTGATAAATGTTGCTGACGCAATTTCCATTTTTTATTGAACTCCTGGGTGGCCATTCGCACTACATCGCGGCCAAACGACTGGTTCAACTCGTCAACTGCTTTCATTACCGCCTGATCTCTCTGGCGGTCTTCTGTATCAAACAATGTCATTTGTATTTGGGTGGCTGCAACCAGGTCCATTACAATGACGCCGGTTTTTTGAAAGTTATAACCGGGTTTGTATAAAATATTCAATGCGGTCATGCTGTATTTCAACAGTTCATGCGTGGCATTGGTAGGTACGGGAATAGTAAGCGTAATGGAGTGAAAATACTGTGCATCTTGTTTACGGTGAATGTTGGTTTGAAGAAATACATGTAGTTTACGGGCACAGCTGCCCTCTTTCCGTAATTTTTGTGCACAACTGGAGGTAAACGTGGCAATAGCCTGTTGTACCTCTCTTTTTGTGGTGATGAGTTTTCCAAATGACCTTGAAGTACAGATATTTTTTTTTGCTGACCTGTTTTCTTCCCATTTTATACAAGGTATGCCTTTCAGTTCCTCTTGTATTCTTAAACCGGTTACGGACATTTCCTTTCGTATCCATGATTGCGGCAGCTTAACAAAATCAGCCGCAGTAACAAGACCCAGTTTTTTCAGGAGGCTCGCATGCCGGCCTCCAATACCCCACACATCGCCTACGGCAGTAGCCTGCAACATGGCATGCATCAGTTCTTTTGTATCAGCAATAAAAAAGCCCCGGGCTTTCCCTGTTTTTTTGGCATGGTCATTAGCCATCTTAGCAAGCGTTTTCGTTGGTGCAATGCCAACACTCACGGGTATACCCGTGCATTGCATCACAGCTTCCCTCATTTCCTGGGCAAGGGTTGTAAGGTTTGTATAGTTTAGTGTGGTAAGATCAGCGAATATTTCATCAATGGAATATTCCTCTGTTGCGGGAACAAATTCTTTTATCACCTGCATTACTCGTTTACTCATGTCGCCATACAAAGTATAGTTAGAGGAAAAAATCTTTACTCCATGTTTTTGGATCAGATCTTTAATCATAAAGGCTGGTGTTCCCATTTTAATACCAAGAGCTTTTGCTTCATCGCTCCGTGCAATAGCGCAGCCATCGTTATTGGAAAGAACAATAACAGGTTTGTTTATAAGTGTGGCATCAAACGCTCTTTCGCAAGAGACGTAAAAATTATTACAATCTATCAGGGCAATCATATCCGCGGTTTCAATAGGTCAATCACAGCATGTGTAACAGTGCCCCACACAGCGAAGTCCATGCCATCGCCAATCTTAACCGACTTAAATTTAGAATTGGCCGGTAAAAGAAAAATGCCATCCATGGTACGTACCAGGTGCTTGATCACCGTTTCACCATCAAGCGTAGCCACTACAATGCTATTGTTGGGTGGTTTGATGGAGCGGTCTACCACAACGATGGAACCATGCGGTATGTAAGCGTCTGCCATGCAATCGCCAACTACTCTCCTGGAAAAAGTGGCAGCCGGGTTTCGTTTCAGTAACTGGTTATAATCCAGTTCCGGGTCAAGGTAATCATCTGCAGGCGAGGGAAACCCAGCCGATACCATACGTAACTGGAAAAAAGGGTCGGTCATAATGCTAAATTGTTTAGCAAAATTTAGTGAAAAAACGATGCCTGCCAAATCGGGCTTCCGAAAATTCAGCCGGAAACTTTGCCGAAAATGATCATAATCCGTTGTAATGCAGTGGTGTAAAGGGTTTCAACATGTGGAAAAAATATGTTTTTCATTGTTTTTACTCGAACATCCGGAAGGGAACAGTTCATCCCACATCTGGTGCAATTAACCAACGAAATACTACAACCAATGAAATGAGCTCTTTACAAGACCATATCAATGTTACAACTTTGATATTGAAAGGGTCTTAAAAGCAAGGTCCAGACAGTTTTTTTTATTATAAAACCTTAACCATGCAACTGAAAAATTTATCGAAAGCGGGAATCTTTGCCGTCATCCTGGTAGTGGCTTTTATTGTTGGCTGGGAATGGCATTGGCGGAGCAAAGGATTTCAGATCACCTTTAATGATGACAAGCAGCTTTGGGCTGTAAAGAGGGCAGAAGTGTACCAGACAAAAAGGAACGCCACGGTCTTCATTGGTTCATCACGTATCAAATTTGACCTGGACATACCGACCTGGGAAAAATTGACTGGCGAAAAAGCAATTCAACTTGCGCTGGTTGGTACCTCACCCAAACTTTTGCTACAGGATCTTGCCGAAGATGAAAACTTTAAAGGTAAACTGGTGGTTGATGTAACGGAAGTATTGTTTTTTTCTCAAAACCCCGTTTTCCATAAATCAGCAAACGAAGCAATTGCTTTTTACAAAAAACAAACACCATCTGAAAAACTGGGTTCAACGCTCAATTTTGCCTTGGAGCAACAGTTGGTTTTTCTTGAGGAAAAAAGGTTTGCCTTAAATGCTTTGTTGCATGACCTGGAAATTCCGAACAGACCTGGTGTTTTTGCTGTTCCGCCTTTTCCAAAAGGTTTTGAATGGACAAGATTTGACCGGCAAACCTATATGTCTGATATGTTCCTGGCCGATACCAGCCTTTTGAATCGTCAAACTGCTATTTGGGAAAAGCTGATCATGGCAGATAAAACGCCACCTGTGTCGGGTAAAGCCCTTGAAAAAGAATTTGAAGAAATCAGGATGGCTGTGAGCAAAATAAAGACAAGAGGTGGGCAAGTGATTTTTGTTCGCACACCTTCCAGTGGACCAATGGCAAAAGGTGAACAAAAAGCATATCCCCGTCAACGTTATTGGGAAGCTATGCTTCGCTATGTACAGGCTGATGGCATTCATTACAGCGACGATCCCGGCACTGCTAATATGATCTGCCCGGAATGGTCTCATTTGTCTCCTAAAGACGCAATCACCTATACCCATCACCTGGTGAACACATTGCGTGAAAAAGGATGGTTCACTTCACAAAAAACAACCTTATAAAATTTACAGCTAAATCTATCTGCCATGTTATTCAACTCTTATTCCTTCGTGCTTTTTTTTGCCATCATGCTGGCATTGCACCATATGCCTTTTTCGTGGAAAACCAAAAAAATCAACCTCCTCCTAGCCAGTTATCTTTTTTATGCGGCATGGAATCCCCCTTTTATTCTCTTATTATGGTTGTCAACCTTTGTTGATTTTCATGTGGGCCGTGCCTTATACAATGAAAACAACAGAACAAGGAAAAAACTGCTGCTGGTTATTAGCCTCATAGGGAACCTGGGCATGTTGTGTTTTTTTAAATATGGAACTTTTCTGCTGGAAAATTTTACAACGCTTGTAACGGCGTTAGGGTTTGAGTTTCATCCTGCCAGTCCATCAATCATTTTACCTGCAGGCATTTCGTTTTACACGTTTACAACTTTATGTTATACGATTGATATGTATAAAAAGGAAAGCCAGCCTGTAAAAAGCCTGCTTGATTTTTCCTTGTTCGTTACGTTCTTTCCGCATCTTGTTGCCGGGCCTATTGTGCGTCCACCGCAACTGGTGCCGCAATTTCAAACACCGCGTATGGCCACCCGCTTGCAGCTGATGCAGGGACTGTTTTTATTGTCGTTGGGTTTGTTTATGAAAGTAGTAATGGCTGATACCATGCTGGCCGGTGCATCTGATTCAGTTTTTAATTTTCCCAATCCGTTAATGCCCCTGGACGCATGGATGGGAGTTCTTGCATTTTCCGGGCAGATATTTTTTGATTTTGCCGGTTATTCCACCTGTGCTATTGGAGTAGCCATGACACTTGGATTTACGCTTCCGGAAAATTTCAGGTATCCCTATGGTGCTATTGGTTTTTCGGATTTCTGGAAACGGTGGCACATTACATTGTCTGCCTGGTTACGGGATTATCTATACATTCCATTAGGCGGTAACAGGAAGAGTGAAATAAGAACTTACGTCAACCTGATGCTTACCATGTTGCTGGGCGGACTATGGCATGGTGCTTCCTGGACCTTTGTTGTATGGGGAGCCTTGCATGGCATTTACTTATGCATTGAACGAATGCTTCGGTCTAAAAAAACACCGCGTGAAGATTCGGAGCTGGAAATTCAACCAACAATAATTACCAGCAAGCGAAAGCCAATGCAAACTGTTTCAGCTTCATTTGCACCGTCTTTTTTAAGAGGTAAAAAAATGCACCTGTTTTTTGCAGCATTATTTACTTTCTTCCTGGTTAATGTAACCTGGGTATTTTTCAGGGCCAATGATTTTAGCACTGCCTGGCGTTTGTTGAGATCTATGTTTGGATTTGTTGAAAACGGAGCTGTTTTATTATCAACACTTGATATACTAAGAGTGTCTGTGATAACGATATTGCTTGTACTAACGCATTGGTTTATGCGCAATACGAACGTGCTTGCTTTAACGCAAAAAACCAAATGGTGGGCAACCGGCCTGGCCTGGGCTATAATGCTGATACTGCTGGTTGTCAGCCAGAAGAGCAGCGATTCATTTATATACTTTCAGTTTTAAAAAGTTGATGCCTGAACCTGGCCAGATTATGTTTTAATTTGGCTGGGTTCCTTTTAACAAGTCATCAATGTGAATCATTTCGAGGTAGGGTGTTAATGGTTTTACATTATCAAATACCCTGAATTCCTCAATAGCCCTATTTTCAACATTGCAGAAGGTTTCAACATAATAACTACCCATCTGGAACAGGAATACCAGGCAATTATAATCGCTTCTTTTTCCAATTAAAACTCCGCGGTGTAATACTGTTGATTTTTTTTCATCCTCGTTCAGTAGAATAAATTCTGACAGTTTCATAGTTCAATTTTTAATAGAGTTCAGAAATAGAGGCTCAAAAAAAATTTCCGATCAGGCAACTGACCCGGCATAGAA
>DASTMJ010000252.1:0-3097 GCA_035714205.1 Flavisolibacter sp. | reverse complement strand
AAATTTTTTAGGGAAATCAAATTCAAACTCATGACTACCTTTTTTGTCCTTTCTATTTACGCAGATCCCGGTTGTATCTACGTGGCCCTGTACAAAATGACCATCCAGGCGGCTTGTGAGTAAAAAACTACGTTCCAGGTTTATAAGAGAGCCAACCTTCCATTCGCCAAGTTCCGTTTTTTCAAGAGTTTCGGATACAGCAGTTACTTTATATAGATTATTATTTATTTCTTCTATTGTTAAACATGCCCCATTGTGAGATACACTTTGATCAACTTTAAATTCCGTGGAAAGGGAAGAGTCGATCCAAAATGACTTATTGGTTCCTACTGTCGAAATCTCTTTTACAATACCCAGGCTTTCAATAATTCCGGTAAACATGCCGTAAAAATCGGGTTTTTTGCATTTTATTTTGGATTAAAAAGGAATTGAACCTTATCTTTGCCCACCCTAAAACATTTTAAAGGAGGTATATAGCATGCTAATTATCGATTCAAAAGACTGCGAAAACATAGATAAAGCTTTAAAGAAGTATAAAAAGAAATTCGAAAAAGCTAAGATCTTGTTGCAGTTGCGTGAAAGACAGTCTTTCACAAAACCCTCTGTGCAACGCAGAAACCAGGTTTTGAAGGCTGTTTACAAGCAAAAGATAGCAAGCGGAAAGATCGAAGCCTAAGCTTCCTCCTCTTTAATATATTGTATAGCTGCAAGGTTTTAAGTACTTTGCAGCTATTGTTTTTTATGCTGCAGCCTCATCCAATCATCCAGCCTTTTATAGATTATTTGAAGTTTGAAAAACGTTATTCCGGCCATACTATCCTTTCTTATCAAACAGACCTTCATTCTTTTTTTGATTATATAGTTGTAAACTATGGCGAGACCCCTTTGCAACAGGTTTCGCATATATATATCAGGAGCTGGCTGGCATCTTTGAAAGATGAAAAACTTACGTCTAAATCAATCAACCGAAAAATATCTACCCTAAAATCTTTTTTCAAATACCAGCTGAAAACAGGAGTTATTAAGCAAACTCCCATGTCAAAAATTAGTTCTCCAAAAATTGAAAAGCGGCTACCGAATTTTGTTGATAACAAGGATATCAAAACATTATTTGATCACGTTGAGTTTCCGGATGACTGGCAAGGCAAAACAGATAGGCTGGTGTTGATTTTATTTTACCAGACAGGCATGCGCCTGAGTGAGTTAATTCAATTAAAAAAAACCAATATAAATATTTCAAGTAACAGCATTAAGGTGTTGGGTAAAGGAAATAAAGAAAGAGTTATACCTGTAAGTTCAGAATTACTCCAGCTCATCCGTCAGTATATGACAGATCAAAAATTACAATTTCCGGAGGTTGAAACCGACATATTGCTGATAACTGAAAAGGGTAAATGTTTATCACCCAGGAAAGTTTATTCTTCAGTAAAAAAGTACCTGAGTTTGGTAACAACAATTGATAAAAGAAGTCCACATGTTCTCAGGCACACCTTTGCAACGCACTTAACAAATAATGGCGCGGAGTTAAATGCTGTAAAAGAGTTATTGGGTCACTCCAGTTTAGCGGCTACACAGGTTTATACGCACAACACAATTGAGAAGCTAAAAAACGTGTATAATAAAGCACATCCAAAAGCGTAAAAAAATAACCTGGAACAACAAAATTTTCTACTTCCTTTCTTGGTTAAAAAGAGGTTATGGGTTAACTTCATACCGAACCTTGGGAGCCGGAAAAGGCTAAGTTCTTTGAAACATTTTTTCACAGCTTAAATCAATTTCTATGATTGTACATGTTCAAGCAATTCATTTTGATGCAGACAACAAGTTGATAGACTATGTAAACAAAAAGATTGAGAAATTACAACAGTATCATGATCGCATCATCAAAGTGGATGTATTCCTGATTTTAGATAACGTAGTACATAACATTAAGGATAAGATAGCAGAAATTAGAGTACATGTTCCGAAATCTGATTTTTTTGTAAAAGCAACCAGCAAATCTTTTGAAGCCTCGTTCGATGAAGCTTTGGAAGCGATGGTTCAACAAATAAAAAAGAAAAAAGAAAAGCAAGCTGCATAACCGTTTTATTAAGACCTCCTGGCAACAGGAGGTCTTTTTTATTGCCACGATATAATTTTTTCTTCTTCAATATTTTTTCAATTATCATTTTCCTTTACCTTTGCCTTCCCAAAAAAAGGGGTAGTTCTTAAATTGTCCGTCCTGTTTAATAAGTAAGGCGGAAACAATTCACCAGACTTTCCGCCACTTTAGCTCAGCTGGTAGAGCAACTGATTTGTAATCAGTAGGTCGTTGGTTCGATTCCGACAAGTGGCTCAATACTGGCGTTAAATGGTGGAAACACCATCAGTAGGGCAGGTTCCAGAGCGGCCAAATGGGGCGGACTGTAAATCCGCTGTCTTCGACTTCAGTGGTTCGAATCCACTCCTGCCCACAAAACTGGTTTGACAATTGGCAGAATGCCAATTGTCAGTTGGTTTAAGTTCTTTTACATGTGCAGGATTTATGCGATTGCCATTGGCTAATTTGCACGGATCATTGCATTTATGATTAGCGGAAGTAGCTCATTTGGTAGAGCGATAGCCTTCCAAGCTATAGGTGGCCGGTTCGAGCCCGGTCTTCCGCTCCATTTGGATGACAGGTGAGAGATGACAGTTGACGGTTATAACTGCTGTCAGCCTACAACGGTCAACTGTCAACTGACAATCGCCGTTGTAGCTCAGTGGTAGAGCACTTCCTTGGTAAGGAAGAGGTCTGGGGTTCAATTCCCCATAACGGCTCAGAACATAGATGGTAAATGGTTGATAGAAATAAAACGCTATTAACTTTTTGCCGCTTAGCAAAAAAAAGTACAAGAGTGCGACGCAACAGAAGATCAACAGAAATTCTGCTGCCGGGTACATAAAAATTTTCCTTCAAACTTTTAGTTGGTGAGAAGGAGAGAAACAAAAATTAAAAAACTCCACAACTAAAAACCGATAAGATGGCAAAAGAAAGTTTCAAGCGGGAAAAACCCCACGTAAACGTTGGTACCATTGGTCACGTTGACCACGGTAAAACAACATTGACCGCTGCTAT
>DASTMJ010000251.1:0-2398 GCA_035714205.1 Flavisolibacter sp. | reverse complement strand
TCCCTGTAAACCTTATTCTCCCAAACCGGAACAAACGATAACATTTTTGCCCAAAGGTCAGTTAACAACAAAAAACCTGTTAACAGGAGAAACAAGGGTTTCACCTTCAATTTCCATTTGCGGCCAACAGGTATCCAGGTTTAATTTTTACCTGAGTACGGAATACCAGATGTTGCGCGTGCACTTTCAACCAGGTGCACTTTTCCGTTTACTTGGCATACCCCTTACTGAGTTTACAGACTGCTGGTTTGATGCAGATAGTGTTATTGGGCGTGAAATATGCGAGGTTAATGAACAACTTGGATCATGTATGAATTATAAGGAAATGATTACAGTTGTTGAAAATTACCTGCTTCAGAAAATTAAAAAAGCAAAGGCAGAAGCGCACTCCCTGGACCAGGTGTCTTCCTGCATTTTTGCTAACCCATCCAGGTTTTCACTGGACTGGCTGGCAAAAGAGGCATGCCTCTGCAAAAGACAGTTCAACCGCAAGTTCACAGAAAGAATGGGAATAGGGCCTAAATTATATAGCCGCGTGGTGCGCTTTTACAAAGCGTATCAGTATAAAGAAACGCATCCCCATGAAGATTGGCTGACCATTGCAATACTTTTTGGTTATATCGATTACCAGCATATGGTAAAAGATTTCAGGGAATTTGCCAATGTAACTCCGAACTTATGGATCAACCAGGACAACCAATCACCCGAACGGATTTTGCAGCTTGAACAAGGCTATTAATCAACAGATTTAACTTCTTTTACTGTGCATCTTTTATTCTATTGATTTGTACCCAGGGGTTGCGTTTACACTAGCTTAAAGGCAACGGAGGCCCTACTACCTTCATACCATGTGCGGCAAATTGTTGCTCTGCTTCCTGTGGTGTTGGAGGACGTGTCATCTTACAACTCTTCATGAAAAATTCTTCAAGTGATCCGGCCGGCTGAACCGCCAGCAGTAAAGTACCCGGTTGATCTCCAACATAAGCCCAGACATGCGGTATCATTCGGGGGGCAAAGAGTGAATCGCCCGGCCTGAGTGTGAATTTCTCATCGCCTACCTCAAATTTAAATTCTCCTTCCCGCGCAAAAAACCATTCATCCTGCTCGTAGTGAAAATGCCGGGGTGGTCCGCCTTTGCCCATATTGGCGTGTTCAAAAAGAAACAAAGATCCATCCGTATCTTTAGAAGACACCTTAATTTCAAGCGGAATAACACCCCAGATCATAAGATTCTCCTGAAATCGATTTTTACCATTGGGAACATAAATCGCTTTCTGTGCCCGCGATCCTTTTACTTCAGGTGTGGTGGAGCTGGTAAGTGTTTTGTTGGCACATCCGGCAATTCCGCCAGTTGCCGCCACTGCCGCGCTGAGGCTGGCCCATTTTACAAATTGTTTCCTGTTCATGGTTTTCGTTTTTGAATTGTAAAGCTTATGATTGCTATTATACAAACCTACTGTGCAGAATAAAGTAGCTGGTGGTATAAAAAAGACATTTTACAGAAGTCGCCATTGTTACAGGGTTAAATTTGGTGTAGAATTTCATTTAAGGAATGAAGGATTGCAAGACCTTTAGAAAAACTTGTTAATGGACCGTTATCTATCTTTAGGTTCAATTCGTAATAATGGGTCAATCACGTCAATTAGCCGCTATAATGTTTACAGATATAGTCGGCTACACTGCCTTAATGGGTGTTGACGAGGAGATGGCATTTGATCTTTTGAATCAAAACCGGCAGTTACAGGCGCCCCTGATTAAAAAACATGGTGGCAAATGGATCAAAGAACTGGGTGATGGGATTCTTTCAACTTTTTCAACAGTTACAGATGCCGTAAACTGCGCCTGCTCCATAATGGAAGGATGCCGGTCAATAGATGCACTAGAACTTCGCATAGGTATACACCAGGGTGAGGTGGTATTTGAAAATAATGATGTCTTTGGTGATGGGGTGAATATTGCTTCGCGGTTGCAGTCAGTAGCTGAAATCGGGACGATTTTCATTTCAGAAACAGTCCGGAATAATATTGCGAACAGGAAGGATATCAGGACCAGGTTTATTAAAGAAGAAGTACTGAAGCATGTAAAAGATCCGATGCGCATTTATGAAGTGGTTACAGACGAAGGACCAAAGGAGATGTCAAAAGGGTATTTTATCAACGAGATCAAAAAAGAAATCACTGAAAAAAGTATTGCCGTATTGCCATTCATAAATATGAGCAATGATCCGGAGCAGGAATATTTCAGCGATGGTATGGCTGAAGAAATATTAAACTCCTTATCCCATCTAAAAGATTTAAAAGTTACGGGTCGCACATCCTCATTCCAGTTCAAAGGAAAAAATATGGATCTGCGCGAAGTAGGAAAAAAATTAGGTGTAGGCGCTGTGCTTGAGGGAAGT
>DASTMJ010000250.1:0-5689 GCA_035714205.1 Flavisolibacter sp. | reverse complement strand
ATTCCTTTTGTTGAAGTGGTGAGCCCGGTTACGGGTAAGGGCTATCAACAAACCGGTGTGCTGCCAGATATTGCGGCTACACCCGCTAAAGCACTGGACGTTGCCTATGAGGTGGCGCTGCAACAGCTGCATGCACAGGCAACGGATGAAGCCAACCGAAAAAGACTGGCCTGGGAACTGCGGGTGTACCAGTTGCGCACACAGAAAAATGTGCCTGACAATTTACAGCCGTATGCCGGCCAGTTTGGTGTGAGAAGCGTGGTGTACATCGATGGTGCGTTGTATTATCAACGCGAAGGCAGCACCAGAAGATTATTAGAGCCGTTAAGTAACCACCATTTTTTGCTGGACAAACAAACGCTGCTTGAGTATAGCCCGGATTACCAGTCATTTCGGATTCACCAAATGCATGGCACTGTTGTGACCGCGGAAAGGACAGATGTAACGGCAAATGTGAATTAAGTCCAGCAGCCTGGTAGTTTTTATAAGTTTATAAATTACAGTTGTAAATAGTTGACCATAACAAACTTCTTTACGGCAAGCTTTTGGAAAAAATTCACAGTTGTGGCTGCGGTGTAGCAGATTTTATTTAAACCGGAATTCAACTATATAAAGTTAATGTTCCAATGAAGATCGATTGCAAAACCTTGAGGATATGAGCGGGACCTGATCTCACATGACGGATGTTGGTACTGAATTATTTATTGTATCAATGACTCTTCATATTTTATTGATTGCCTTTGAGGATAATGTATGAATGGTCATCCATTCTTTATGATTTTTGGAACTACCAGTTTCATGTAATAACTGTATCCTTCTCTTTGAATTAGAAATAAGAGATCAGCCAGTCCACCAGTTTCCATGTGAGCCATATCAATCCCAATATCACCAAAAACAAAATAAAGAGTACCGGAACAACGATCTTCCAGGCACCACCGCGGTGTCTTCCTTCGGTATAATATTGTTGCATCAGCCGCATGTTACGGATGTTGGCTTTGAAGCCGATATCAAACAGGTCGCCAATGAGGGGAATCATTCCAATTATGGTATCAATCAAAATGTTCATCACCATGCGGGCCATTACGTAACCACCTGCTCCATTTTGTGCCATCAGCAGCAGCATGTAACCCGAAACCGCAAACGTTGACAGATCGCCAACGCCGGGGATCAATCCGATCAATGCATCCAATCCGAAACGTATAGAGGTACCGGGAATACGAAACTGTGTATCCATCAATTTTGCCAAATGATGAATGTGTTTGAGCCTGGGAGGTAATGATCCGGTTTTTGTCATGTGCTTTTCATTCTAAAAATATACCAGTTTCGATTTTTCCTGTAAATTGAAACAGTAAGTTGTTTTAATAAATTAAATTTCCCTGCTTATGATCAATGTTAACTGGACCGGCGTTTACCCTGCTTTATTAACTCCTTTTACTGCGGATGATACCATTGATTTCGATATGTTCCGTATCAATCTTGATGCACAAGCGGAAGCAGGTGTTGACGGTGTTATTCTTTGCGGATCGCTGGGTGAGGCCAGCACTCTTTCGCAGGATGAAAAAATACAGCTTCTTGTTTATACGCGGCGGGTTTTGCAGGATAAATTGCCCGTGATCATGAACATTGCGGAACAAAGTACCCGTTCAGCAATAGATGCAGCCAAAGCGGCAGAACAAAATGGTGCCGACGGATTGATGTTGTTGCCACCCCTGCGTTATAAAGCTGATGACAGGGAAACACTGGCCTATTTTACCGCCGTGGCTTCCCAGAGTTCATTACCTATAATGATCTACAATAACCCTGTAGATTATGGTATTATGGTAAGCCTGGATATGTTTGAACAGATGCGGAGCCTGCCCACCATACAGGCAGTAAAAGAATCTACCAGGGATGTTTCCAATATAACGAGAATGATCAACCGGTTTGGTAATCGTTATAAAATCTTATGTGGTGTTGACCCACTGGCGATGGAGAGTTTGTGTATGGGAGCCGATGGGTGGGTAGCCGGGTTGGTGGATGCCTTTCCAAGAGAAACGGTGGCGGTATACAGGCTTATAAAAGCCGGGCAGTTTGAAGAAGCCTTAAAAATCTACCGCTGGTTTTTACCCCTGCTGGAACTGGATGTTCATCCCAAGCTTATACAGAACATTAAGCTGGCTGCAACAGCTACGGGTATTGGTTCGGAAACCGTACGGGCACCGCGTTTACGTCTTGAAGGCGAGGAACGAAAGATGGTTATGCAGATTATTGAAGAATCGTTACGTACAAGACCCGTGCTCCCGGAATATTATTCATTAAAATTAGCAGAACACGATACGGAGACAGTGTAACGAAATTTATGATTGCTTCTGTTTAACGGGACTGGATACCCTAAAATATTTTAATTAAATGGCTGCCAAACGTTTTTTTTGTATTGATGCACATACCTGTGGTAACCCTGTGCGCCTTGTTGCCGGTGGAGGTCCATTTTTAGAGGGAAGGACCATGATGGAAAAACGTTTACACTTCTTAAAGGAATTTGACTGGATCCGAAAAGGACTGATGTTTGAACCCCGTGGGCATGATATGATGAGTGGAAGCATATTGTACCCGCCCCATGATCCGCAAAACGACGTGGGGGTGCTTTTTATTGAAACCAGCGGCTGTTTACCCATGTGCGGACATGGAACGATTGGTACTGTTACCATTGCCCTGGAGGAAGGTCTTGTTCAGCCAAAGGTGCCCGGCCAACTTCGTTTGGAAACGCCTGCAGGAATAGTGAAGGTGATGTACCGGCAGGAAGGTAAAAAGATCAGATCCGTTACACTAACAAACGTGGTTTCTTTTCTTGCTGCAGAAGGTGTGGAGGTAGATTGCCCACAGTTGGGCAAGCTTACTGTTGATGTAGCCTATGGTGGCAACTTTTATGCAATAGTGGATGTACAAAAAAATTTCCCTGGTCTTGAACATTTTACAGCCGATCAACTGGTATCGTGGAGCCGTGTATGCCGGCAACGTATAAACGAAGATCATTCATTTGTTCACCCGGAGGATAAGCATATAAAAGGATTGAGTCATTTATTGTGGACAGGTGCTACACTTCATCCAAATGCCACTGCCCGGAATGCTGTTTTTTACGGCGACAAGGCCATCGACCGGTCGCCCTGTGGTACAGGTACTTCTGCCCGTATGGCGCAGTGGTATGCAAAGGGCAGATTACAAAAAGGAGAGGCGTTTATTCACGAAAGCATTATTGGTTCGCAATTTACCGGCCGCATAGTTGAGGAAACAACCATAGGAGGAAAGCCTGCTATTGTACCCAGTATAGAAGGATGGGCACGCATTACGGGGTATAACACCATTCTTATTGATGATGATGATCCCTATGCTTTGGGGTTCCAGGTGATTTAAACAAAATTCATGAAGGCAATAATTATTGGAGGTGGTATTGTTGGACTTTGTTCTGCCTATTATTTAAACAGGAGCGGATGGGAGGTAACGGTTATAGATAGTGGAAGTCTTACCGATGGTTGTTCGCATGGCAATCTTGGAATGATTGTACCAAGTCATTTTGTTCCGCTGGCAGCCCCCGGAATGATCTCAAAAGGTATACGATGGATGTTTAACCCGCAAAGCCCGTTTTATATCAGGCCGTCGTTTAACCCTGAACTTTTCAGGTGGGGATACCGGTTTTTTAAAAGTGCCAGTGTATCAAATGTGGAACGGGCTGCTCTTCCCTTATTACAACTGCATCAATACAGCCAGTTGTTATACAAAGAACTGGCGAAAGAAAAGGGTTTTGATTTCGGGCTGGAACAACGCGGCATCCTGATGTATTATAAAACCAATAAGACCGGTGATGAGGAAGCGGAGCTGGCCGAGAAAGCTAAACATATGGGTATTGATGCGGCGGTGTTAAATGCTTCGGAGGTGCAGGAACTTGAACCATATACGGCCCTGGATATTGCTGGTGCCGTACATTACCGGTGTGATGCACACCTGTACCCGAATGCACTGGTTTCCCAATTAGTTGCTTACCTGGAAAGAGCCGGTGTTATTATCGAAAAAAACACCCTTGTTCATCAACTTATTGTTTCGGGCAAGCGTATACAGCATATTGAAACAGATAAGGGGAAGAGAATTGCTGATGTTATTGTATTGAGTGCAGGTTCCTGGCTTGGCTCGCTGGCTAAAACAGCCTCGCTCCGTATCCCGGTTATACCCGGGAAAGGTTATTCATTTACCGGAACGGGTCTTGAACAAGGTTTGGAGATACCGGCTATTTTGTGCGAAGCCAAAGTTGCCATTACACCCATGAATGGTTTTTTGCGTTTTGGCGGTACGATGGAAATTGGTGCAATGAATGACCGCGTTAATATGAACCGTGTAAAAGGAATTGTAACATCAGTGGCTAGCTATTTTCCGGGAATGAACTTAGCATTGCCCGATAAAAAAGATGTTTGGTTTGGCTACCGGCCCTGTTCACCTGACGGACTGCCTTATCTTGGGAGGAGCAAGAGGATACATAACCTGATTGTTGCGGGGGGACATGCCATGATGGGTTTGAGCCTTGGTGCCGCAAGCGGAAAGGTAGTTGCCCAGATAGCCAATGAAAACAGCCCGGATGTTGATATTTGTTTATTTCAACCGGAACGGTTCCAGGTTTAACCTATTGAATGGGAAGCCTGAAATTTTTGACCGGAAATTATCTAAGTAGTTGCAGCTGTTTAAAAAAAACATTTATTTTATTGCCAGAATCCGAACCTTATGCAATTACTTCTTTATTTAGGCAATGACCTGATTGATTCGGCACCGATCCGAACGGACCAACTTTCTGAACCCGGTTACCTGGGACGTTTTAAAAGAGTATTAAAAGAAAAACATGCCGAGGAGATCAAGGCTTCAGGGGAAAGGCCTGAGTTCCTGGTAGTAAAACTGGATGCTACTTCGGCTTCTTCTTCATTGCAACAATCTTAGATCATAGATAAATTGCAAAAGTGAAGATCTCAATCCAGGTCTATGGTAGGAAACCCATGATTGCATGAACGTTTTATCCTGCCTTGGGTATGTTTGCTATCGGCTGTTATTTTCGTTGGCAGGCAGAAGCGTGGTCAGTGGCATTTTTTGTGTCGTTTAAACCATAATCCACATGGTGGCAGAGGTAATTTATTTTTATGTTCCTTTTGGTATTGCCCCAAAAGGAACCAAAAGGCCTGGCTTAAAGCAATTGCTGGTAGTTGCCAACGGGATGTTTATTGTTTTTCAGCATTGGCGATCCCTACTAAAGTCGGGATTCGCTGCTTTTAGCGGGCTGCGCCACTGGAGCACACTAAAACTTTTTAGCAGATCTTAGTTGACAGCAGTCTTTATCATTTTTGGCTTTGTTGTTATTCCACGCTTTTGCCTTGATGCAAAAGGTGGAGCCAAAAAATCAAGGACAATCAAATGCCCCTGGCTGATTGTCCGGGCCAGCGCCACTGCAGCCCAACTAAAACCTTTTACCTGATCTTAGACGGTAGCAGTCTTTATCATTTTTGACTTTCTTAAAATGCATTTAAATATTCTTTGTTTTAACCCGGCGTAGTTCAGGTGAAACATTTCCTATTGATTGCTTCTGCATGTTCCTAATTAAGGTCGCCTCATGTTTTGTTTACATGCAGAAACAATGTTAGGTACATTTCTTAGGTGCGGTTGCGTATTTGGGCATGAA
>DASTMJ010000249.1:0-2739 GCA_035714205.1 Flavisolibacter sp. | reverse complement strand
CAACAACCAAGTCGGAAAGGGAGATAGAAAAGTACAGAGAAATGGGAGCACTTGATTATCTAATCAAACCTGCCAGCTATGATGATTATGTTAGGGTTGCCGCCGATATGAAAAGCAAGGCTGGGTTGTAAGCAGCAATTCGACCACGCGGACAAATGTGTGACACAACGAAAGCCCAAACAAGGATTTAATGCTGGTCTAATAAAAAAGAATAACCACTATTTAAGTGATTGTTGCATTTTGATTCGATTTTATGAGTTAATTCCAAATAAGGAAGGCATCATTAAATAACAACCGGTTAAAATGGTCCTTCAATAATGTCTAATAAATTCCTGTTTTGTTCCAAAAAGTCCTTTATTGCCTCTAAGTCGTTGATTGTCAAGTTCGAATGTTGACCTGTCTTCCCGACTAATGTCCACTTAAGTCCTCTATTGTTTCAAAAAGTTATCTTTTGTCCAATAGAGGGCTTTATTTTTCTAGGCGGTTGAGCGCGGCTTCCATTTCGGCAATTTCCTTTTCCTGCGATTGGATGATTTGTTCAGAAAGCTTTTTTACTTCAGGGTCTTTAATATCGGCGTGTTTGCTTACCATAATTGCCGATGAGTGGTGTGGAATCATGGCTTTCATATATTGAACATCTCCGATTGGTATTTGTGTACGCAGGGCTGCAAGAATCACAGCAAACAAAACGATACTGCCAATGATAATTCCTTTATTTCTCCTTTTATCAGGGTACATTTTGCCCATCATCGTCATCATCACCACCGCCATAGGAGCTGCCATTAACAGGGCCATATAAACACGAGTGGCGCTGGTATGATAGTGGCTTAACTTGTGCAGGAATCAATAACGAAACAGCAGTCAGACAGTTTGTTTTTAGAAATCGAAGTTTTCTGGGAGCCAACGAAAACTTCAACAAAAAACAAATGATAAAAATGCCCCAAATAGCCAGGCTGATAGTTTGAAGAATCGGCGTAAGGATCCACACCAGTTATACTACCAACAATACGAGCCATACAAAGCCCAGGAAGATCATTGGGCCATCTAACAGCCGTTCCAGGGAGTTTAGCAGCTTTTCCTTTCCGTATGCAGGTTTTCTTTCATAATATCTGACTTTCCTTTTTAAACAGTTGCTTGATTAGCTTTTACTCTCGCCGATTTTGTTTTGCACTTTCGTCAATAGGCGATCAATAGAAGGGTGATTGAGGTTCACTTTTAATTGTACAAGTAAATGCTGCATCTCCTGTTGAATAAACCGGTCCTCCTGCCCATAATCCCATACCGGCAAGAGAGAGGCTGCAAAAAGTTCTTCAAATGATGCTTCTCTAGTGATAATGCGAATTGCGCCCTTTTCATCTTTCACGCTATTGTCCGGAAAATGATTCAGCCGATAGGAGAATAGTTCTGCCAAAGCCCTCATGCTTTGCACGGCAGTTCCAGGATCATTAATGCCTGGACTCAATGCCTTGACCGCTACTTCGGTTAGCTGGCGAAAACCGTAGTAGAAATTTGAGTTGATCGACTCTTCTTTGTTGATAAAAAGCTTTATACTGATCCGCTCTTTCAGATCGTCTGATAAAACTTTTTCTGCAGGATGAACTAGCAGTAACGGTACACCTTTCAATAAAAAGCTGCCGGGTGTAAACAGGAAAGAAAACACACAATCCTCTTTTGTTGCAATGTCCAGTAATGCATGCTGATCGAACCCTTGAAAGATACCTGCCTCCCTTGTCACGACAGGGCTACCTTCTTTCACGCCAATAGCGTTTGGCTCTGTTGAAAGGCGACAGCTTGTTTCCAAAGCGCTTTTTGTCTGTTTTTGAATGCGATGAATAATAACAGAATACTTTACGGATTGGGTAATGTAGTGGAGAAAGTAAATGAATAAGAAAATGTCAACGATGGCAAAAGCAATGAGCAAAAAAGTGCTTAACGCCGGTACATAAATACCCGAGTCAATATCACGGATGGCACTAAGCAGAAACAGCGAGTAGACGATAGTGCCGATATAAAATCCCAGTACAATTTGTTGAAAACGGTTTCCGATCAACTTATCCAGGACACGGTTGCTCATTTGCGATGCCGCCTGGTTGAGTATCACCATCACCATGGTAAAACTGAACACGGTCAGCGAAAGAATTCCTGCCGCAATCACTGAAATAATGGACCTGGCAGTGGAAGCATCCTTTAGCTTCAGCCATTCCAACTGCGCCTTAATTTCTTTTCCGGTCTCAGAAAAATCCAGGCTGATCATGATGTAAGACAAGACAAGATAGAGAAGCGCAATAAAGGCCGGAAAAAATGCAATGCTGTTCACTATTCGCTGAAACCGCATGGCCGTCCATTGTAACCAACTTCCTTTCACACTATTGATTTGATAAACTGTAACAATAATTATGCTAAGGCACGCATGATAATTGCACTCCCTATATTATGTGGAAAGCCTTGATTTTAAGGAGATTAAAATAGAATTAGAAATGATTAAAATAGCATTAGCATACCCATGTTTCATTCCTTTATTGCTCTTATTGGCGGCTTGCGATAACTTGCAAAAAAGTGAAGCAAGAGAAAATGACGTGATGGTGAGAGACACCACCATCACAAAAGCGACTTCCTTCTCAGAATTGTTCCTCGATAGTGCCACTGTAGAAAACTTCATTGCCACTCATGAAGTGAAAGACAAAAGAGCCGACCAGTTGCGCAGCTTTTACCAAAGCCGCAATTACCAGTTTGCCTGGT
>DASTMJ010000248.1:0-10595 GCA_035714205.1 Flavisolibacter sp. | reverse complement strand
AACAGGGGCCGTAACCAAAACTAACTGCTTATGAGAAAATTGACTGCTTATGTGAGAAGAACTAATTTCTTTAACGCAAATATGTTGCCAATTGTTTCAACTAATCTGTTAATGGAATCTAAACAATATTGAAAGATCTGGCTGTTATTATTTTAGAAAAAATGGTGCCAGAATAAAAAATAGTTCGCTATAAAAACGAACAAGTATTGAGTTACAAATAATTGAACTGAATCCTCGTAATTTTCTTTTGAATTTACTAAGTGAAAACCCTAGCTCAAGCCGGAGATTTACCATTGTAGTTGCGGGAAAATAAATCTACAAACGATAATTAAATTTTAGAAGACCAGGTTGATTCAAATTAATCCCGTTCTTGCAGCACCTATTGCTGCTTTACCATTTTTTCAGCATTTTCAGCAAACTGCAATGCATCAATCAGCTCTTGTATATCACCATCCAGCACTGCCTGTAAATTATAAAGAGTTAATCCAATGCGGTGGTCGGTTACACGACCCTGGGGAAAATTATAGGTTCTTATTTTAGCACTTCTGTCGCCTGAACTTACAAGACTTTTGCGGTGCCTGGCTATTTCTTCTTCCTGTTTTCTTACCTGCTCTTCATACAACTTGGTACGAAGCATTTGCATGGCTTTTTCACGGTTACCCAGCTGTGTTCTTTCTGTCTGGCAAATGACAACGGTGCCTGTAGGCAGGTGGGTCAGTAATACTTTTGTTTCCACCTTATTTACGTTTTGTCCACCGGCGCCACCACTTCGGGCTGTTTCCATTTTTACATCGCTTTCCTTCAGCTCAAAATCTACTTCTTCAGCTTCCGGCATTACTGCTACCGTTGCTGCGCTTGTGTGCACCCTTCCGCTCGCTTCCGTATCTGGTACCCTTTGCACACGGTGAACACCACTTTCAAATTTTAAAGTTCCATACACATCGTCGCCAATCACCTCTATCTGAACCTCTTTATAACCACCAACGGTTCCTTCATTTTCAGATAGCAGGGCTGTTTTCCAGCCACGGCGTTCACAATATCGCAGGTACATTCGTACCAGGTCGCCTGCAAAAAGGCTGGCTTCATCACCACCGGTGCCCGCCCTGATTTCAAGAATACAGTTCTTTTCATCCTGCGGATCTTTGGGGATCAGCATCTGGCGAATTGTGCTTTCCATTTGCTCTTTCTTTTCCTCAACCAAGGGTAGCTCCAATTTGGCTAGTTCTCTCATTTCCTCATCAGAGCCATTTAAGGCTTCTTTGTAGAATTCAATATCATCCAGCACCTTTCTGTAATCGTTGTACGATACAACAATTTTTTCAAGGCTCCTGTATTCCTTGGACAGCTGACCAAATTTTTTATTGTCGCCAATAATTTCAGGATTGGTCAGGGCAACGCCTAAATCATCAAATCGGGCCTTTATGGCTTCCAGTTTATCGAGCATGGTAAAAATTGGGTGGCAAAATTACGGTTTGAG
Organism: Flavisolibacter sp.; assembly: GCA_035714205.1. Taxonomy (GTDB): domain Bacteria; phylum Bacteroidota; class Bacteroidia; order Chitinophagales; family Chitinophagaceae; genus Flavisolibacter. The sequence continues at coordinate 9,118 of DASTMJ010000248.1, read as the reverse complement.
GCGCGAATAAGAACGTTAAGAGTGTATTTTAGAAGCCTGATGGAATTTCGAAAATTGAAATCGGATAAAATTTTTGATGGTTATCAAATGCTGGAGGGCTATGTTTTAATTGTGAGTGATGATGGAACAATCCAGGATCTTATGCCTGCGAACCTGGCCCCGGCTGATGTGGAGGTGGTTGAAGGAATTTTATCACCCGGCTTAATAAACTGTCATTGCCACCTGGAGCTAAGCCATATGAAGGGGCAGATACCTGAAAAAACAGGCCTGGTTGATTTTGTGTTTAAGGTAGTAACAGAAAGGCATGCTTCCCAGCATGAAATAATGCAGGCAATTGAAATGGCAGAAGAGGAGATGATCAGCAATGGGATCGTTGCTGTGGGAGATATCTGCAATAACACATCTACTTTATCTCAAAAACAAAAAGGAAGATTACAGTATTACAATTTTATTGAAGCCAGCGGCTGGTTGCCTGAATCGTCCACACAACGTTTTGAAACTTCAAAAGAAATATTTTACCAGTTTGATAATGTCGCGTACATGGGGAAAAAACCGCAGGCTTCTATTGTACCACATGCGCCTTATTCCGTTTCTGAAAATCTCTGGCAGCTGATACAACCCTTTTTTAAACAGGCGGTTGTCAGTATTCATAACCAGGAAACAAAGTTTGAAGACGATTTTTTTTTAGAAGGCACCGGTGATTTTGAAAGAATGTACCGGTTAATGAAGATCGATAACGCCCATCATAAACCAACCAAACGCAGCAGTCTGCAAACTTATTTTGATAAACTGGCTGGTGCGTCAAAAAGTTTGCTGGTGCATAACACTTTTACAAAACAGGATGATATAAACTACATAATACAAGCAGGTAAAAACTGGCCGGGTCATGAAGTTTATTTTTGTCTTTGTATAAACGCCAACCAGTACATTGAGGATGCATTGCCACCCATTGAATTATTGCGGAGAAATGATTGTACTGTTGTTTTAGGTACCGATAGCCTGGCCAGTAACCGGGGTTTGAATATTTTGGATGAGATCAGGACCATCAGGTTAAATTTCCCATATATTCCTTTGGAAGAACTATTGAAGTGGGCCACAAGTAACGGTGCCCGGGCCCTGCAACTGGATGATGAATTGGGCAGTTTTGAAAAAGGTAAAAAACCGGGCTTGCTTTTAATAGATGAAGAAACGCTACAGGTACAAAAGATTTTTTGATCAGCTCATTATTTCCCGCAAAACTGGTAAGGTCCGCATCGTCCCAAACTCAGGTATATGCAAACGGTAATATTCTTCAATAGCTTGTGTAATTCTTCTACGTGTTTCCTGGTTCAGGGCTATTTGTTCCAGTTCTTCAGGTTGCATCATCTTCAGTATATGAGATACAGTTTCTGCTTCACGGTCCTGCAGGTAATAGGTATGTGATGGCTGTAATTCAGTAAACCGTCCCTCTTCCAGGTCCAGGTAAATTCTGTCGGCATTGTATTCATCACTGATCCTGAATCCAAAAAACACTGCAAGATGCAACGCAAAAAATAATGGGAAATTAGCAACCACTGTCTCATTGGCTTTGTCTAAATGATGTAGTGCATCCTCCGCAAAATAAAACAAGTCAGCATTGGCCTCGGGTTGTTTCAGGCATTTGGTTAAAAGCTCTATCATAAAAAGCGCTACTGCATTCTTTTTTACATCCGATAAAATGTGCTGGTACAGGTAATCCCACTTGAATTCTTTTAAGCGCTGCAGGTTTTTAAACTCGTTATGATAAGCTACCAGTTCCAGTAGGGCAGAAGGCTGAAAATGCGCAGCCTTGGGACTGCCTTTTTTAGCAGCCGCTCTTACACCATTTACCAGGTACGATTGAACACCAAACAATTCTGTAAAAATGGTAACCACTAAACTGGTCTCGCCATATTTTACGCTCCTGAGAACAATACCTTTTGTTTTGTGGATCATGAAGAATCAAGAATAGCGCAATACAATTGCTGGTTGCTAAATTAATTGTTATTCAACCATTCTTATATCGGCTATTTGCTGATGAACACTATTTTAGCAACTGCTTTTTCCTGTTTTGTTTCATCGGCAACCAATACAAGGTAAATACCGGTGGCAACCCTTGCCCCTCTATAATCCTTCCCGTTCCACAAGGCCTGCCCTCCCAATGAACGGGTTTGATATACAAGCCTACCATTGGTTTCAGTGATCTTTACAAAACTGTTTTCGGGTAAACCTTTTATGGCAATATTTCCTGTATAATCCGGTGATACGGGATTAGGAAACACCAACACATAACCCTGGTCTTCGCTGGCTTCGGTAGCGGCACCACGATAAGAACAGATCCCATTTGTTGTGGCAAAAAATACTTCACCTGTTTTACCATTAATGGCAATATTCCGTACATCATTACTTAAAATGCTGCTGTTTTCTTCTGTGAAATGTTCCAGAACCTTATCGCCTTCTTTACTGATCAGCCAGGCCCCGTTTGCTGTAGCTATCCATTTCCTGTCAGCGCCGTCAATTGCAATGCTTTTAACAGCTTCTCCTTTAAATAAATAATTGGCAAAACCACCTTCTTGTATCACCGGTAAAATAGCATCACAGCCCTGTTGAAAAACCTGCTGGGGACATTGAATAACACCTACACCATTGGTGGTGCCAATCCAGATAAAACCAGTTTTATCTTTCGCTAAACATAAAACCTCAGCTGATGGTAAATTGCCATTTCCTGCTCCGCTCTTGTACAACTTCCACTGGTCATCGGTTACATTATCAATCGTATGGTTATCGTTAAATACAATAACCCCGTTGCCTAACGGAGAGGCGATCCATTTCTGGTTGGCATCATCAATTACAATATGTGATACTGCATTTACATTCAGGAAAAATGGAATGGTGAAAGATGTCCACTCCCCATTGTTTTTAATTACATGCAATTGCCTGTCTGAGCCAAAATTGCTGATCCATAAATTATTATCCCTGTCAAACGCCAGGCCCGATACCCGGTAACTTCCGGGGTCGCCAATGCTTGAACCAATTGGCGAGGATTGTTTAAAAATTTTCAGCTCATCACCGGTTTTTATATGTAGCAAACCGCCACCATACGAACCGGCCCAGATAGATTGATCCCGTGGATCAACTGCTACCGAAATAAAGTCAAGTAAACTATCCAGTTGTTGAAAATGATATTGATTGTACGACTTCCAATAGTCATCTTTTAATGTATAAATTCCATTTGGATTGTATTGATAATTCCACGATGTATTCACCGTGCCTGCTGCTGCATAAAATTGATCATTGAAAAAAGCCAGTTGTCCAAGTGCAATGTTATCAGGAGAGTTCAGTTTATAGATTTCGTGAGTAGCACCTTGCCAATGCGAAAGACCTCCAAAAAGGTCGGCCATCCAGATTTCATTGTTCACACTGATCCCTTTTTTTGGAAATGAAATCACATCTTGTTGTTCTAAGGTTTGATGAACCGAAGCATCAGGATTTAAAACTACCACCCGGCCGCTACCGGGAATACCCTGGCAAACGATCAATTTGTTTTCTGTGGTGTTAATAGAATGTATAGGTTGATTATTGGTAAAAAACAATTCCCAAAAACCATTCTTCTCTATAAACAAAGAATCATTCTGCAAGACTATGATCTTATCCTGTACGTTCACTACAGCCTTACTTGCACTTTTTGATAAGCCGTTTGATCCTGATAACAATTGCCAGTTGGTAAAATCAGCTGGGTTACCGGTAAAAGCTGGTGTTTTTTTCAAACCTTCTTCTGTAGCAGCATAATAAGAATTAACAGACCGGGTAAAGGCATTTGTTTTCACATAGCCGCCATTGCTGCCGATGAGCCACGAATCGCTGATCTCAAATTTTACAGGATCAATAACGATGATACCAATTCCTGTTGAAAGATAATATTTGTCAGGGCCTGTATAAACCTGGTAAATATTCTTATCACCGGAAATGGTTCTGCGCTTCAGGTCCGGTATGTTATGAACACCGTTTTCATCAATAATATCAATATTGCTGTTTTTATATCCTATTATAAGTTTTTGAACAGATCTGTCAAACTGAATGGTTTGAATTCCTGTTTCACTTAAGCCCCAAATTTTACTGATGCGTTCTATTTCCTTTGTAACCCTGTCAATGGAGAATAAGCTATACTCGGTAGCGGCATAAATTTTTTTATCAGAGTAGGTAACGTCAATAGTGCCCTGGTAAGGCAGATGCTCCCGCCACATTCCCAATGCGGGTAAACTGTTTTGCGCAGAACCCTGGAGGGAGATGAATAAAACAAAAACCGATACAAATCTCACCCTTCAAATCTAAGAGAACTAAAAAAAGAAAATAAAAAAATAAAGAGCCTGTTCTGTTAAAGTCCTGATTTCTTGTTAATCAGGCAGCATTTCTTTTCTTTGCGCCAAACCTTTGTACATGTGGAATATCCTGGCTAAATCCATTTTGCGTTATGGCTATGTATTGCTTTTCATTTTGGCAGCCCTGACGGCTTTTATGGGATGGAGAGCCAGCAAGGTTTCGCTGAGCTATGAATTTGCAAAAGCTATTCCCACCAACAATCCAAAATATATAGCCTACCAGGAATTTAGAAAACAATTTGGCGATGATGGGAACCTGTTGGTGTTAGGCATACAAAATAAGGAGCTTTTCAAACTGCCTGTATTTAATGAGTATGTCAACTTGCAAAATCGATTAAAAGCACTGAAAGGAGTTGATAATATTGTTTCGGTACCTGCCGCCATTAACCTGGTCAAAGATGCGGATAATGAAAAGTTGAATGCTGTACCTGTTTTCCCGGATAGTATTGCATCTCAGCAGGTGTTAGATAGCAGTGCTGCTGTTTTTTATAGCCTGCCATTTTATAAAGGTCTTCTTTATAACCCACAGACGAAAGCCTGGTTAATGGGCTTACGTATGAATTCTTTACTTATAAATTCTAACCAGCGTACTGCTATTGTAAAGAACATTGTAAAGGAGGTAGATGTTTTTTCAGCCAAAACAAATATGGAGGTTCATTTAAGCGGCCTGCCATATATACGTACTATTACCAGTGACCGCATTCAAAAGGAAATGCGGTTCTTTTTAGTTGGATCTGTTGTTTTATCAGCGCTTATCCTGTTATTATTCTTCCGTTCATTCAGTGCCATGTTGTTATCGCTGGCTGTGGTTATCATTGGTGTAATATGGAGTGTGGGCCTGTTAGATCTTACGGGGTATAAAATCACCTTGCTTACGGCATTGATACCGCCCCTGGTTGTAGTAATAGGCATTCCAAACTGTATTTACTTTTTAAATAAATATCATTCTGCTTACAGGGACCATGCGCATAAGTACAATGCTATTATAACCATGATCGGTAAAATGGGTATTGTAACGCTATTCTGTAATATAGCAGCCGCTATTGGATTTGCAGTATTTGCCCTTACCGATAGTGCTATTTTAAAAGAGTTTGGTATAGTTGCTGGTATCAGCATCATGCTGCTTTTCTTTATTTCCTTAATTCTTATTCCGGTAGTGTTGCATTTATTGCCTCCACCCAAGGAAAGGCATACCCGCTACCTGGATAATCCATGGCTGCAGCGGTGGCTTGACAACCTGGAGATATGGTCGGTGAATCACCGCAAGTGGATCTATGGAGTTACGGCAGTGGTGCTGATTATTTCCATAGCAGGAATAACAAGGTTAAAAAGTGTTGGATATATTGTTGATGACCTCCCGAAAGCTGATAAAGTGTATACCGATCTTAAGTTTTTTGAAAAACATTTTAAAGGTGTTATGCCCCTGGAAATAATTATTGATACAAAAAGAAAAAATGGATTGAGGGGATCAAGAGCTTTAACCGTATTTCAAAAGATCGACAGCCTTTCAGCATTCATTGCATCAATGCCGGAAATGACCAGGCCACTGGCTGTCACCGAAGGATTAAAGTTTGCCAAGCAGGCTTTTTTTGAAGGTGATAGCGCCAATTATGTTTTACCCGGCGAGAATGATATGCTGGCACTCCGGTCATATCTTTCCGGAGGTGGAAGTGGAGATACATCAAGTGCGTTTTCGAAACTGGCAACCAGTTTTATTGATAGCAACCGGCAAAAAACACGCATCAGTGTAAGCATGCAGGATATTGGTAGTGCACGAATGCCTGCGGTGTTAGACAGTATTCAACAACGCTCAGATGCTATATTCGATAGTTCTGCTTACAATGTACAATTTACCGGAACCAGTATAACCTTTCTTGAGGGTTCACGATTTATTATTAATGGTTTGAAGGAAAGTGTATTCTGGGCTTTTTTGCTGATAGCCCTGTGTATGCTTTATTTATTCAGATCCGGTAAGATCTTATTATGCTCTCTAATTCCAAACGTCATCCCCCTGGTTATAACTGCCGGTGTTATGGGATGGAGTGATGTGGCTTTAAAACCCTCTACGGTATTGGTATTTAGCGTTGCCCTGGGTATTGCCATTGATATCACAATCAGGTTCCTGGTTAATTATAAACAACAAATGGCCTCAGGACTTTCTGTGCAGCAAAATGTAATTGAAACCATTCATTCAACCGGTATTAGTATCATTTATACCTCTATTGTGTTGATAGCAGGTTTTGTGATATTTTGTTTCAGTGGTTTTGGTGGTACAAAAGCACTGGGATGGTTAACATCGCTCACACTTGTAACAGCTACACTTTCAAATCTTATTTTATTACCTGCATTGATCATTAGTTTTTACAAATCCGGGAAATAAAAATTGATTTATTTTTTTGATCTTTCTCAAGATCATCGATATATAAACGGTCTTTATCGAATTTGACCGGAAAAAATATTGGATGAATTAATTGTTCAGCTTAAATTGAAGCGTCTTTTCCAACAGGCATCTTGTCAATACGATCAGATGCTTTTTCATTTTTAGAATCCACTCCTAAGGGAAAACTATTAGCTGAGTCATTATTTCAACTAAAGTATATGCACATGAGAAAATTTCTATGCCTGTTCATGGCTGTAATGGCCATGACATCCCTGGCGTGGGCTCAACGCACCATTTCAGGACGGGTAACCGATGACAGGGGAGTCCCGATTCCAAACGTTTCCATCCAGGTTAAAGGAACTCAAACCGGAACGGTTTCTGCCGCAGATGGAACGTATTCCCTCACAGTTCCGGCCAATGCAAGAACATTGATTTATTCCTCTGTAGGTATGGCTACACAGGAGGTGAACATTGGCAACCAGTCTTCGCTGAACGTTTCGTTATTAAATGCAGCAGATGCCAACCTGCAGGAAGTAGTGGTAGTTGGTTATGGTACGCAAAGACGTAAAGAATTTACAGGTAACATCTCCAGTGTTAAAGGTGCCGACGTTGCCAACAAACCTGTGCAAAGTTTTGAACAGGCTCTCGGTGGCCGTGCCTCTGGTGTGCAAATAACCATTCCAAGTGGTGTGTTAAACTCACCACCTGTGATCAGGGTTAGAGGTATCAACTCTATTTCATTAAGTTCTTATCCATTGATCGTAATTGATGGTGTTCCGTCTTTTAGCGGAGATTTTAGTGGTACCAGTGCTGCCGGAAATGCATTGGCAGGTCTCAATCCCAACGATATTGAAAGTGTTGATATTTTAAAAGATGCTGCTGCTACCGCCATTTATGGTAGCCGTGCTGCAAATGGTGTGTTACTGATCACAACTAAAAAAGGAAAGTCAGGCCGTTCAAGGGTATCTCTTGATAGCTGGGTGGGTTTTACCAACGTACAAAGATTGCCCCAGGTACTGGATGCGTTCCAATACACTGAGTATAAAAATGAAGCCTTAAAAAATGCAGGTTTGTATAACGATAATCCTGCAGATGCCATTGCTGACCGTTATTTTGCTTTAACCCCAGGTCCTGATGGTCAGCCGATCAATACAAATTGGGCAGATTATATTTACAGGCAGGGTTTACAACATAGTAATACTATCAGTGTATCAGGCGCTAACGAAGCAACCAGTTATTATTTTTCAGCAGGTTATTCAGACCAGCAGGGAATCATTAAAAGAAATGATTTCAAAAGAATATCTGCTTTAATGAACATAGATCATAAAGCTGGTAAATTCTTTGGTGTTGGTGGTAAAGTGCAGTATTCAAATGAAAAGAACCTTGCTGCTGTCAGTTCGGGTTCCCTGGGTGATGCCTTTGCCACTGCTGGTTTGGGAAGGGTGGTATTGGTAACTGCACCTAACATTTCTCCTTACAATAATGATGGCAGCTACAATTATTCCGGGGCACTTATCGGGGTAATGGGAAATAAAGAAGGCCAGGTTGGTTTTAATAACCCGGTTATCCAGTTAGATCAGAACCGTAATAATTCTGAAGCCAATCACCTGATCGGGAACATCTATGCACAGATCAAACCCTTATCATGGATCACTTTACGCTCCACTTTTGGCATTGACTATATTTTTGTTGATAACGAGGTTTATTTCAGCCCTATATCAGGCGAAGGATTCTCCAGCAATGGTTCCGCCTCAAGCTTTTTCAGCAAGAACAAACGTTATGTATGGTCCAACACGGCGCAATTTGATTATACATTTGCAGACAGGCATAATGTAGGCTTATTGGCAGGTATAGAAGAACAAAAAACAGATGCTGTTGGTTATGGTCTGAACAGAACCAATGTATCTGATCCTGAATTTAAAAATATTCAGGGCGGTTGGGGTACGCCTAACACTTCTGGCCTGGGAATTGGCGAAAACTACCTGTTCTCCCAGTTTGGCCGTTTGCAATACAATTTTGACAGGAAATATTATGTAAGCGCCAACCTCCGTCGCGATGGTGCGTCTCAACTGGGTACCGCTAATAAATACGGTACATTCTGGGGCTTGTCAGCTGGTTGGGAACTTGCCCGGGAAGAATTCTGGCAGGGCAGCGTCATGAATAAAATTTTCAGCACCTTTAAATTACGGGGTAGTTATGGCCGCGTAGGTAACATTGGTGGTCTTGGCAATTTTGCTTCTTTGTCAGGTTTTGGTTCAGGTTTATACGGCGGCAATGGAACAGTGGTATTTAACCAGGCCGGTAACAAAGACCTGAAATGGGAAACCAGTACCAAGCTGGATGTTGGTTTTAATTTCGGAAT
>DASTMJ010000247.1:0-1708 GCA_035714205.1 Flavisolibacter sp. | reverse complement strand
AGAAAAGGAATAGCTGAAGTAAATACACCTACCATACCACTTACTCAATCGGCACTTTTGAAAATTGAGAAAGAAGGATTTAAATATGTACAGGTAAAAGGACTTACCACCGATAAACATTATGATTATATCGACCCGCATTTCCTGGTACTTGTTCCAATGAAAGAATTGCCGGTTGACCAGGATAAAAAAGATATTTATGAACCCATCTCCAGCGAATTGTTATTACAATGGGCCAACGAAAAACAAGACTACCTGGAAGTAGTAATTGCGCATAAGTTAGCCAGCTGATAACAGGTTCGGTAAGGTTTTAATAGTTTAAAAGGTGTATCCCTATGGATACGCCTTTCTTATTTTATAACCAGTTCCTTCACTGCTTTGCACAATTCATACAATGGAATATTGTCATGCGAATTTGCCTCAATTAATTTCGGCCCTCATTATAATTATCATGAAAAGAATATTCCTTGCAATCATTTTAGTAGCTCCGTTTTTATCGCATGCGCAATTTGGTAACCTGTTAAACAAAGCCAAAAACAAAGTTCAGCAACGTGTGGATTCAAAGGTTGATAAAGCCATGGATAATGAACTGGATAAAGTTGAAGGAAAAAATGCAACAAGTGGTGGCGCCGCAACCGCCGGAACAAGTGATGATAAATCAGCTGCACCAGCCGAATCATTAGTCAGCTATTCAAAATATGATTTTGTACCGGGTGAAAAAATAATTTATACAGAAGACTTTTCACAAGACGCCATTGGTGAATTCCCTCTCAACTGGAATACCAATGGTAAGGCAGAAGTAGTTACATTGAATTCCATTAATGGTAAATGGCTGCGGCTTTACCAGAATGCAACATTCCTAACGGCCAACAAAGATTCTTTTACCAGAAACTTTACCATTGAGTTTGATGTGATCTTTCAAATGAAACCTGTGGGCTGGCTCTACCCCGAATTTATTTTTGGCGCTATGTCAACCCAGTCAGATCCTACAACTGATAATAGTTTTTTAAGAGACTATGATAAATACGCAGCAATAGAAGCCAATATACACCTGGGCGAAGGTGGTAATACACGAACAAGAATAAAAAGCACCTACGATGGCAAAGGATTTTTCCTTTCCGAAAATCAAAACCTTGCCTCACTTGAAAAATTCTATAGTAAAGTGACCCATGTATCCATGCAGGTACAGGAAAAAAGACTACGCATCTGGTTCAACGGTGAAAAGAAATATGACATACCCATGGCCGTTCCCACCGTATATCCTTATAACCAGTTGTTTTTTAACCTATCCTCTTCAAATTATAAAGACGACATGCTTGCTTTTTATATTTCCAATATAAAGGTGGCAACGGGTAAGCCGGATACCAGGCACAAATTAATAGAAGAAGGAAAATTCAGCACAACAGGAATTTTGTTCGATAATGCCAGCGCAGTCATAAAACCAGAATCAGCAGGCGTATTAAAAGAAATAGGAACAACACTTAGTGAGAATGGATCCGTAAAGATCAGGATCATTGGGCACACCAGCAGCGACGGAGATGATGCAGCAAATATGGAATTATCAAAACAAAGAGCATCTGCTGTAAAAGATTACCTGGTGAAAGAGTTTTCAATTGATGCAGGAAGAATTGAAACAGAAGGCAAAGGTGAAACCAAACCTGTTGGCGATAACAAGACCAAAGAAGGCAAAGCACAAAACAGGCGGGTG
>DASTMJ010000246.1:0-5944 GCA_035714205.1 Flavisolibacter sp. | reverse complement strand
TTGGAAGCGGGTGCATTACTATCTTGAATAGCATCTTTCTGGCAGGCTGTTACTGCCAACATTAAAATAAAAAAAGACAGGAAAATGAAGCGTTTAGAGCATAAGGCTGGTTTTAGTTGAAGGGCTGACATAATTAAGTGTTTTGATTTTAGAAACCGTTAGTTGATGTTTGCCTTTCAAAATTCAAGGAATTTCCTATGCAGGACAACCGGATAAACATATGATGGCACCAGAGAAATCGTAACCGTAATTTTTATTTCACCAGTTTTTCTTTCAGGGCTTTTGCCACCGCTTCTGACTTGGAATTGATGTGGAGTTTTTTGTAAATATTGTTGATGTGTGACCGAACCGTGCCAATGCTAATTGAGCAATGATCAGCGATCATTTTATAGCTGTCGCCATTTACCAGGCATTGCAATATAACCAGCTCCCGTTGGGACAAGGTGTACTCATTGGGGCTTGCAGTTTCCTTCCGGTTAAAAAAGGAAATTACTTTTTTTACGATGGAGGCACTCATAGAGGCGCCGCCGTTTTGTACTTCTGAGATGGCTTCCAGTATGCGGGATGGCGGTGTTTTTTTTAAGAGGTAACCGGTAGCGCCGGCAAGAATAGCATCAAATATTTTCTGGTCATCTTCGTATACCGTTAATATTAATACATTGATGTTGGGATATGCAGCCTTTATTAATTCTGTTGCACGAATGCCGGAGATGCCCGGCATATCTATATCCATTAAAATGATATCAGGATCAGTATTCTCAATGGAACTGACCAGGTTTTCAGCGGATGCCAATGCAAAAACAATTTTGTAACCCGGCGAATCATCTATAAACTGGATCAGGCTTTCACGGAACTGTTCGTTATCCTCGCAAACTGCTACTTTGATATTGGCCATCATATGCTATTCTGTTGTAAGGTACAAGTTTATACAAACCGCCCAATCATATAATCATCTTATTGGTGCTATAAATAAAATGCTGGTTCCTGTATTGCCTGATAAAATATCCAGGTGTCCGCCAACAGCCTTGCTGCGACTTTGTAAATTATTTAAACCATTGCGGGTAGTTGAACCAGCTATACAAAAGCCCTTGCCGTTGTCGACGATGCCAAGACGGACCTGTTTTGATTCTACTTTCAGTTGAATGGTGGCTTTTGTTGCGCATGAATGTTTGATGATGTTATGGATGGACTCTTTAAAGATCAAAAACAAATTCCTGCGCAGGTTCATTGGAATGGATATGTTTTCTCCTTTTTCTACCTGGAAATGAAATTGAATGTTTTTTGCCTCCAGCAGTGGAATAGCAAATTCACGCATACGTATGATCACATCCTGGAGTTTGTCTTTTTCAGGGTTGATAGACCACACAATATCATCCATGGCTTCCAATGTATTTTCTGCTGACCTGCTGATCTTTTGAAAAATAGGGATGACCTCCCCGGTTTCATTATTAACCATACGACGGGAAGCGGTTTGGCTTAACAGGTTGATGCTGCCGAGTGTAGACCCGATATCATCGTGCAGGTCCTTTGCAATAGATAACCGTAATTTTTCTATTTTGAAAGATTGCCTTAATCGTTGCAATCGTATAAAATAAAAAAGAAACAAACCGGCCGTAATACAAATAAAATAAAACCACAAGCTCCTGTAAAAAGGTCTAACAATCTCAAACCTGTAGGTTGCTGGTTGTATGCTCCACACCCCGTTAGCATTTGCTGCCATCACTTTAAAAACATAGCTGCCCGGTGGCAGCGAGGCGTAGCTGATTGAGTTGGTTACAACAGGGTTGCTCCAGGTATTGCTATATCCTTCTAAAATATACCGGTACCGGATCTTTTCTTCATCTAAAAAGCTGGCACCCGCAAAACTAAAACCAATTGAATTTTTTGTAAAGGAGTATTTGTTGGTTTTTGAAAAAGAAGCCCCCGGATCTTCTTTGCCCAATACCTGCACATTTATTATAGAGATCAGTGGAGGAACCGGATCGGGCTTTTCTGTGTATGACAACTTTGTTACTCCCTGTGCTGTTAAAGCCCATACGTACTTATTCCTGCTGTCTATTGCTACAGAATATATTTCTGCATTCAATAAACCATCGCTGGTAGTATAGTGGTGCCAGCTGCCCGTTTTAAACTGGTAACGGTATATGCCATTACAGGTAGCAAACCATAAGGCGCTGGTATCTTCCTGTTCAATATCCGTTACCCTTGTGCAGGAAAGTTTTGCTGCTTTATTGTGGTCTTTAATAATGAACCGGCCATCATTTTCTTTTACCTGGAAGATGCCACCAAACCGGGTACCCACCCAGAGATCATTTTTATGATCTAAGACCAGGCTGCGGGTATAACCATCTTTTAATCCATGCGCGGAAGCAATAAAGCCTGTTTGTTTTAAATGAAACTGGCTACCGGAAAAAGAATAATTTGTTTTGATAATGCCCTGAGCATTGTCGCCAAGCCAAAGCGTTTTATTGTTTGTATCAATGGCCATACAGCTAATAAAGACGGGGCTGCCAGAGTGATTGAGTGGCTGGAAATGTTGAATGGTTCCGTTCTGCCTGATACCAAAAAGGCCGTTTATGCCACCCAGCCAAATGGTTCCTTCACCGTCTTCCACAATAGAGCTGGCAGATATCTTTTTGTTTCGGAATTGTTTGTATTCTTTTTTATAGACCAGTTTTCCATTGTTCCATTTAGTTTTCCATACTCCTTCATTCCATAACCCGATCCATAAATAATTATTCCTGTCCAGGTGAAATGTGCCATAATAATCGGCCTTTTGCAAGGGAGGAAAATGTTTCCGGACCCGGTTTTGTTTTATGGTGTAAAGATGTTTTGAGTTGGTTGCCCATATCATCAAATCATTTTGTATAAGCAGATCTCCACCGCCGGCGGCAATCTCGGAAAACAAAAAACCCTGGCTATTGAAATTGGAAATTTTTAAAACGCCGGGTTCATTGGCTATCCAGATATTATTTTCACGATCGCAAAAGATTACAGATATATCGGTGGTAAAGTCAAGCGGGATTTTGTATTGAAGTTTGTTGGACCGTTGATCGACATGAACCAGGGAAGAATCCGGAGCAATTCCCCAAAAACCCCGAGATGCAACACTCATAAATGGTATAGCAGTTAGATCTTGTAAATTGCTGACAGTATCATGGTTTATCAATTTTCCTTTATGCCAGTTTGTTGCTTTTTGAATAGAAGAGGTTTTGCCATTACTGATGGCGAACCAGAGGGTTTTTTTGTCATCTTTTACCAGGGAAGAAACATGTTTGTTATTAAAAAATAACTGTTCTGTTTTATAGGGGTAGGGAAGGATCAAAACTCCTTTACCGGTTGCCAGCCAGAGATTATTTGCTTTATCTTTTTTCAAGGACCGCGGATAGGAAGGAATTTTACCACGGATGGTATACAAATGTGTAAAAACACCATTCTTAAAACGGTACAACTGGTTTGCTGTGTTGCAAATTAAAATACTCCCGTCACCATTATCTGTCATGCAAACAAAATCGTTGGCTGCTGCTGAATCTTTCCCTTTAATGAACCAGGCATTTGTTTTACCCTGGTGATATTCTGCAAGTCCGCCACTAAAAAGAAAGCCTGCATACATTTTACCGCCAGCCGGCTCCAGGAAGGTGACATATTTGTTTTGTTGTGATGGTGGCAGGTCAATCTTATCAAATTTTCTTCCGTCATACCGGCAAATTCCAAAATAGGAGCCGAACCACATAAATCCTTTTTCATCCTGGTTAATAGCTGTAACCCGGTCGGACAAGAGTCCATCCCTGGAAGCGTATTTTTTATACGGAACCATCTGCGCCTGCAATGTTGTGAGGGCAAGAAGGAGGAAAACAGGCAGGGATAATTTTTGAAGGTTCAATTGAAAGGGTTGCTATCTTAAATATAATTCATTAACCATGTTTTTAAAAGACCATTTACCAGTAAATTGAACTATGAATATTGAGTTTGTACAAAAGACCTGTTTATCATTTGCTGCCGTTACAGAGGATATCAAATGGGGGCATGATCTTGTTTTTAGTGTAGGTGGAAAAATGTTTTGTGTTACCTCGCTGGAACCACCCTTTACCTGTTCCTTTAAAGTAAGCGATGAGGAATTTGAAGAGCTATCCGGCCGCGAAGGTTTTGTTCCCGCACCTTATATGGCAAGAGCCAAATGGGTAATGGTAAAGAATGCTGACAGGCTGCATAAAAAAGAATGGGAGGCTTATATCAGGCAGAGTTACGAACTGGTAAAGGCAAAGCTGACTAAAAAGGAACGCGCCGGCCTGGGACTGGCCTGATTCATGAACAGGTGCCCGGCTCATACCTGGGCAAGTAAAATGTTGACGCCCCTTTTCATTACTGGTAGCCGACTGGCAAGAAAAATCTAAAACTATGAACAATAAACTAACCATTTGTAGCCCTCATATGTGGAGCCTTCGCAAACACATACTATTCATCCTTGCAACATTCGCATTTGTAATGCCCTTATATGCCCAGGCCAAAACAGGTTTAATGGCCAACATCAGGAAAGAAGTTGCGTTGATCAATAGCGACTCCATGTACAAAAAACGTACTCTGGAGAATGAAGCGTTCATGGAAAACATGACAGATGGCGGCGGGAAGCTGACCGGTTATTTTAAGAACAAACAAATCAAAAAGATCTACCAGTGGATCGGGCTTTCAAACGGGATTGAAATCACAGAGTTCTATTTTAAAAACGGCCAGCTCATTTTTGTTTATGAGCAGTTCAACTCGTTTGTGTACAATAATAAAGACCAGCCTGACCTTACCAAAACTGAAACAACATTTGAAGGCCGCTATTATTTCCATAACAATAAGCTTATTGATTATTTGACAACAGGTCATAACCGCTTTGAAGACGATAAGTATAACCCCGAAAACATACTGGTGAAACAAGCGCATGATACTTTGAAATTGCTCACCAGGAAAAACAGGACCGACTGATATGGCATTGCTTTGAGTGGGCACTTCCCGGGTTTTAATCAAAAGGACTTTCTTTAACTTTCAAAAAAAATTAAGGTTTTGGGAAACACGGATTGCCCGTTTGCAAAACCATTTTTCCTTAGGCGATCCTTGTAGTAACGACGTCTATAGTAATGCTTATTATGACAATTACCACCGGCGATATAAAGATTGAGAATACCACCAAAAATGACCGGGATGATGTGATCTGGCTTTTTGAACAGGCAATGGAGCAACAAGGAAAAAACGGGTACCGGGTTTGGAATGAAATTGACATACCCGGTTTGGAAAAAGATATAGAGAACCAGCTTCAATATAAAATTGTTCATAACAACCACATACTGTGCATTTTCAGCATCCAGTATAACGATCCTTTTATTTGGTGTGAGAAAGACCAGGATGATGCGATCTATTTGCACAGGATTGTTGTACACCCTGCCTTTAAAGGCCAGAAACAATTTGAAAAAGTGCTGACCTGGGCCAAACAACATGCCCGCCAAAACAACCTCAAGTTTGTGAGAATGGACACATGGGCAGAAAATAAAAAAATTATAGAATATTATAAGTCGTATGGGTTTGAATGTATCGGCAACTACCAAACCCCGGATTCACAAGAACTGCCGGTTCAAAACAGGAACTTACATGTGGCCTTATTAGAAATGGAAGTGGATAAAAAATAGAAACCGCTGAACTGTTCATCAAAAAACACGACTCCACTTTAACCGGGTCCCGGAATTCCTGCTTCCCCAATGAGTGAAGCATTTCATTTTTGCCAGGAATTTTTTTTGCCGGTAAACCTTGCACAAGCAGAACAGGCATAATTCAAAATGTCATTCGCAAGTATGATATAGCATTCCTCTTTTTGGCATCGCGGATACAGCACTTCCCACGGTTTCATTTTTGCATGTGTACATATGCTGTGCTGTTAAAACAGTACAGGCATATTTTTTCTTTT
>DASTMJ010000245.1:0-2089 GCA_035714205.1 Flavisolibacter sp. | reverse complement strand
GTTTGTTGCTAATTTTATATCGTCTGAAAAGCCAAAGACAGCGTATAGCCCATCACCTACGGTCTCTATAATTTTTCCTGAATAAAGTTCAATGCACTTTCGGAACAAACCAAACAGCCTTCGCATAACATGAATCACATCAAAAGCAAGGTTATTCTCCATAAAAGGTGTAAAGTCGCGGATGTCTAAAAAGAACAGGGCAAGTTCCTTTTCCTCGCCAATATTCTGTACATCAGCTTGTGTGTCTTCATCAATATATAAATGAATATCGGTTTCGTCCCGAATAATGCGATGTACATGAACCGGGGATCCTTTTACATAGGTTTGGCAGGCCAAACGAACATTAGATGGGAGGTGCATGGTCGTTCTTAATAACATTTCTTTCTCATTACACGGTGTCAAAAACTCCTGCCCCATCTGTACCAATATTCTGCAGGTAGAACATTTGGCATTGCCACCACATGCGTGGTAATGGGGTATCCCTGCTGCAAGAGATGCAACTAAAATAGTTTGATCTTCTTCAATTTTGACGGAGCGATCCCCAATGAACTCTATCCAGAATATTTTCTTTTGATTTTCCATTGTTCATCATTAATTACTCCGTGAGTACTAAAACCAGTTTATTTTCTTTATTTAAAAAATAGCAACTGCTTATGTGTTTATTAACTCCGGGTTAACCCTGGCTTTTGCTATTAAATAGTAATTTACTTATCAATATTTAGGCATAATTTTTTAATACACATATGTGTATAAATAACCGCTTAGAACTTCAAGTTCTTTTTTTTATCTTGTATGAAATGGGTTATTTGTACCAATGTTAACACCGGCGATACACCTGCTTAGGCAGCAACCAGACCGGGATTGTATAACGCAAACCTGAAACGAATTTGAGAGACACAATTATCAACCTTGAAACCGTAAACCCTATAGAGTTCTTTGGAGTTAACAACGGTAAACTGGATATTTTAAAAAAGAAGTTCCCCCTGCTTAAAATTCTTTCCCGGGGCACTCAGCTTAAGTTAAGCGGCGCACCTGAGCAGGTAGATGGAGCAAAAGAAAAAATCGATCTCATTGTGCAATACCTTGAAAGAAATGGTCACATGAGTGAAAATTATTTTGAACAGATTTTAGGCGGTGACGATGCTGAAACTGTTGACCATTTTGTGGAGAGGAATCCTAATGATGTATTGGTATTTGGCCCGAATGGTAAAACCGTTCGTGCCCGTACAGCTAATCAAAAACGCCTTGTAACCGCCTCCGAAAAAAACGACGTGGTTTTTGCCATTGGGCCGGCGGGTACAGGTAAAACTTATACCGCGGTGGCAATGGCCGTAAGAGCTTTAAAAAATAAAGCGGTAAAAAAGATCATTCTTACCCGTCCAGCCGTGGAAGCTGGAGAAAGCCTTGGTTTTTTACCTGGTGATTTAAAGGAAAAGATCGATCCGTACCTGCGGCCTTTATATGATGCGCTGGATGATATGATCCCTGCCGATAAGCTGGGCTATTACATGAGTACACGTACCATTGAAATTGCTCCCTTAGCTTATATGCGCGGACGAACATTGGACAATGCTTTTATTATCCTGGATGAAGCGCAAAATGCTACCGACGTACAGTTGAAAATGTTTTTGACACGTATTGGTGCCAACGCAAAAGCAATTATTACGGGGGATCTTACTCAGGTAGATCTGCCACGTAATCAAAGAAGCGGGTTGGAAAAAGCCAGCCGCATACTTCGTAATATAGATGGTATTGGTTATATAGAACTGGATGAAGAAGATGTTGTACGTCACCGCCTGGTAAAAGCTATTTTAAAAGCTTACAATGCCGAAGGCCAGAGAGAAATGGAACTGGAAGAAACACAAAAAAAGGAACGAAAGGAAAGACGTTATTATGACAGGGACCGAAACGAATAAACAAATATGTAGTTCAAAATATAAGTGTCTTAGCAATAAGACACTTTTTTATTTCATATCATTCCGTTTATCAGAACAGAACGGATTTAGAGCCCTTTCTAACAATGTTACCCGATTAATAGTTTATGACTACATTGGAATATAAATCTCTATTATTCACCTTTTCATTGTAT
>DASTMJ010000244.1:0-1535 GCA_035714205.1 Flavisolibacter sp. | reverse complement strand
TTATTGCCGATGATGAACCCCTTGCACGAAGTATTCTGAAACAGTATATCAGCGACCTGCCAAAACTGGAATTGCGGGGTGAATGTAATAATGCCATCCAGGCGTTGGAGTTTTTACAGGAAAACACTGTCGATTTATTGTTTCTTGATATCAATATGCCGCAGTTGAAAGGCACCGATTTATTGAAGATCCTGAAAGACCCGCCCAAAGTTATTTTTACCACCGCACACCCAGAATATGCGCTGGAAGGTTATGAGCTTGACGTGGTAGATTATCTTTTAAAACCCATACAGTTTGAAAGGTTTGTAAAAGCTGTTCATAAGGCAATGCACCTTCCTATTCAGAATAAGGAATGGCAACCGGAATTAAAAAACAGGCAGGAAAATGGTTTTATTTATTTCCGGGCCGATCGTAAAATGGTGAAAGTTATGCTCGAAGACATCCTGTATGTAGAAAGTATGAAAGACTATATAAAAGTTAATACTAAAGATGGAGTTATTATTACAAAGCAGTCTATAACATCTTTAGAAGCCATGTTACCGGAAGAACACTTCATTCGTACGCATCGCTCTTTTATTGTTTCCTTAAACAAGATAAAGGCCTATACAACAGAGATCATTGAAATTGACCGGCACGAAATACCCATTGGTAAATTGTACAGGAATGGTGTTTTAAAAGTGATACAATAATTACCACTCAACCTGCCAGCGCCCATCCTTATCTTTTGAATAGTTCAACCCATTGCTCATCTGGTGAACCTCTACGCCATCTTTATTCACGAATGATTTTTGCTCATACACCCGTATTCCATTATTCTCCCTTGTAAGGTAAACAATAAGGGCATTAAGCGTGGGCTGCACATCGTGTAACCATTGCTCATCACTTTCCTTTACAAATGCCTGGCTCATAACTTAAGTTTAAAAAACAACTGAAAATATTGTGCCTTCAACAAACCTGCTATCATTGTTTTACTGGTAACCAGATATCAAAACTGGCTCCTTTGTTTAACTCACCCTCAGCCACTATACTTCCATTATGATTGTTTACGATCTTTTTGCATAATGCAAGACCGATACCACTGCCGGAATAGGAATGTTTATCATTTAACCGTTTAAATAACTGGAAGATTTTATCGGCATATTCTGGTTCAAATCCTATCCCGTTATCCGATAGGTTTAGACTGACTCCCAGGACCCCCGCCGGATTTTCCGTTAACCGCGAGGTGATAAAAATTCGGGGAGGCTCAGATACTTTTGAAAATTTCAGCGAGTTATTAATGAGGTTATAAAATAACTGGTGCATCTGGGAGGGTACGGCTTCAATTACCGGCAGGTTATCATATTGAATAAGAGCAGATTTCTGGTTCACCAGCAATTCAAGGTCGTAGATCACATTAGCCACAATTTCATTTAGATCTGTATTGGTAAATTTATTTTCGGTACCCTGGTAAGAATAATTTAAAAGATCTTCAATAATCCCCGACATACGTTTGGCCGATTCCTGGATCTTGGAAATATATTTTTTATTGGTTTCAG
>DASTMJ010000243.1:0-2450 GCA_035714205.1 Flavisolibacter sp. | reverse complement strand
AAACATTAGGAGTGCCCTGGATTTTAATTTAGCACTGTTGGTGTTCCTTCTTTGCCGGCGATGCTCCGGCATGGAACCGGCCTCTCAATGAAAGCTTGCAGGGGACTCGTGGGAGTTGATATGCTTGCAAATAAGTTCCCGCGGAGAGTTCTACATAATGTAAAGGCATCGTCGGGAGACTGGTGGGAGAAGAGATGGTGCAATCAACTTTGTTTTTTAATCGATGTATTACAAATTTTCCAATTGCGTGTATCTTAGTGTTATGCGTCATGCTAACTGACACCACAATACTTACCCAACCAAAAAATTATGTCACAAAAAGCGATATTGGGCCTGGCTCTCTTATTTTCAATACACTGTTTTGGACAAGACAGACAGGAAACAATTGATGGTGTAAAGAAAAAAAATCTTCTACAAACTATTTATAAAGTAATTGCTGATAACTATGTGTTTCCAGACAAGGGCACTGCAATGATTAACAATCTCAAAAAACAAATGGCGGGCGGAACATATGATGTCATTATAAACCCGAATGAGTTTGCTGCGGCTGTAACAAGAGACATAAAAACTATATACAGCGACAAGCATATAAGGATTACATATGACCCCAAACTTCAAAAGGATATTGTTGCCTTTACTTCCTCCAAAAAGGGTGCTGCGCAAGTAAATTATAATGACAGTTTACACGATGTAAAACAAAATTTTTACTTCAGGAAAGTTGAGATATTTCCTTCTAATATTGGTTATATTGAATTTACCAGCTTTGCAAAACCAAACGCTTCGGCATCCAAAACTATAAATGCGGTGATGCAATTTGTTTCACACACAGATGCATTAATTATTGATTTAAGAAACAACTTTGGCGGAAATGGTTTGATGGCAAATGAAATACTAAGTTATTTTTTTAGAAGCAGGACTTTTACCGGGAGAAGCTTCAACAAAATTGAAAATAAATGGAACGACGAGTTTATAGAAAATAAATCATCTGTTACTGGCGGTCTTGTGCTAAATGTACCGATTTACATACTTACAAGTGCCAGGACTTATTCTTCGGCAGAGGGTTTTGCCTATACCCTGCAGAACCTAAAAAATGCAATAATAATTGGAGATACTACACGGGGCGGAGCACACCTAACCAGGAGTTTTAGCCTTGGAGATGGTTTTGTAGCTTTTATCCCTTACCTGCGAACAGAGAATGCCAAAACTAAAACGAACTGGGAAGGTATTGGTGTTATTCCCCAGGTCACGATAGATGAAAGCCAGGCGTTAATGACAGCCAAAAAGATGGTCTTGACCGACAAATTAGCGATGACCAACGACGAAACAGAAAAGAAAAAGATTACCTGGCTTATCAACTACTATCAATCTCAAAATTCCCCAGCTTCAATAAGCGTTACTGATTATTCCCAGGCTATTGGGCGTTTCGCTGAATTTGAAATCGCGATTTTCGATAATCAGCTTATGTTCAGAGATACAAATCATCGAACGAAAGACTTTAAAACATTAGTTCCAATAACACCTGTTTTATTCCAGGTGGAAAGAGATTACCAGGTTGAATTAATTAAGGACACAAACGGACAATATAATTCAATCAAAATTTTTTGGGATGATGGATGGTCAGAAGTTATACCACGGAATCAATAAACATCTTCTTTAACACGAGACATATTGTAAGTGCATTATGGAGGGCTGGTGGGCGAAGATAAATTTTCAATGCACCTGCAGCGGTCGCAGCCCTTTATTTTTCTGATGTTACATAACCTATTTTGCTATAGGTATAGATAAATATGGTTAACGGTATCAATCCAATCATTTGCCTTATAAAATCCCACCTTGCCCAGGTACTAAGCATGGATGACAGTTCCTGGTCTGAAATCGTATCCTGTGGATGACCCATGTAGGTGAGCAGGAAGGGTGCAAAATAAACAAACGTACTACCCATCACCAGCAGGTAGAAAAGGTGACCCACATACAGAAGTTTTTTATTGGGCATTTTCAACTTCCACCCTGTGATCACCAATACCAGCCATAACACGGTCATCAGCGGGCTCAGAATGGGAAAATAATCAATACCCCAGTGGCCATAATTTTTGAACATGGAAATATCCTTTTGCCAGAAAGGAACTATGGATATAGCCTGGTAGCATGCTCCACCCACCACCAACGACATTACCATTAAAAATGGCAGGTAGGTCCGGCGAAAAATAGTTGTCATCATATCAGTTGTTGTTAGCGCTGCAAAACTAATAAGCCCTTAACACCATCCTATCACAGAATAGATGAATTGGCATTCATTTGCTATGTAACAGTCAACTGGTGATATCAATTGTTTTTGACACAACTTACTTTCCCCCGAAAAGGACCCTGGGGTGTTATGGCAACTCCAATGGGGGTTGCCCGTGAAGAAAACTTCATGGAGCGGCCAAATCAGTAAGTGTCTGCACTTCAAC
>DASTMJ010000242.1:0-11212 GCA_035714205.1 Flavisolibacter sp. | reverse complement strand
GTCCCATTTCGGCATATTCAGATCAAGGATTATTAATCCAGGTAAGTCTGAAGAGCTAATTGAATTCAGGTAGTCTACAGCAGCCTGCCCGTCAGAAGCACAAACAAGATCGGCATTGGTACCGGTTTCGCTCAATGAAAGTCCTAGAAAATAACAGTCATCACTATCATCATCAACATACAGAATTTTGGTGGTAGGTTGACTCATAGGTTTGCTTTTTGGTGCTAACCAAACTTAACAATTTCCTATGCCCATGTCAAGTAAGCGTACCCATTAGTTCTGCACATATTCAAGTATATTCAATATAATGATCAGCATCAATTCTTATAGCCGTTCAATGATGCCGGCTATCCCCTGACCGCCACCCACACAGGCAGTCACCATTCCATATTTTTTATTGGTTCGTTTCAGATCATTTAAAACCTGTATGGTCAATTTAGCTCCTGTACAACCCAATGGATGACCAAGTGCAATAGCACCGCCATTAGGATTTACTCGCTGAGGATCTAAACCAGCTTCTCTAATAACTGCAATAGATTGTGATGCGAAAGCTTCATTCAATTCAATGGTATCAATATCGCTAAGATTTATATTAGCTTGTTTTAAAACCTTTGGTATAGCAGCTACCGGGCCTATTCCCATTATACGGGGATGAACGCCAGCAGAGGCACAGGCAACCACACGGCCAATAGGTTGAATGTTCAGTTGTTTAACCATCCTCTCACTCATAACCAAAACGAAGGCGGCGCCATCACTGGTTTGGGAAGAATTACCTGCAGTGACCACACCTCCTGCAGCAAAGGCAGGTTTTAATTTGGACAGGGCTTCAATGGAAGTATCAGCTCTTGGTCCTTCATCCGTATCCACTACAAATGATCGTTTTTGTTTTTTTCCTTTTTCATCCAGAAAAATTTGTTCAACGGTCATAGGAAGAATTCCCTCTTTAAAAATTCCATTTTCTATGGCATTTAAAGCTTTTTGGTGAGAATGATAGGAAAACTCATCTTGCTCTTGCCTGCTAACATTGTATTCTTTAGCCACTGCTTCTGCAGTTAAGCCCATGCTTAAATAATAATCTGGTTCGTCTGAAGCAATAGAATAAGAAGGTACAGTTTTCCATCCTGTAGTTGGAACAAGGCTCATACTTTCTGTGCCACCTGCAATAATACAATCGGCCATACCCATACGAATTTTAGCCGTTGCAATAGAAATCGTTTCCAACCCCGAAGCACAATAGCGGTTCACGGTCATGCCTGGCGCATGGTATCCTACAGCACGGGCCGCAATGATGCGGCCAACCTGTAAACCCTGCTCCGCTTCAGGTACAGCATTTCCAACAATTACATCATCTATTAGAGCTGTATCAAGTTGCGGAACTGATTTAAGCAAACCTTTTATCAGGTCAATTGCCAGGTCATCAGGCCTGTAAAAACGAAATCCGCCCCGCTTTGCTTTTCCTACTGCAGTTCTGTAGCCTGCAACAATAAATGCTTCCTGCATTATTTAAAGTTTGAACTTAAAATTAAGCAATTTACCTTTTAGTTGCATCAACAACTATTTCTACAATATCTTAAAATGATTGATCACTGCGGCGGGCACCAGTTTCCTTAGCATGGCAGGATTTTTCTTCTCAACTCCTAAAAACATCCATTGCGGGTTGATTGCATCTTTGATGGCCAGCATAATATTTGAGCCGTTGATAAGGAATGCTTTTTTTTCTTTGTTATAATTTACACTTCCATCGGGAAAACCTTCTTTCAATGACGTGTTCATAAATTCAATTTGCTCCTCATTTTCCATTGCACTTGAATCTTTCAGGTGAAGTGCCATCTCCATGTAATACGTAATATAGTGGTAACTGGAATTCTGATGCTTAAAAACCGGGCTGATACCAGTAATACCTGTGCTATCAATGCTGATCCTGATCTCATCATTATCGAAAGATTGTTCAAATACTTCTGCTAACTTTTCTTTGGGCACCAAACTGAATATAGAGGGATGCAGGTAATTCATCAATTCTGAAAACTTTTGATCACGGTTCAATTTCATGTAGGTGTTCAACCTCTCATTTAATTGATTATCGGTTGCCGATTGTGCAAACAGTAAAGAACTAAAACAGCAGCAAAAAAATAAGAACAGTAGTTTTTTCATGCGTATTGATTGTGTAACAAGAATACTATAATAAGCGGAAAACAAAAAGAAACGGTTAATCAATGAAACGATGTAAAATTTATCTTCGCCAACCAAATGTATAAGTTACTACGCAACATCCTGTTTCTTTTACCGGCTGAAGCTGCACACTATTTTTCAATGAATATTCTGAAGGCGCTGTGTTCCATTCCCTTCATTAAAACGATCATTACCAAACAATTTTCTGTTACTGACAAAATTCTTGAAAAAAATATCTGGGGGCTTTCTTTTCGAAACCAGGTTGGTCTTGGTGCAGGCTTTGACAAGAATGCAAAATATTTACGTGAACTAAAGGCGCTGGGTTTTGGATTTGTTGAAATAGGGACGGTAACTCCCAGGCCCCAAAGTGGTAACGAAAAACCAAGGTTGTTTCGTTTACCAAAGGATAATGCCTTGATCAACCGGATGGGTTTTAATAATGATGGAGTAGAGATCGTATGCGAAAGATTAAAAAAATGGAGAGAACTACATCCAATTGTAAAAGATTCACATGCAACATTTATTGTTGGTGGCAACATCGGTAAGAATAAAATCACACCCAATGAAGACGCATGGAAAGATTATGAGTACTGCTTTCACGCCTTACATCCTTATGTGGATTTTTTTGTAGTGAATGTAAGTTCTCCAAACACACCTGGTTTGCGGGAACTTCAGGAAAAAGACTCGCTGAAAAAAATATTGACACACTTGCAGCAACTAAATAAAAACTTTTCAGACCCGAAGCCATTGTTGTTAAAAATTGCACCTGATCTAACCGCAGACCAAATAGATGATGTCATTGACCTGGCCAGAGAAATTCAGTTGGATGGATTGGTTGCTACTAACACCACCATCAGCAGGGATGGATTGACTACCACCAAAGAGGAACTTGAACAGATAGGCTCCGGCGGGTTGAGCGGAAAACCTTTGCAGCAACGTTCAACCGAAGTAGTTACGTATATCTCAAACCAAACTTCAGGTAGCATACCTATCATTGCAAGCGGTGGAATTTTTACTGGTAAGGATGCCATTGAAAAAACAATTGCAGGTGCCACATTAATTGAAGTGTGGACGGGTTTTATTTATGAAGGCCCGTTTATTGTAAAGAACATATTGAACCAGGTATATAGAAAAAAATAAAGCGGTTTAAAATAACATTCAATTATTATGGAGCATCTATTTACTACAGAAAGTTTGATTAGTCTTTTAATTCTAGTGGTGCTGGAAGTAGTGCTGGGCATTGACAATGTAATTTTCGTCAGCATAATCATGAACCGGCTTAAGGACAAAAAAGACCAGAAAAAAGCAAGGCGCATCTGGATGATTGGTGGTATTCTTTTACGCAGCATTTTGCTGATTGGACTGGGCTGGCTCCTATCTCAAAAAGGGAAATCTATTTTCACAATTGGAGGAAAAGGATTTGACCTGGCAAGCCTGGTTATGCTTGCAGGAGGACTTTTCCTGATTTATAAATCTGTAAAAGAAATACACCATAAACTGGAAGGAGAAGATCCTAGTATGGCGCTTGAAAATAAAAAAGGGATTTCTTTTGGGCAGGCAATTGGACAGATATTATTGATTGACGCAGTATTTTCATTTGACAGCATTATTACAGCAGGCGGTACAGCGAAATATGTAGAGATTATGATCGTTGCCGTTGTAATTGCCATGATCATTATGTTTACTTTCAGCCCAGCCATTGCTTCATTTATTCACAAACATCCTACTTTAAAAATGCTTGCTCTTTCCTTTCTGGTTATGATTGGGTTAAGCCTGATTATTGAAGGCTGGAATGCAGAAGCGGCTCATCAGCTTCACCTAAAAAATTATATTTATTTCGGAATGGCCTTTTCTTTTATAGTTGAATTGCTGAACATGGGAATGCGCAAACGAATGTTGCGTCGGCGTATAGTAGAGTTGAATGAGCCGATCATGTACCAGAGAAAAGAAGAGATTTTGTCGGATTCAGACCAGGCACATTAACCAGTAACAAAATTTTTGCAAGTATTTTTTAAACAAGCAATGCTGAGGCAACAATACCTGCCGTTTCGGTTCGCAAACGGGTAGCTCCTAATGAAACAGGCTGAAATTTATTTGCCAATGCCCATTCAATTTCTTTTTCGGTAAAATCACCCTCAGGGCCTATAAGAATGATAGATGAATGTTCTGTTATGGGAGTATAATGGGGAAGCTTTTGTTTTTGCCCGGGCAAACAGTGAGCAACAAACTTTTGAGTGTAGTGACTTTGTTTGATCACTTCTTTGATATCAGTTGGCTGATGCAACTGCGGTAACCAGCTTTGCTGCGACTGCAACATAGCACTCACCACAATATTTTTCATACGGTCATAACGAAATTTTTCTTTTTCTGTTCGTTCACATAACAACGGTATTATTCCATAAACCCCGATCTCAGTTGCTTTTTCAAGAAACCATTCAAAGCGGGAAGCGTTTTTTACCAGGGAAATTCCTATAACAACTTTATTATTTTTTTCAGGTTCTGTTGCAGATAAAAAAACCTTCACACTACATTTTTTCCTGTTGTCATCTGCTATACGGGCTTCTGCTTTTTTGCCCTTCCCGTCCGTCAATAAAATGGGTTCGCCTTTCTGCATACGTAATACCTGTACCACGTGTTTGGATGTATCTTCATCCAGCACCACCAGGTCATTTTCCAGGTTTTCTACATAAAAAAAGGGTAAAGCCATACTGCGAAGAAATAAAAAAAGCTCCGTAATTGAACGGAGCTTCTATAATGGAAAAGTTAGTAACTAAAAAGGGTCCTCATCATCCTGCAGATCATTCATCTTACTTCCGGTTTGAATGAACATGCGGGCACCACCGCCACTATCCAGGCCAGATACAGGTTTAAAGTTGGAAGGCAAACCCGTTCCAAAATCACCGCCTCCACTATCTTCAATAAATTTCTGGATATGCAACAAGGCTCTTAATTTAATCGTTTCCAGGGAACCATTACGGTGCTTGGCTATACGCACATGCGTCTCACCACGGTTATTGTCACCCATTTCATCTTGAGTAATATCATAATACTCAGGCCTGTACAGGAAACAAACCATGTCAGCATCCTGTTCAATGGCTCCCGATTCACGAAGGTCACTCAACTGGGGCATTTTATTTCCATCCTTACGCTTTTCCACTTCACGACTTAACTGCGAAAGGGCAATAATAGGAACCTGCAATTCTTTTGCAAGACCTTTTAAGCTTCGTGAAATGGTTGAAATTTCCTGCTCACGGTTGCTGTTCCGTCCATCACCGGTTCCGCTCATTAATTGCAGGTAATCTATAATAATCAACCCAATGTTATTGGCATTTTTTAACCGGCGGCATTTGGCTCTCAATTCAAAAATATTCAGAGCGGCTGTATCGTCGATAAAAATGGGCGCCTGGGCCAAACGCTGAATACCGCGGGCATAAAGCTGCTTCATTTCATGCTCTTCCATTTTACCCCTTGAGATTTTTTCCAGCCATATTTCACTTTCCGCTGCCAGTATACGTTGTACCAACTGGCCAGCACTCATTTCAAGCGAAAAGAATGCAACCGGGGTTGATTTGGTAGGATGCAATGCTGCATTGCGTGCCAGGTTCAGGGCAAACGCCGTTTTACCAACAGCAGGACGGGCAGCTAAAATGATAAGGTCTGTACTTTGCCATCCGTACGTGACTTTATCAAGCGAAGGGAAGCCACTGGGTACACCTGTTATATCTTCATTTTTATGACGCAGGTCCTCAATTCGCTGGATGGTTTTTACCAGCACCGAATCGATGGTCTCGTAATTGTTACGTAAGTGTGTTGACGTTACTTCATAGATTTTGCTTTCTGCCTGATCCAGCAGGTCAAAAACATCAGTACTGTCTTCGTATGCATCCGAAATGATCTCACCACTAATGCGGATCAATTCCCGTTGAATGAATTTTTGTAATACGATCCTTGAATGCGCCTCAATATTTGCCGAAGAAACAACCGCGTTGGTAAGTTTTGTTACATAATAAGGTCCGCCTACAAGATCCAGTTCTTCGCGGCTGCGCAGTTCTTCAACTACGGTTAAAATATCAATGGGTTGGCTTTTATTAGCTAAACCCTGCATAGCCTTGTAAATACGCTGGTGCGCATCTACATAAAAACATTCCGGCTTTAATATTTCAACTACAGCATCAAAAGCGCCTTTCTCCAGCATTACAGCACCTAATACGGCTTCTTCAAGGTCCTTGGCCTGTGGCGGAACCTTTCCGTAGATCATGGTACTGAGGTCAAGCGGCGCCTTTCTCCTGTTTTTTTTATCCCTGTTGAGGTTAGTAAGATCCATTTTAGTTTTTCGTCAAAAAAGTTAAACCATTGATTTTTCGATCAATGACCTATGGGCCGTTCAATCAGTCTTGGTGTATTAATTTATTGTTACGGTAATGTTACCGATATGTTCCCAGTAAGTCAGACGGCGAATATAAATGCTGTGGCAAGTACCAAAATCAATTTTTCGATGAATATTTTAATTCACTGAATATTCAGCCTGTACTCACAACAAAATTGTTGTTATTAACATATAACTCAAATCTATCCACAAAATTGCTTTTTTTCCCGCAGCTTTTATAAGGTTGTTCACAAGTTTTGTCAGGAAATAAAATATAGAAATATTTTGGCCATATGGTGAAAACAACAGAATGGCACTTCAGGAATTTTTTGGGGAAAGGAATTAAATTTTTGTCGTTTCAAATAAGCCATGGCAGCCCGTTCTGACTTGGATTTTGTTTTGGTCAACCCATCTTTTTTGCCAAAACCAACCTTTCCTGTGTTGCAACTTTATCGGTTTTGTTGCCATCAATTTCATATCCCGTTATTGGGAAATATTACGGAATGACCGGCAATTTGTAAACCAGCTCCCACCCCGTTCAAAATCAGTAAAACAACAGATTCATATGCCGTTTATCTTTGCTCATTTACAAACTATTTCTTTACATGACGATTTCTTATAAATGGTTAAGTGAGTACCTACCCGTAAAAATTGAACCCGAACGTCTTTCCAGGATCCTTACATCAGTAGGGCTGGAGGTTGAAAAAATGGAGACTTTTGAAGAGATCAGAGGCGGGCTGAAAGGTCTGGTAATTGGTGAGGTTTTACAGGCAGAACAGCATCCAAACGCAGATAAATTAAAATTGACCAGTGTAAATGTTGGTGGTGCTGAACCTTTGAAGGTTGTTTGTGGCGCACCCAACGTTTCAGCCGGCCAAAAAGTAGTGGTAGCCCCCGTTGGCGCAACCATATTTCCACTTGGTGGAGATGCGCTAACAATGAAAGTGGCAAAGATCCGTGGTGTTGAAAGCTATGGTATGATCTGCGCAGAAGACGAGATTGGACTGGGCACATCGCATGCTGGAATTATGGTATTACCTGAAACTGCCGTTGTAGGCACTCCGGCTGAAGAATATTTCAAGCCCTATACGGACATCATCTATGAAATTGGTTTAACCCCTAACCGGATGGACGCCATGAGTCACTGGGGTGTTGCCAGGGATGTTTGTGCTTATCTCTCCCACCATGATAAAAAAGAAATAAAACCCGTATTGCCACAAAATAATTTTAAAGTTGACAAACCAACTTTGAAAATTGATGTTACCATTGAAAACCAGGAAGCCTGTAAGCGGTATTCCGGTATTTGCCTATCAAATGTGCAGGTGAAACTGTCCCCAAAATGGTTGCAGGAAAGATTAAAATCTATTGGCCTTCGTCCTATCAATAACATAGTTGACATCACTAATTTTATACAGCATGAAACCGGACAGCCGCTTCATGCATTTGATTACAATGCCATAAAGGATGGAAAAGTAATTGTCAAAACGCTTGCTGAAGGCACTGCATTTGTTACACTGGATGAAAAGAAAAGATTTTTAAGCAGCGAAGACCTGATGATCTGCAATGCGGATGAAGCTATGTGTATTGCCGGTGTTTTTGGGGGATTGCATAGCGGTGTTACGGAACAGACCACAAACCTTTTTCTGGAAAGTGCATATTTCGATCCTGTTTACGTCCGTAAAACGTCGTTCCGCCATGGTTTGCGTACTGATGCAGCAACCCGTTTTGAAAAAGGAATTGATATTTCAAATACAGTAACTGCTGTAAAAAGGGCAGCTATGCTGATCAAAGAAATAGCAGGTGGTTCTATTGCTTCAGAAATTGTTGACGTGTACCCCGATCCACAACCCAAAAAAGAAGTATCTATTAAGTACCATTACCTGAAAAAACTGAGTGGAAAAAATTATCATCCTGATACAGTAAAAAACATTTTGCAAAATCTTGGTTTTTCTATGGAAAGGGAAAGTATGGATACATTAACGGTGGGAGTACCTTTTCATAAGCCTGATATTTCATTGCCGGCAGATATTGTTGAAGAAATTTTGCGCATTGACGGTCTCGACAGTATTGAAATTCCAACCAACATCAATATCTCTCCATCCATTGAAGAAAATTATTTGGGTGAACGTTTGAAAGAGAAGATATCAAACGTATTGACCGGATTGGGTTTTACTGAAATCCTGACTAATTCAATTACCAATGCTGCTTATTTTTCCGAAGAGGAGTTAGCAACAGTTGTTCGTTTATTAAATAACCTGAGCAGCGAATTGAATGTGATGCGCCCATCCATGTTGCATACCGCACTTGAAGTAGTATCCTTCAACAATAACCGCAAAAATTTAAATCTTAAGTTTTTTGAATTTGGACAAACTTACTCTACAACCGATACCGGGAAGTACAAAGAAACACCACACCTTTGTTTGTACATTACAGGTGAAATAACAGAAGCTAACTGGAAACAAAAATCCACTACGTCTGATATTTATTACCTGAAAGGAATTACAGAAACTGTCTTGGCAGCTTTGGGAGTAAAAAATATTAGTTTCAGCACCTCAACTACCAAGGACTTACAGGCAGCTGTTGAAGCAGAAGAGCAGGGAGAAAAATTGGTTGTGCTGGGACAGGTTTCGAATGAATTGGCTTCTAAATTTGATATAAAGCAACCTGTTTATTTTGCAGATTTTTATTGGGATACTATTTTAAAATATGCCAGCAAAAAAATACAATTCAAAGAGATACCAAAATATCCTTCTGTTGAACGCGACCTAGCTATTGTGGTTCCAAAATCAATGACATACCACGAAATTCAGCAGCAGGTCAACAAATTAAAATTGAAAACGCTCCAGGATCTGCGCCTCTTTGACGTTTTTGAAAGTGAGAAATTAGGTGCTGATAAAAAGTCAATGGCCATCAATTTCAGGTTTATTGATGAAGAAAAAACGCTTACCGATAAAGAAATCGATACCTGGATGAATAGGATCATGATTACCTTAGAGAAAGAGTTAAATGCCGAAATCAGGAAATAATATGTCTGTGGATCAACAGTTCAATATAATAAATGATAAACTGCAACAGTTGCTGAAGCAATTTTCAAAATTGCAAAAGGAAAATGAGCAGCTCAAATTTGAACTGGAAACGGCAAAAAAAGCTGATATATCATCGCGGCAGAAAATGGAAGAACTTCACCAGCAGATGACCATATTAAAAGTTTCTTCAGGCGAGTTAAGCGATAAGGATAAAAAGGATTTTGAAAGGAAGATCAACCAGTATATCAAAGAGATCGATAAATGTATTTCGTTTTTAAGTCAATAAAACCTGGTTTTCCCAATTTATGAATGAAGAACTCATACCTCTAAATCTTGTAATAGGCGACCGAACCTACAGGGTACGTGTACAACCCAAGGATGAAGAAGTAGTGCGCAAAACAGTTAAAACCATTAATGATAAAATGCTTGAGTTTAAGACACAATTTGCGGGTAAGGATATGCAGGATTATATAGCTATGGTTTTAGTTTGGTTTGCCACGGAACAAAACGCTGCCATATCCAATGTAGTAAACCTGGATAATGTTAGCGGCAGGTTGCAAACGCTTGAAAAACTGCTTGATAGCGCTCTTGATCATTCCTGAAACTTTTCCCGCATAAAAAAAACCACTACACACAGTAGTGGTTTTTTTATAAATGAACGTATGTTTTATTTACCCAGCAATTCCTGCAGTGTTTTATCAAGTTTATTGCCTCTGATGTTCCGGGCAACAATTTTACCCTGTGGATCGATCAATAGATTTTGAGGTATGGCCCTGATGCCGTACTGCTTGGCAACTTCATTATCCCAAAATTTCAGATCGCTCACCTGGGTCCAGGTAAGCCCGTCATCATGAATTGCTTTTAACCATTTTTCTTTTGCGTTAGGTCTGTCAAGCGATACGCCTAAAACTGTAAAGTTTTTATCCTTGTAACTATGAAACGCTTTTACAAGGTTGGGGTTTTCGGCCCGGCAGGGACCGCACCAGCTGGCCCAGAAATCAATCAACACATACCTTCCTTTGAATGAGGAAAGAGAAACTGGTTTTCCTGTTGTATCGTTTTGTGTAAAATCCATAGCATACCTTCCAACAGCGGTCTTTTTTGAGATTTCAATACGCTCTTTTAAGGCAATGGCAGAACCTCGTTTTTGCTGTTCACTGGGGAGCGAGGCAAAGAATGGCTCAACCTTGTCGGGATCAATGTCCCAACCAGCGTATTGCTGAAGAGCATATAAAGCTGCCGGGGAATTGGGGTTATCTTTTAAAAACGTAGCAAAAACTTTTTCCTTTGCCTCGGCATCGACAGCCTCCACTTCCTCCTCAACTCTATTCATCTCCTCTTTATTTCCAGACTTTTGCGCCATACGATATTGATCGTATAATTTCTCCAATCTTGGCAAATACACTTCCTGCGCTTTTTTTAAACGCTCAAAATCCTGCTGACCTTTTGAACCTTTTACCACAGAATTTTTTAATGAATCTTTGGCTTCAATATTAATTTTAACGGGTTCTAAAAAGAATTGAAAGTTTTCAATCTTCGGTTTTTCACTTCCATTTTCCCTGGCATATTTTACCTGCAGGTTGGCTAACAACGGTTCGGAAATTGTTCCCTGGAACATAAAAGCACCATTTCTTCCCTCTACGCTATCCCT
>DASTMJ010000241.1:0-10260 GCA_035714205.1 Flavisolibacter sp. | reverse complement strand
GGGTCCACCCATTGCAAAACATACTACGTGGATAGCTAAACTGGAAGGCAGGCATTACCAGGAAGCTCAGGACCGTGTGCCGCAGGCACGCATTCAAAAAACATGGAACATACCGGGTTGGGGTACACAACAAATGGCGTATATCAATTTATTGAGAAGCATTTTATCCGATGGGAAAACGTCAAGGCTTTACAAACGACTGGTATATACAGATCAATTGGCCAGTAACCTTTTTGCTTATACCGATGAAAAAGAAATTGGTGGCCAGCTTGTGATCATTGCGGATGCCAAACCCGGTGTTGACCTTGCAAAAATTGAAAAGATAATTGATGAAGAACTAAACAGACTTTTAGTGAATGGGGTTACCATGGCGGAACTTGATCTTGCTAAAACAAGACATTTTTCCAACTTCATAAAAGGGATGGAAAGAGTGGGAGGTTTTGGAGGTAAATCCGACATCCTGGCTCAAAGTTATACTTATGGCGGTTCTGCAGACCATTATAAAAAAATATTGAACTGGACAAAAAACGCAACCCCGGCCGATATTAAAAAAGTAGCCAACGATTGGTTGTCGGATGGAGAATATGTATTGAATATATACCCGTATGGCCAGTTCAGTAATACAGCATCATCACTAAACCGCACCGAACAACCTCCTTTGGCAAAAGAAGTTCCTGTGCAATTTCCGCAAACAAAACAATTTAAGCTTTCCAATGGTTTGAATGTTTACCTGGTAGAACGTAAAGCGGTGCCCGTGGTAAATATGTCATTGATGGTAAATGCAGGATATGCAGCTGATAAAAATGACCTGGCAGGTCTTGCATCACTTGCAGGAAGAATGTTAACAGAAGGAACTACTACCAGGTCTTCTCTTCAAATCAGCGATCAACTGGACTACCTGGGTGCCAGCATTCAAAGTTATTCTGACCTGGATAATTCATATCTGGATCTTTCAGCCTTAAAAACAGACTTTGACGCATCTCTTAATTTGTATGCCGATGTTTTGCTGAATCCATCATTTCCTCAAAAAGATTTTGAGAGAATTCAGAAAGAGCAGGTATTAAACATCAAGCAGGAACAGGCACACCCGTTTGCAATGGGTTTACGTGTATTGCCTGAATTGATCTATGGAAAAGATCACGCCTACAGCAAACCATTTACAGGTTCCGGCACTGAAACATCTGTAATGAAAATCAAACGTAACGACCTGGTGGAGTTCCACCAGAGCTGGTTTGCACCCAATAACGCAACACTGGTGGTGGTAGGTGATATTACTGAAACAGAATTAAAATCAAAGCTGGAAACAAAGCTGGCATCGTGGAAACAAAAAACAGTTCCCGAAAAAAATATTAAGGACATTGCCATTGCAGATAAGGCATCGGTTTTTATCATGGATAAACCCGATGCACAACAAACAATTATACTGGCTGCAGAGATTAGTCCTTCTGCAAAAGACAAAGACTATGAATCCATAAAAATGATGAACACGATACTGGGCGGAGAATTTACTTCAAGAGTGAATATGAATTTAAGAGAAGATAAACACTGGTCGTATGGTTCGGGTACCGTTACTATTAATGCAAAAGGACCTGGATTTTTTGCGGTGTATGCACCCGTTCAAACGGATAAAACAAAAGAATCATTAATCGAACTTCAAAAAGAACTGGAAGGTTATATAGGAGAAAAGCCTGTTACACAGGTTGAGTTTGAAAAGGTAAAAGCCAATTCTATAATGAAGCTTCCGGGCATATGGGAAACCAACAATTCAGTCATGTCATCATTAAAAAATGCAATTACTTACGACAGGGGAGCAGATTACCTGAAAACCTATCCTGCATTACTTCAGAACATGACAATGAATGATGTGCAACAAGCGGCAGGCAGGGTGGTGAAGCCTAAAAATCTTATCTGGGTGATTGTGGGTGATAAAACAAAAATTGAAAAAGGTATACATGAATTAAACATTGGTACTGTTCATTACCTGGATGCTGAAGGCAAACCGATAGCAAGACCGATGTAAATTTTGATCTTCTTATAGATTAAAGATCTTATTTCCAACTCCTCGTTCAAACCCAATCAATGAATGTTGAATGAGGAGTTAACCTTTATTGAAGAGCGGAAGTTCTTTTTTTGCAAGATCCAGCCGGTTGGCATTTATCTTTTCATACTTGCCACAAATACCCATGGTAACGTTCTGGCTTATCCTGAAATCTTTATGACTCATTTGCCAGCATTCACCTGTTTCTTTAATGATAATTGTGTATAGGGTGTCGCTGTGTGGACCATAATCCATCATATACCATATATAACCTGTGCCTTTTGCGGTTGTTACTTCTACCAGTTCTTTAAATTCATGAACTATCATAAAAAATTCTTCTTGTTATAAGCTCAAAAATTTATGCCATAATAATTGTTTATATAGATGTGGGTGCGTTGACTTAATTTTTTTATGGCGAACCACATTTTTCTTAAACAGAATGTAACTGCTTATTGTAGAAAAACTTGCTTGTAACTTTAAGTTCAAATCATTGTTTATGAGAGGGTTCTTGTTTTTTCTTGTTTTTGTTTCAATTTCTTCTTTTGCGCAACAAACACAAAAACCTCCGTTACATGGTAAAAACTGGATGTCAATAACGGGCAAGCCATTAGCTGCCCAGGCCGGTGCCATGATCTTTGGTAAAGGTGGTAATGCTGTAGATGCGGCTTGTGCTATGTTAGCAGCCACATGTACTATGTGGGACGTTCTGAGCTGGGGCGGTGAAACGCAGGCACTTATTTATAATCCAAAAACAGGAAAAGTGATTGGTATCAATGCTTTGGGTGTGGCGCCGACAGGAGCAACCGTTCAGTTTTTTAAAAATAAAGGGTTGCAATACCCACCCGAATACGGACCATTATCTGCGGTAACGCCTGGCACACCCGGCGGATTATGCACTATGCTGGCAGAATATGGTACCATGAGTTTAAAAGAAATATTGGCACCTGCCATGCAACTGGCCGATGGGTATCCCATAGATGCACAAACAGCCAATAATATCGAAAGAAATAAAGACCGTATTAAACAATGGCCCTATTCCAAATCTGTTTTCTTAACTCACCCTGGCGAGGAAAGAGAAGCTCCGGAAGCCGGAGAGATCTTCCGCCAGGAAGATCTGTTAGAAACACTAAATAAAATGGTAGAGGCAGAACAGGATGCTTTAAAAAAAGGGAAAACCCGTAAGGAAGCCATCTATGCAGCCAACGATCGTTTTTACAGGGGAGATATTGCAAAAGAATTTGTGCGGGGTTCAGCAGAACAGGGAGGCCTGATCACTTTAAATGATTTGGCTAACTGGAAAGTGGTACAGGAAGAACCGCTGCATGTAAATTACAAGGGTATCGAAGTTTATAAATTATCACAGTGGACGCAGGGGCCCATGCTGTTACAATCTTTGAACATCCTTGAAAATTTTGATCTGAAAAGTATGGGCTATAATTCAACCCGCTATATCCATACTTTATACCAAACCATGAATCTTGCTTTTGCTGACCGAGATTTTTATTATGGTGATCCTTACTTTCCACCGGAAGAGCCTATTAAAGGATTATTAAACAAGGAATATGCAAAAACAAGAGCAAAAACAATTAACTGGCAAAAGAATGACGCTAAAACAGGACCGGGTGATCCTTATCCTTTTGAAGGGAAAACAAACCCTTATTTGAAAAAGATACCCAACAGCACTTCCTTTATTGGTTCACCTGTTGATGAAGCATACCTGGAACAGTTATGGAGAGGTACAACTTCAGTTGAAGCGGCAGACAAGGAAGGTTGGGTTGTAAGTATTACACCCAGCGGTGGATGGATTCCCGCAACCATTGCCGGAAGAACCGGAGTGGGGATGAGCCAGCGTATGCAAAGCTTTAATCTTAGCGACAGCTTAAATCCATTTAATATTGTAGAACCCGGCAAAAGGCCAAGAGTTACCTTAACGCCAACGCTGGCGTTAAAAGAGGGAAAGCCTTTTTTATCGTTTGCTGTGCAGGGTGGAGATACACAGGACCAAAACCTGCTGCAATTCTTTTTAAATATT
Organism: Flavisolibacter sp.; assembly: GCA_035714205.1. GTDB lineage: Bacteria > Bacteroidota > Bacteroidia > Chitinophagales > Chitinophagaceae > Flavisolibacter. The sequence continues at coordinate 6,190 of DASTMJ010000241.1, read as the reverse complement.
GTTGAATTTGGAATGACAGTGCAGGAAGCTTCTGAAGCAGCCAATATCAATACCAACCAATTGTATCTATCATTAGGCGGGCAGGACAGAAAACCAAAACCGGGTTCCATCCTTCTTCATGAATCTACACCGGACTGGATTCGAAAAGAATTAAGGCAAATGGGTTATACCTTAAGTTTTGGCGACCGGACTTCCGGACCAATCAATGCCATTTATTTTGATTGGAAGCATGGAAGCTTGTGGGGTGGATCAAGCAATCACGGCGAAGACTATGGAATAGCCTGGTAACTTATAATTGATATTCTTCTTTTTAAGCAGGACTTGTGATCAGGAAATAAAGTGTGGCTACAAAAAATGCCATAAAAAGAATAGAAATAAAAAAGTTGCGGAGAAGAGAGGTGGTGTTCAGACTATTAAGTCTTTTTAAAACGGCTTTCATTGGAATGTGTTTTTTAACAGGATTGAATTGGAATATGAAAATAGTACATTACCTGAAATTTCCAAATATCAAGCCTCCTGTTTCGAAAAATAAACATACTCATTATATATAGGACATGCAGGCAGAGAGTAATATTCCCTTCGTTCAATAAGTAACTGTCCCTGTTTAATGTTTTTGTACAGTCCCAAAAATTACCTGAAACAGAATAAAATTTTTTTGCGGTGACTCTAAATTTTAGGGTTGTTTGTTCAACTTTTTAGTGGTGCTTGTGTTGTATACCTAAAAGATCATATGAAACGACTATCATGGAAAGCACTTGGAATTTTAAGTATCGGTTTAATTTTTGCCTCCTGCGACAGTGATGACGATGACATGGAACAACTGAAATCGCAGGTAATGGTAGTGCATGCATCGCCTGATGCTCCTGCTGTTGATGTGCGAATCAATAATGCAGTTGCGTTGACAAATGTAGCCTACCCGGCCAATAGTACCTATAATGCTGTAAATGCAGGTGCAACAAATATTAAAGTGTCACCCACCGGAACTACAACCTATGTAATTGACGCCAATGTAAACCTGGAAGCCAATACTAATTATTCGGTATTTGCCATTGACTCTGTAAGTAAGATCAAAGCTGCTGTAGTGGTTGATAATTTAACAGCCCCGGCAACAGGTAAAGCTCATGTAAGATTCTTTCATTTCAGTCCTAATGCACCGGCTGTGGATATTGCAGTAACCGGCGGACCTGTAGTTTTTGCAAACCGGATGTTCAACGATCAGGCTACAACCGCAACGTTTGCCAATTTTACACCGCTTGATGCAGGAACGTATAATCTTGAAGTAAGGTTGGCCGGTACAGAAACAGTTGTATTAGCCCTACCTAATATTACATTAACTGCCGGAAAAATTTACACCGTATTTGCTAAGGGTTTTGTTACCGGGCAGGGAACACAGGCTTTAGGTGCACAGGTAATTATGAATAATTAAGGAAATTTGATCATGAAAAAGAAACCGGTTATAATACCGGTTTCTTTTTTTAGGTATACTGTTACTTTATTCGGACCTGCCTGGATCTACCCGGAAGGAAACTTTGCAGATAACTCCATAGGACGATGCTTTTCCGTCTTTCACATGAACCTTAAAATCCTTTACGTAAACCGAATCAACATTGTGAACCGTTTTGGTTACTTCATCAATGCAGTTTTTTACTGCATCATCAAAGCTTTTTTCTGATGAGGCAATAACCTCAATAACCTTAACAATAGCCATAACAATTGGTTTTAAGTGATTAAAAGGATGAACTGTAAAAGTTACATATACTTCAGGGATGGACCAATGACTAAATGTAGAAACCGGAGGTTTACGTATAAACTTATATGGAAAAGAGATAGGTGTTATTGCAGGGCTTGTTTAAAACAATTTGTAAGCCTGCATTCAGCGAATAAAAAAAGCCTTTCGTTTTACGGAAAGGCTTTTTTGCAGTTGGTATCAGATCAGGCTTTTAACTTAATAACCGGCATTAATTTATACGAACCGTTTTCTTCTTTTACAGAAAGTGCGGCATCAAAATCCAGTGTAAATGTGTTAAGCGTTTCATTTAACTCCTTATCAATCTTGATTTTTAAGCCGGAAGTTTCTGCGCTTGGAGTTTCCAACGGAAATTTGTCTTCTCCAATAACCACATAGTTATCAGATCCTAAAATAAAACGTACTTCTTTCAATACTCCATCAGGAACTTCATCCTGGGCCAGGATCATGGTAACTCCATTTTGAAGGTCCAACAGGTTGACAGTTGTGTCTTTTGATTCAATGTTGATCCAGCCGGCATCATCATTGTTCATTTTTACCTGAATTCCTTTAATGTGGATGTTTACAGAATCGTAAGCTGCAGGGTTGTCGGTTAGCAACAACTGGATGGGAACTTTTTCATTTTTACTGCAAGAATAAAAAGCAATAAAACTTAAGGCCAAAACGAAAATTCGAATTGATGTTTTCATAGAGGGATTGTTTAAGCGCTAAATTAATCGTTAGAATTGAAGTTTGCATATGAAAAACTACCGCACGGTATATTCGTAATAGTACCTATAAAAAGACCGAAAAACTACGAATGAATGGAGGCAAACTAAAAGAGAATAGTGTTGACATAAAAAAACCACTCCCGTTTTTGAGAGTGGTTTTGTAATTAGCTTTTATGTGTTTAGAAACCTTTCTTTTCCTGTGCTTTTTGCATAGGATTGGTTCCCTGCGCCTGTCCGCGTACTCCTTGTTTTGACTTAAATACCTGGAACCGGCTGGGTTGTTCACTGCTATTGCCCCAGCTATTGTTGCTTTCGTCAATATCTGCCGTCTCCCTCATAGGATCAAGTTTAATAGAAGCCACTTCTTTGTCTTTCATAAAAAACTTGGTCACTTTATTTTCCCGGGCTCTCCAGACTTGTGCCGGAATACGCTCAAGCTCTTTAGATCCATCCTTATATGTCCATTCAATAATGATGGGCATAACCAAACCACCTTTGTTACTAAAACTTAGTTCATAAAAATGTTTTCCTGCCAGCTTTTCTTTTTCACTGGCTGTCATTTCTTCAACGTTTGGTGTGAATGTATATGCATATTGGGTTGTGTCGTATGGTTCTAAACCACGAGAATATCTCCAATAAAAATCACGCAGACTCGTATCAACATCTGTCTGGAATTTGATGTTTTTATCCTCGCGGTTACGCAATTTAGCCATGTCTTCTACTACGTTTGCAGGTTTAGCCAGGGGCTGCATACCGGTACGTGGCTGAGGTAAACCGGCATCTAAATTGGCCCTTGCATATTTTACCGAATCAAGTGAGATATCAACAGCATCAGTTCCATAAAACCATCCTCTCCAGAACCAGTCAAGGTCTTCACCACTGGCGTCTTCCATGGTACGGAAGAAATCGGCCGGCTCAGGATGTTTAAATGCCCAGCGGCGGGCATATTCCCTGAAGGCATAATCAAACAATTCCCTGCCCATAACCGTTTCACGCAAAATGTTCAGCGCTGTTGCCGGTTTCCCGTAAGCATTATCGCCAAAGTGGGTAATATTTTCTGAGTTGGTCATAATAGGTTCCAACTGGTCTTTTGGAAGCTTCATATAATCAACAATGCCCCAGGCAGTTCCCCGGCGTGAAGGATAGCGGTTGTCAAATAATTCCTGTGTAAGGTATTGCACAAACGAGTTGAGTCCTTCGTCCATCCAGGTCCACTGGCGTTCATCACTGTTAATGATCATGGGAAAGAAGTTGTGACCTACTTCGTGTGTAATCACACCAATCATTCCGTATTTCACTTGTTCTGTATAGGTGCCATCTTTATTTGTTCTGCCATTATTGAAACAGATCATAGGATATTCCATACCATTTGCAGCCTCAACACTCTGGGCAGTGGGATAGGGGTAAGGAATAGAAAATTTGGAATAGGTTTTAATAGTATGCGCTACAACTTTGGTAGAATATTTACGCCACAAGTTGTAAGCTTCTTTTCCATAAAAGCTCATGCACATGATCTTTTTGCCTTCAACAATGGCGGGCATTGCATCCCAAACAAATTTGCGGCTGGAGGTCCAGGCAAAGTCACGAACATTATCGGCTTTAAAGATCCAGGTTTTTGTTTTTGTGCTTTTTGTTTTTTCGGCTGCCTTTGCTTCATTAAGGGTAACAATTTCAACCGGCTCTTTAGCAGTTTGTGCTTTTTGCCAGCGGCTTAATTGGGTTGGTGTAAGATTTTGCTGGTAATTTATGCACTCGCCTGTGCTGCCAACCACGTGGTCTGCCGGTACAGTCATTTGCACCTTAAAGTTTCCAAAGGTTAAGGCAAATTCTCCGCGGCCGGTGAACTGGTGGTTTTGCCAGCCAACAGCATCGCTGTACACGCAAAGACGCGGATACCATTGGGCAATGGTAAAAAGGTAGTTTCCATCTTCCGGAAAATATTCATAACCTCCGCGTCCGCCCATAGTCATTCGGTCAGAGATCTTATAGCTCCAGCTGCAATTAAAAATAAATTTCTGACCGGGTTTCAGGGGTTGTGGCAATTCAACACGCATCATCGTTTTATTGATGGTGTATTTAAGTGCCTTTCCTGTTGCATCGGTTAATTTGGAAATAATATGGCCGTATCCATTGTCCTTATCAGAATTTTCCTGGTTCAGCAATTGCTGAAAATTTCCCTGGCGGGGCATGGAACTGTTTGACTGGTAGTTGGCATTATTAACGGAACTGTGTTCATTTTCATCAAGCTGCAACCAGAGGTAGGTTAGTACATCAGGGGAGTTGTTATAATAGGTAACCGTTTCGGTGCCCGTAAGCTTTAAGGCTTTTTCGTCAAGGGTTGCTTTAATGTCATAGTCACACCGCTGCTGCCAGTATTTGGGGCCGGGTGCACCACTGGCCGACCGGTATTGATTGGGTGTGGGTAAAATAGAACCTAACTGTTCAAACTTGTTTCCATGATTGGATCCTGGATTGTTTTGAATGTTTTGCGCTGATGCGGATACAAATCCGGCAAAAGCAAAAAACAAAAAAACTTTCTTCATGTGCATTGATTTATTATGATGATAGATTAGAAAATACAATTTTTATTTAGCCAACTATACCAGCCATTTCTGCTTTGGTTGCGTCGCACTCTTGTACTGCATCAATACATGCAGCAAATGGTGCTATTATAACCAGGCTGCAATAACGTTCGTTAAAAGAACTAATGTTTTATTTTTTATTCACCTGCACCATTTCCGAACCCGTTTCTGAGGGCCAGCGTTCAATTGCCATTTGCATGGCCAGTGCCATGATGGCGGCTGAAATAAAAATAACCCAGTCGCGCCGGGGTGTCTTTAACAAGCCTACAATCAACTGCGACAGTAAAAGGATGATGAACACAATCAGCACCTGTCCCAATTCCAATCCCAGGCTAAAACTAAACATCGACAAAGCAAAACTCTGGTCGCTGGCCAAAATCATACGAAGTGTATTGGCAAAAGCCATCCCGTGAATGAGGCCAAAGAATAACGCTAAAAAATAATTGATCCGTATGGCTTTAGGTGTAAAAGTTTTCTGAAAAAGATTGGCAGCAGCTGTAATAACAATTGTGCAGGGTACAAAAAATTCTACCCAATCAGTTGAAACTTCCACAATGCTAAGGCTACTCAATGCAAGTGTAATACTGTGCCCAATAGTAAAAGCCGTTATCAGGATAAGCACCTGTTTCCAGTCCCTCAGCATATAAATTGCAGCCAAGGCAGCAACAAAAAAAATATGATCCAGGGCTTCTGTTGTAATAATGTGTTCCCAGCCTATTTTAAAATAAAAGCTAAAATCGTTCATGGGTCTATTCGCATTTGATGCAAGGGGCAGTTATTGATACGTTCTTTAATTACCCATTCATCAATTCTTTAACCTTTTGTACTATTGAGGGTTCAAAATAAATCAGACTTTTGTAAAAGAAAAAAATACTTTGCCTGATGGCTCCTGTTTTGTATAAGTGGTTATTGATCCCTGCTTTTTTAGTACTTGTTTCTTTTTCCGGTAAAAGAACATTTGAAACTGGTATGCAACAAAATACTGATGCATCAATAGGTTTACCTGGAACTAGAACATTCCATCCGTTCTACATGGCGGTGACGGAGATCAATCAGAACGCACAGGAAAAAACCCTTGAAATCATATGTAAATTATTTGCCGATGATTTTGAAGAGACACTGAAAAAGAATTTTAAAACCAATGTTGACCT
>DASTMJ010000240.1:0-11212 GCA_035714205.1 Flavisolibacter sp. | reverse complement strand
AATAATGCCCCCACGTGGGCCACGTAGAGTTTTATGTGTTGTGGAGGTAACAAAATGACAATGCTCAAATGGTGAGTTCAACAAGCCTTTGGCAATCAATCCGGCCGGGTGCGCAATATCTGCCATTACAAATGCACCTATTTCGTCGGCTACTTTTCTGATACGGGCATAATCCCAGTCGCGGCTATAGGCCGATGCACCGCAAATGATTAGTTGTGGTTTTTCTTTGCGGGCCACTTCTTCAAGTTGTTCATAGTTAACCAAACCGGTCTCTTTATGTACACTATAAAAAAATGGCTGGTAAAGTTTGCCGCTAAAGTTTACCGGTGAGCCGTGGGTTAAATGTCCGCCCATGCTCAGGTCAAGACCCAAAATCTTATCGCCTGGTTTTAAAACCGCCAACATAACCGCAGCGTTGGCTTGTGCACCACTGTGTGGTTGCACGTTGGCATATTCACAATTAAAAACTTTTTTAATGCGGTCAATGGCTAGCTGCTCGGTTTCATCCACAAACTCGCAACCACCATAATATCTTCTTCCGGGATAACCTTCCGCATATTTATTGGTCATTACGTTGCCCATGGCCTGCATAACCTGGAGCGAGGTAAAGTTCTCCGAAGCGATCAATTCAATTCCATTCCGTTGACGATCTAATTCTTTTTTAATAATGTCAAAAACCTGGTTGTCTCTTTGCATTCTGGTTGATTATTGTTCTGAACGTTGAAGTGAGTGACACAACAGAAGCTGATAAACAGGCTTATGCCGGTCTTAATTATTTACAAAAATAAGTGTGTGATGGCAAGTAAAGGCATTTAGGTGATTTGATATAAAAATCAGTAATTTCGTCCGCTTCTTTTTGTTGAATAAATAAAGAACACTGGTGGGTTGTTTTGATAAGTGAGATAGCCACCAAAAAAATCATCAATGAAAGCAATTATTCCTGTAGCAGGTGCCGGAACTAAATTAAGACCTCATACTTATACCCAACCTAAAGCATTAATACCCATTGCCGGTAAAACAGTTTTAAGCATCATTGTAGACCAATTGAAAGATGCAGGTGTTACCGAGTTTATTTTTATAGTAGGTTACCTGGGCGAAAAGATCCAGGATTTTGTAAAAGCAAATTATCCGTCGGTTTCAGCTCATTTTGTCTACCAAAACGACAGGCAGGGAATTGGTCACGCTGTTCGGCTGACTAAAAATATTGTGGATGGTGACGAGATTATTATTGTTTTGGGTGATACGATCTGCGATTATAATGTGTCGTCGGTAATTAACAGCGAAACTTCAATGATCGGCGTAAGAAAGGTTGACGACCCGCGTAGTTTTGGTGTTGCTGAAATTGATTGCAATACAACCATTACCCACCTGGTGGAAAAACCCCATATTCCAAAATCAAACATGGCACTTGTAGGCGTGTACAAAATAAAGGAAACTACAATGATGTTTGAGTGCCTGGAAGCCAATATTAAACAAGGTATTAAAACACATGGCGAATATAGCATTACAGATGCCCTGGATTGCATGATTCAGAAAGGAGCAAAATTTAATGCGTTTAAAGTGGACAGCTGGTTTGATTGTGGAAAGCGGGAAAGCCTTCTTGAATCAAATGCCACATTGCTGAAAAAATTTGGCGCCAGGGCAGAGATGTGTGCCGAATACGAAAACACTGTTTTGATCCAGCCTGTTAGTATCGGCAAAGGCTGCACTATTAAAAACTCCATCGTTGGTCCCAATGCTACTATCGGCGATAATACCATCATCGATTCGTCTATTGTCAAGAATTCCATCATTGGTTCTTTTTCCAACCTGTTTGATATTGTATTGGACGATTCGCTAATTGGTAGCGACACCACCATTCGTGGAGAAACCAGGACCCTTAATATTGGCGACAATACTGATATCGACCTGGGATAATTTAAACCAGATTTTTTTGGCAGCCGGTTGCACAACGGATGGCAGCGTTGTTCACTCACTTCATTGTTCTGAACATTAATCAGCATATTTGCACAACTCCTCAATTGTCTAATAGTATTTATGTTTTCAAATAGAATTACAGATTTGTTCAAAATAAAATACCCCATTATACAGGCTGGTATGATCTGGGCAAGTGGCTGGCGACTTGCCAGCGCAGTAAGCAATGCAGGCGGGCTGGGACTCATTGGGGCAGGAAGCATGTATCCTCATGTCCTTCGCGAACATATTCAAAAATGTAAGCAGGCTACTCAAAAACAATTTGGAGTAAATGTTCCTTTACTTTATCCTGACCTGGGTAAACATATTCAAATCATAATTGAAGAAGGCGTAAAGATTGTTTTTACATCGGCCGGTAATCCAAAAACTTGGACACCACATTTTAAAGAACATGGCATAACAGTGGTGCATGTAATAAGCAGCAGCAAATTTGCCTTAAAAGCTGAAGAGGCAGGTTGCGATGCAGTGGTGGCAGAGGGTTTTGAAGCCGGGGGCCACAACGGCAGGGAAGAAACTACAACAATGGTTTTAGTACCGGCTGTTGCAGAAAAGGTTTCTGTACCGGTTATTGCAGCTGGCGGCATTGCAACCGGCAGGCAAATGCTGGCCGCCATGGCATTGGGTGCCGAAGGTGTGCAGGTAGGTACCAGGTTTGTGGCTACTGAAGAAGCCTCTTCTCATTTAAATTTTAAACATGCAGTGATTAATGCAGCGGAAGGCGATACTGTATTGTCAATGAAGAAGCTAGTGCCGGTGCGACTTTTGAAAAACAGATTTTTTCAGCAGGTTCAGGAGGCTGAATCCCGAGGAGCTGATGCCGAGGAGCTTAAATTGATTTTAGGTAGGGCAAGGGCCAAAAAAGGAATGTACGAGGGTGATCTTGAAGAGGGTGAGTTGGAAATAGGGCAGGTGAGTGCATTGCTGGACGATATTTTACCTGCCGGAAAAGTGGTGGAAAATCTATGGAATGATTTTACAAAAGCTTTAGGTAATCCACTAAAAAATGCTAATTTTAGTAGCGAGTCTTAAGGTGTTTTATTGGCTCACCTTTTAATGTTAAACCATGAATGTCAGATTACTGCTTTTAACCATCATTTTCTGCGCTTCTGCTATAATGGCCAGTGCCAACGGCGGTACAGAAGGAAATAAAAAAAATGATATTGCGGGTGGTGTAATTCACTCCGAAACCAGGAAGCCGCTAGGCAGCGTAAACGTGGTTGCATACTCTGCCAGTAAAAAAGAAAAGACTGTTTTAACCGATAATAATGGCAATTATTCATTTAACGACCTGAAACCCGGAACCTATAAATTAGTTTTTGAAAAAGACGGGTTTAAAAGAGTAACAAAAGATAAAGTGATCATTCGCTCTGACGAAGGCTGCCAACTGAATATTGAGATGGATGAAAATGATGCCTTCCAGATATTACCGGGATTGCTGTTTACAGATTTTGAATAATAACGCTTCAACGATTTTGAAATTGGGATGTATGAATGACATCCCAATTTTTTTTATTGTGCTTCAACAAAGAAATGTTATCTGCTATCCATTCTTTTCTGAAACTTTTGACTTTGAAATAGTCCCAGGCTTCGTAAAATGATTTTTTGTGAAGATCACGGGTCGCAATGGTTATGTGCGGATGAAAAGGTCTTTGATCAATTTTTATTTTATAATCTTTTTCTTTGAAAAACGCATCAGTTGTGCTTTTTAAAGCATTTAGTTCCGGGCCATTTTTCACATCAATAAAAATGGTGCGTGGTTGAAAAGCAGAAAAGTCATTTGATTCCATACGGAAACAGCGTGCTGGTTCACTTACAATCTCTATATCAGTGATCAATTGGGGTTCTTGTTCTTCTCTCATCCAGAATGGCGCAATAAGGGTAATATGTGCAGGCGACTTTAGCCCCACATTACAGTTATATTTTTCCAGCATATAATTTTTAAACGCAAGGATTAGCTCATTTAATGCCGGAGGAAGTATCACAGCAATAAAGTACATGCTAACCTTTTCTTTGTCTGGCATTGATTGGCCATTCATGCTTCTAAATTAAGCAAGAAGAAACCCCGCAGGGGCAGGGTTTCTTCTAAAGTTGGGTTATGGTATCAGGCATCTTAATCTTCATCTATATTAAAATCATCCTGTTCTCTTTTAATTGTAAAATCCTTACGATCCTTTAAAAATTGGCTATACTTATTTGAAACTTCCGCCGGCAGTATTTTGCCATTAATGCTCAACTCACCTTTTTTGTATTCAATTGTATAAGATTGGTTCTTGTCAATTAGCCCGTCTTTTTCAAGGCCATCAACAAAACCTTTGTACTCCAATAATTCTTTTTTGGCTTTTTCCATGCCTTCATGGGCTTGCTTTATAGATTTTTCCAGCTCGGGTTTCATGTTTTCCAGATCTGCTTTTATCTTTTCCATATCCACCTTGCGCACTTTTTCCATTTCTTCATGGATCTTTTTCATATCAACTTTGGCAACTGAAGCTTCAATATCAGCTTTCATTTTTTCAAAATCTATTCCTTTCAGCTCTTTCATATCGGCTTGCATGTTGGCAAGATCCAGGTCTTTTAATGCTTTTTGTACATCAGCCTGGATCTTTGCACCATCTATTTCTTTCATAGAGTGGGCAAGCTCTGATTGCATTTTTTCCATATCAAGCTGCATCTTCCGTGTTGACTCACTGATTTCCTTCTCTAATTTATCAAAATCAATTTCTTTAAAGGCGCGGTTCATTTCCACTTTGCTTCTTTCAAGCTCTTCTAAGGCATCATCAATGCTCCTGATTTTCTTTTCGCGACCTGGGATCGTGTCTGTAGTGTTTTGTGTTTGTTGCGATGGTTTGTTTTGAAAGGCTGCTGTTGTAAGTACCATTCCAGATACCAGCAGGATAACTGGTACTTGTTGGGTCCAAAAATTTCTTTTCATAAACTGGCTTTTATTTTAAATGACGAAATGTTTCGTATCAAATGTACGATTGTATTCGTAATTCAAAATATCCCCGTGTATTTTTCAAAATCTTTAACGTCTGATCCATTTGATCATTTCTTTCCAGGTTGGTTTTTTACCATACAATAAAATCCCGGTTCGATAGATCTTAGCACTTAGCCAGGTGGTGAAAATGAACCCAAGTATCAATAATGCCATGGAAAGTCCTAGTTCCCAAATTGCTACTGTATCCGGTACGCCAAACGGTACACGAGACATCATAACTATAGGGGAGAAAAAGGGTATAATACTACTCCAGGTGGCCAGGGAACTGGTTGGGTCGTTTATTGAATTGACCATAATAATGATGGCAATGATGATAGGCATTGTGATAGGGAATGTAAGACTCTGCGCATCCTGCGCATCCTCATTTACCGCACTGCCAACCGCAGCAAACAAAGCAGCATAAAACAGGTATCCGCCCAAAAAATAAAATATAAAACATCCAATTACCAAAGGCCAGTTTACCGTTGACAGGCTTAATTGAGCATTGGCCAGTGTACGTACAGCCTCCGACGTTTGAGCCGAAGAGCCTGACATTTCGGGTCCCTGTTCCTGCACTTGTTGTAACACTTCAGCCGGTATAAATGACATCATTAATGTACTGATGCCGGCGATCAAAATAATCCAGATCAGAAACTGGGTTAGCCCAACGGCCCCGATGCCAATAATTTTTCCCATCATCAGTTGAAAGGGTCTTACTGAAGACACGATAACTTCTGCAATCCGGTTGGTTTTTTCTTCCATAACACCACGCATTACCATAACGCCATATACAAACAATGTTATGTAAATGAGAAAGGCTGTGACATAGCCAATGCTGCTGGCCAGGTTAAAATCAGATCCTCTTGTTTTACCGAGTTCGTCTTTTTTTACAGATTCAACCGAGGTGAGTTCTGCCTGTTTTTTTAATTCGTCAATTTTCCTGGGATCGATTTTTAAAGAATCCGCTATGATATTATTTTCAAGTGCCTGGGAAATGTCTTTTTCAATTCTTTCATTTGCAAACCGGCTTAAACTCTTTTCTGTAACAACCTTAAAATTCGATGATTGATTGATGCCTGTATTTGGTGGATACAGAATAGCAGAATAACCTTTGGTTTTAAAATTACTTGTATCGGCATCTGTTGTAAATTCATAACTAACCGATTTACTGCTTTCCAGGTTTGATTTCAAAATGCCTTTGGGATCAACGACGGCTATTTTTTCATTCCTTATATTTTTGACCGTGATAAAAATGACGGCGCCAATGACCACTGCAAAAAGGAGGGGAGTAAGAATGGTAGAAAGGATAAAAGTTTTTTTTCTGACACGACTCAAATATTCTCTCTTTATAATCAGTAAGGTTTTGTTCATTTAATTTGATTTAAGCAGTTATGGTTTGAAATTGGCGTGCAGACGGTGTGCCTTCTACTAATTGAATAAAAATTTCATTCAGGGAAGGCAGAATCTCGTGAAAGGATTTGATTGCAACGTCTTGTTGCAGGTAAAAACGTAAAACATCATTGGGACTGTAACCCTCGTGGATTTTTACAACCAGCGCATTTTCACCATCCTGTTTAACCACATCAAAAGCTGAATTGAAATTATTTACGGGTAGTTTCTCAAAACCCATTCTAAATATGTTTTCCTTGAATTGTTGTTTTACATCTTTAACTGTACCATCTAAAATTTTCTGTCCTTTGTTCACCAGAACAATATGATCGCAGATTTCTTCAACCTGCTCCATTCTATGGGTACTGAAAATAATGGTTGCTCCTTTTTTAGCAAGATTAAAAATCTCATCTTTAATGATATTGCTGTTAACAGGGTCCAGGCCACTAAATGGTTCATCCAAAATGATCAGGCCGGGATTATGGAGTACCGTTGTAACAAATTGTAGTTTTTGTGACATTCCTTTTGAAAGGTCTTCCACTTTTTTGTTCCACCAGCTTTGCATTTCCAGCTTTACAAACCACTCTTTAATCAGTTTCAATGCCTGCTCCTTTTCCATACCTTTTAACTGTGCCAGGTAAAGTGCCTGTTCCCCAATTTTCATTTTTTTATACAAGCCTCTCTCTTCGGGCATATAACCAATTCTTTCCACATCCTTAAGTGCGTCAAAAGGTTTGCCTTCAAATAATATCTGTCCGTTATCAGGGTAAAGAATACCGGTGATCATTCTGAGCAAAGTTGTTTTGCCGGCCCCGTTAGGGCCAAGCAATCCAAAAATGCTACCCTTTTCAACGGAAAAACTTACGTCATCTACAGCTTTTTGAGTTGCGTAAAACTTTTTCAGGTTTTGAAGTTGTAACAGGGGCATTCAATGTGGTTTTGTTATATAAATATAAATAGGTTAAATATATACGGTTGGTGCATGGCGAAAACAAATATTATGCGAACGAGCTTTTTCACTATATCAATCACTTCTTTTTTATGCCTGTATGCTCCGGGCCAGTTTGTTTAAATTGAAAGAACCGTTGCAATTTGATTGGCTATTCTTTCTCCATCCATTGCTGCACTAACAATTCCGCCTGCATAACCAGCGCCTTCGCCGCATGGATAAAGGTTTTTAATTTGAGTGTGTTGGAGATTTTCATCATTGCGGGGTATACGAACCGGGGACGAGGTTCTTGATTCGGTAGCTACCACAACAGCCTCGTTGGTAAAATAACCTTTACCGTATCCCGATGCATGCATTTTCTTTCCAAATTCTTTAAATGCTGTCTGCAGCGAACTAAAAACAAATGAAGGCAATACATCGCCAAGGTTGGCAGATGTAATCCCCGGAAGATAACTGCAGCCGGGTAGGGATGCTGAAGTTTTGTTTTGCGTAAAGTCAACCATTCTTTGGGCCGGAGCCTTTAATGCGCCGCCACCCGCTACAAATGCTTTTTGTTCAACGGCCTGCTGAAAATACATGGCTGCAAGCGGGCCATAATTTTTAAATGATTGAATATTTTTTTCTTCCACACTCACCACAATACCGCTGTTGGCAAAGGGATTGTTCCTTTTTGAAGGTGACCATCCATTTACAACAATTTCATTATGGTCGGTGGCAGCGGGAGCAATGATGCCTCCCGGGCACATGCAAAAGGAAAAAACTCCTTTACCGTCAACCTGTTGCACAAGGCTATAAGAGGCCGGGGGTAAGAATTCACCCCTTGATAAACAATGGTATTGAAGCGTATCGATGAGTGCTTGAGGATGCTCTATTCTTACACCCAATGCAAAAGGTTTTGCTTCAATAAGAATACTTTTGTTATGCAATAATGTAAAAATATCTCTTGCTGAGTGTCCCGTGGCCAATACAACCGAATCGCCAAAAATGGTATCCCCATCTGAAGTATGTACCCCGGTTATAGTATCTTTTTTAATTAGAAAATCAATTACTTTTTTTTCAAAAAGCACCTGCCCACCACATTCATTGATCCTTTCTCGTATGGCAGTAATAATATGAGGTAATTTATTGGTTCCAATATGGGGATGCGCTTCATATAAGATCTTCTCCGGAGCACCAAAATGAACCAGTAAATTTAAGATCCGGTTAATGTCTCCTCTTTTGTTGCTTCTTGTATAAAGTTTACCATCGCTGTAGGTGCCCGCACCGCCTTCGCCAAAGCAATAATTACTTTCAGGATTTATTATACCTTCTTTATTAATGGCGGCCAGATCTCGTCTTCTTGCCCTTACGTCCTTGCCTCTTTCAAGGATTATTGGTTTTATACCTGATTCTATTAAACGCAAGGCTGTAAACAAACCGGCCGGGCCTGCACCTATCACTATTATTTGTTTTGATGCGTGATGTACATCGTTAAGTAACAGTGGAATGAGTTGTCTTTGCTGGTAAGGTTCATCAATGTAGGCTACTAGTGAAAGGTTGACCCAGGGTTGCTTTCCTCTTGCATCGATGGATTGTTTTAAAAGTGTGAAGCCGGATACCCTATGAAGATCTGTTGCACAAGCCTGTGCCACCGCCTTTTTAATGCTGGTTTCGTTTGCAGCTTCTGAGGGCAAAAGTTTTAAAGCAATTTTTTGTTGCATACAGGTCAGGTTTTTATCCTGAAAAAGGTTTTACGCCTGGCAAAGTTGAATGTTCAGCACAGGATCAGGAAATAAAACTTTCATAATGTTTATCAATAGACTTTTTTAATTGAACAGGTGAGCCTGCATAATATTCAACTCTTCTTTTTTAGATAAAAAACTTCTTTTATTCAGCATAAAATTTTGTAGCTTGAAGACGATAAAAAATTAGAAACAACCTTCTTTGGGTCTAATAAAAAATCTCAGGAATAAAAATTTTTTTTTCGCAGTGTTTTATAGATATTCGCCTTCCTGTCCTAAAAAAATTTTTTTTTACACACTCTGTGAAAAACCTGGTGAAACTATTCTTAAATCAATATAAAAACTGCTTTGGAGTACATGGAGAAAAATGCAGAACTTGTTTGGACCAATTGTTTATCGATCATAAAAGATATTGTAGAATGGCAGCATTTTAAAACCTGGTTTGAACCGATCCAGCCCGTAGTACTAAAAGACAATGTTTTAATTATACAGGTTCCAAGCCAGTTCTTTTACGAATACCTGGAAGAACATTACGTGAATCTATTGGCTAAAACCCTGAAACGAGAACTTGGTAAAGATGCACGGCTTGAATATAGGATTATGGTAGATGGTGGCAACACCCGCAATAAACCCGTAACTGTTGATATGGCTGGTCATTCATATAAATCGTTTACGAATAATGAGATGGATTTTCCGCTGGTGATTAATACGCCGGTTAAAAACCCCTTTGTTATACCGGGTTTAAAGAAAATGCACATTGATCCGCAATTGAATCCGAATTACACGTTGGATTCTTATATTGAAGGAGATAGTAACCGGGTGGCCCGCCGGGCTGGCAAAACAGTTGCTGAAAAACCAGGCGCTAATTCCTTTAATCCTTTGGTTATTTATGGTGGCGTTGGTTTGGGTAAAACCCATTTGGCGCAAGCTATAGGTAACGAAGTAAAAAGATTACATCCCAACAAAGTGGTTTTATATGTCAGCTCAGAAAAATTTATCAACCAGTTTGTTGATCATAGCCGTAACAACGCTATCAATGATTTCATTCATTTTTACCAATTAATAGATGTATTAATTATTGATGATGTTCAATTCTTTAACCGTGCTGAAAAATCGCAGGATGCTTTTTTTGCGATTTTTAATCACTTACATCAGTCAGGGAAACAATTAGTACTTACATCTGATAAGTCGCCCAAAGACCTTGAAGGTGTACAGGAGCGTTTGTTAAGTCGTTTCCGTTGGGGATTGAGCGCCGATATACAAATGCCGGATTACGATACCAGGATAGAGATCCTGGAAAGAAAGATGAAGAACGATGGGTTAGAGATGCCTAAGGAAGTGGTGAAGTACATTGCATACAACATCAATACTAATATTCGCGAACTGGAGGGAGCCTTGATTTCTTTATTGGCACAATCTTCGCTAAATCGCAGGGAGATTGACCTAGATCTTGCCAAAAAAGTGTTGCGAAACTTTGTAAAAACATCCAGTAAAGAAATTACCATCGATACCATCCAGAAAATGGTATGTGATTATTTTGATGTTCCTTACGACAAGCTCTTACAAAAAACCCGTAAGCGTGAAATTGTACAGGCACGCCAGATTACAATGTACCTTGCAAAAGCATTTACGAAGAATTCATTAAAAACAATAGGTGAGCATTTTGGCGGACGGGATCATACAACCGTAATTCACTCATGCCAAACTGTAAAAGACCTGATGGATACTGACGGAACGTTCAGGGACAGCGTAATGGAGCTGCAACAGAAAGTTCAGCTGGCCGCTATGTAAATCGTACTAGTTCAAAGAATAGATCCTAAATTCTGGAAGTTAATTTTAGAGTTTAGGATTTATTTTTTTAGTTATTTCCCTCTTATCCCTATTTTTGCAACCCTTGCAAATGAGGTGTGGGTTAAGTGGTGAAAAGGTGAGGTGGATGAGTGGCTGAAATCAGCAGTTTGCTAAACTGCCGTACGGGTCAAACTGTACCGCGGGTTCGAATCCCGCCCTCACCGCAGGAATTATGGTACTTATATAATTAAGTAACATAGATCCGGGAAGTAGCGCAGGCCGGTAGCGCACCTGGTTTGGGACCAGGGGGTCGCAGGTTCGAATCCTGTCTTCCCGACAAAACAAACAAAGCCTCTGGCGATAGCCAGGGCTTTTTTGTTTGTGAGCCGTGAAAGCACGACGTGCGGACAAGGG